>DMPC01000065.1:11096-13728 GCA_003456155.1 Actinomycetota bacterium | reverse complement strand
CCGCACGCCCGCACGCCCGCACGCGAGGAGGAGCATGGTCACCTCGGTCCAGCACCGCTTCCGTCAGGCACTGCTGCTGATCGCTCTCGGCGCGCTCGTCCTCGGGTTGGCCTACCTACTGGCCGTCCAGACCCGGGTGGGTCAGGCCTGGGGAGACGAGGCCTACCTCGCTCGGGTGGTGGAAGGCCGTCGACTCCTGTCCCTCGAGCGCTTCCTGCTCGAGTCGATCACCATCCCCGTACTCCTGTGCTTCGGCCTCCTGCTCGTCCTGATCGGGGGCCTGCGACGACGCTGGCTGGCCACTGCGCTGGTGACTGGCGCCTATGCAGCAGCCATCGCCTCGGCCGAGGTACTCAAGGCCGCGCTGTCCAGGCCGGAGCTGGCGACGGCCTACGAGTCCTTGATGGGCTCCAAGGAGGCCCTCAACACGTATCCCAGCGGGCACGCCACGCTGGCCACCGGTCTGGCGCTGGGCGCGGTCATCCTCGCCTCGCCGCGCCAGCGGCCCTACGTGGCGATCCTCGGCTCACTGCTGGCGGTCGCCGTCTCCTGCGCGGTCGTGGCCGCCGGATGGCATCGACCCAGTGACGCCATCGGCGGCATCGCGCTGGCCCTCACGTGGATGGCAGCCGCGGCAGCGATCACGCTTGCCCGCAGGGGCACTCCGGCCCCAGCCTCGCGCGTCACAGGCCTGGTACTCGTCGCCGACGTCCTGATCGTCGCGTCCGTCGTCGCGACCGTGATTTTCGTGTGGATCGACGGTCGACAGGACCGGGTGCCGTCCATCGTCTCAGGGGCCGCATTTCCCACCCTGGTGAGCCTCATCGCCATCTGGGCGGCCATCGCGGTGGGGCTCGTCGTCATGGTGCTGCGCGATGTCGACATTGCGCCCTCGGCACGCCTCACCGAACCAGCACGATCCCCTGTCGGCCCGTGACGCCGTCCCGTCGGTGGGAGAAGAAGTCCGGCTGCTCGGCGGTGCATGCGTCGACCGACGTCACCGAGGCGACACCCAGCTCGGCCAGGCGGGCCAACACCCCCCGACGAACATCGATGCCAGGCTGACCGTCCCGGCACGTGAGCAGAGCCGCGTCGGCGACGGCAGCCGAGCACGAGAGCCGCACGTCATCCGCCCGTTCCCCGGGAACCGGGTAGCAGTGCCCGCACACCGATGGCCCCAGCACGACGTGCTGCACGCCCACCCCGAGTGCGCGGAGCGCGGCCACGGCTGATCCCGTGACATCGGCCACCAGCCCGCGCCAGCCGCAGTGCACGGCGGCCACCGTCCCCTCGTCATCCCCGACGAGGCCCAGGACCAGGCAGTCTGCTGCGAGGGCGGCCACCGCGAGGCCGGGGGTCTGAGTGATGACCGCGTCGATGCCGTGGATCTCTCCCGGACCCGAGGCCAGAGCGATGTCAGCCCCATGGACGGAGCCGGTCACCGCGACTCCCGTCGCACCCACGAGGCCTGTGAGGATGTCGCGATTGGCCGCGACGGCGTCCTCGTCGTCGCCGACGTGCGATGCGAGGTTGAGGGACTCGTACGGCGGCCCGCTGACCCCGCCCAAACGACCGGTGGCCGCCCAGTTGACTGGGCGGCCACCGGGAGTGGAGGCAGCGATCACGCCGGAGTACGGCGGGAGCCCCTGCACTGTTCCGTGGAGCACGGGGGAAGGTCGTGCTACTTCAGGAAATCGGGAATGTCGAGATCGTCGTCGGCGTCGTCGAAGACAATCGTGCGCGAGGGCCCACCCGGTGCGACGACCGAAGGAGCATCGCCGGAGTCGCTGTCGCGCAGTCGCGCCGTCGCACCCGCCGTGGCCATGCGCTTCGCCGGCGGCTCGCCACCCTCGAAGCCCGCTGCGATCACCGTGACCCGAACCTCGTCACCGAGGGTGTCGTCGATGACGGCCCCGAAGATGATGTTCGCGTCAGGGTGGGCCGCGTCGGCGACCAGTCGGGCAGCCTCGTTGATCTCGAACAGCCCGAGGTCACTGCCTCCGGAGATGGAGAGAAGGACACCGTGCGCCCCGTCGATACCGGCCTCGAGCAGCGGACTGGAGATGGCCTTCTCCGCCGCCTCGACGGCACGGTCCTCGCCCCGCGCCGACCCGATGCCCATGAGGGCCGAGCCCGCCGAGTGCATGACGCTCTTCACGTCGGCAAAGTCCAGGTTGATCAGGCCAGGCGTGGTGATCAGGTCAGTGATGCCGGACACGCCCTGGAGCAGGACGTGGTCCGCCTGACGGAAGGCGTCGATCACGCTGATGTTTCGATCGGCCAGCGACAGCAGTCGATCGTTGGGAATGACGATGAGGGTGTCGACCTCGCTGCGCAGGGAGTCGACGCCGGCCTCGGCCTGGGACTGACGACGTCGGCCCTCGAAACCGAACGGCCGGGTGACGACGCCGATGGTGAGGGCGCCGAGGGAGCGGGCCACGCGCGCCACCACGGGGGCGCCACCGGTTCCGGTGCCTCCGCCCTCGCCCGCGGTCACGAAGACCATGTCGGCTCCCCGGAGGACCTCCTCGATCTCCTCGAGATGATCCTCGGCGGCCTTCTTGCCGACCTCCGGGTTCGCACCGGCTCCGAGCCCGCGCGTCAGCTCCCGACCGATGTCGAGCTTGACGTC
>DMPC01000065.1:5084-10946 GCA_003456155.1 Actinomycetota bacterium | reverse complement strand
TGACGTCGGCGTCGCTCATGAGGAGGGCCTGGGCATCGGTGTTGATCGCGATGAACTCCACGCCCTTGAGTCCGACCTCGATCATGCGGTTCACGGCATTGACGCCGCCCCCACCGATACCGACGACCTTGATCACTGCCAGGTAGTTCTGCGGAGCCGCCACGGCTGTCCGTCCCTTCATCCGGTGCCGCCGGGCCCTTGCACCCGGCAACTTCCTCGGCATCGAAACCCTCAACCTCAAGGTGAGGCTGAAAATCGAGCGGGTCACAAGCCGGCGGGAGATTAGGGCGTGTGACGGGTGATGCGCAAGGTGAGAAGCCGATTTCCGGCAGGCAAAGTCTCGACCTCTTCTTGAGCCTCGCCGCGGGGAGCGTCCCGCGTCACCCGAGTCGGAACGTCGTGGGCAGTTCGGGTGCGGACACGTCGTACATGTCAGCCTTGCGTTTGAGCAGGACGCGCAGCACCTCCGCCTTCATCTCGGCCTGGTCGGCGCTGCCCCAGCGGACCTCGTCGCCCGAGCGCAGGATCAGATCGACATCGTCCCGCGTGGTGGCGGAGAGGGAGACCACTCGATCACGCAGGTCGGGGGGCAGGCTCTGCAGCACCGCGACCGCAGCGGTGAGCGCCGCACCCTCCGCGCGGATTCTCGGCAGTCTCTTCGGCAGCGGCTCGGTGGGAGTGAAGACCACACCCTGGTCATCGATCGCCTGCTGGCCAGAGTCGTCCGCCACTGCCGCCACCGCCTCGCGGCCCGTCACGGCGATGACCACCTCGCTGGGCCAGCCGCGCCGGACCTCGGCACTGGCGACCCAGGGCACCGCACGCAGTCGCTCCTCAGCGGAGGCCGCGTCGAGACGGGCCAACGGGATGCCCAGAGGCACCGCCGCGATCGTCTGCGCCTCCTGAGCACGCGCGCCCTCGATGCCCACCACGCGCACCTCGCGCACCTGCAGGACGGACGAGAACCACACCAGCCAGACGACGCCAAGAGCGAGCAGCACCAGCCCGGCGATGATCGCCACGCGCATGCGCCGACGACGTCGCGGCCCCGGATCGCTGAAGTCGACGCGCCTCGGACGGGTTGACGTAGGGGCGCTCATGACCCGGTCGGCCGATCCCGCAGGAGGTCGAGCACCTCGCCCGCGATCATGCCGATATCACCCGCACCCAGAGTCATGACGATGTCACCGCTGTGAGCACGCCCGGCCAGATGGCCGGCCACGGCCGACCAGGAAGGCTCGAAGACCACATGTTCCGGGGCGAGGGGGACGTTCGCCGCCATGGTCTGGCCGCTCGCACCAGGAATGGGCTCCTCCCCGGGCGCGAACACCTCCAGGACGACGACATCGTCGGCGAGGCCCAGCGCTGCGCCGAACTCCGCCACGAACATCGCGGTGCGGTAGTAGTGATGCGCCTGGAAGGCGACGATGATCCGTCCCTCGCCCACGACCTCACGGGCTGCCCGGAGCGTCGCTTCGATCTCCGTCGGATGGTGGGCGTAGTCGTCGAAGACTCGGACTCCTGCCGCCTGCCCCTTGAAGTCGAACCGGCGGCGCGTGCCACTGAAGGCCTCCAGCCCGGCCCGCAGGTCAGCTGCAGCGAAACCCAGCCCCATCGCGCAGACGAAGGCGGCGAGGGCGTTGAGCGCGTTGTGCCGCCCCGGCACCCGGAGCGAGATCACCCCGAGCCGAACTCCCTGATGCACGGTGTCGAAGGTCCACCCGGCACCGGTCGACCGCGCGTCCACGAGCCGGTAGTCGGCGCCGTCGGACTCCCCGTAGGTGCGCACGTCGATGCCGAGCGATCGCGCCTGCTCGGCCAGCCGCGCTCCACCGCGATCGTCGACGCAGACGACCACGAAGCCACGCCGATCAGCGATGCCCCGAGCGAAGTCGAGGAAAGCCTGTTCTATGGCGTCGAAGGTGCCCCAGTGGTCGAGGTGGTCGGGCTCGACATTGGTGACGATGGCGGCCACGGGCGCGAGATGCAGGAATGCGCCGTCGCTCTCATCTGCCTCCACGACGAAGATGTCGCCCGATCCCAGGTGCGCATTCGACCCGGATTCGTTGATCTCGCTGCCGATGGCGAACGAGGGATCCGCACCGCACTGCTGCAGGGCGACGGTGAGCATCGACGTGGTCGTCGTCTTGCCGTGGGTCCCCGCCACGGCAACACCGCGATGGCCGGACATCACCCAGGCGAGTGCCGTCGCCCGCGTGAGCTCCGGGACGCCCCGCTCGCGCGCCGCCACCCGCTCAGGATTCACGGCCGGGATCGCCGTCGACACGACGATGGCGTCGACACCGTCGACCAGAGCCGCATCATGGCCCACGCGTGCATCCACGCCGATCGCCCGGAGCGCCTGGAGCCGTCGGGAGTCCTTGGCATCGGAGCCCGACACGGTCAGGCCCTGGGCCACCATGATTCGCGCGATGCCGGACATGCCGGCACCGCCGATGCCGACGATGTGCACCCGATGGAGCGTGGCGGGGATCGCCGGCGCGCCGAGGCGGGGCGACGCGTCGTTCATCGTCACCCTCCTGTGGCTGCCTGCAGCACCGCTCGAGCCAGCTGATCGTCCGCATCTCGGGCGCCCAGCCGGGAGGCCGCCGACCCCATCGCCGCCAGCCTCCCCTCATCGTGCAGCACGGATGCCGCCGAATCGACGAGCCACTCCGCAGTCAGGTCGTCGTCGTCGATGAGCACACCTCCACCGGCCTGGACGACCGGCAGCGCATTGAGGCGCTGCTCTCCGTTGCCGATGGGCAGCGGGACGTAGAGGGCGGGAAGCCCCACCGCCGCGAGCTCCGCGCAGGTCATCGCCCCCGCCCGAGTGAGGGCGAGGTCTGCCGCGGCGTAGGCCAGGTCCATCCGATCGATGAAGGGCACCGCGACATAGCCGGCGTGCGGCCGGGGAGCCTCATTGCGTGAGCCGTACGCGTGCAGTACCTCGATACCGCGGGCACGAAGCTCGGGCAGGGCAGTCGCGATCACCGTGTTGAGGCGCTGAGCACCCTGGGAGCCGCCGAACACCAGCAGGACCCGCGCGTCCGGCGACAGGCCGAAGAAACGTCGTGCCTCCTCCCGTCGGGCGGGCCGATCCAGCATCGCGATGGCGTGACGCAGGGGAAGTGCCATGGGCCGGGCACCGCGCATGGACGCCGGGAAGGAGGCATACACGTGGTCGGTGAAGCGGGCGCCGAGTCGATTGGCCCAGCCGGGGCGGGCGTTGGCCTCGTGGATCACCAAGGGCGTATCCGTCCTGCGCGCCGCGAGGTAGGCGGGCACGGCCGCGTAGCCACCGAAACCGACCACGACATCGACGTGCTCATCGCCGATCAACTGCGCTGCTCGATCCACCGTGCGGCGAACACGGGGGCCGAGCGCCACGAGGTCACGCCCCGGGCGACGGGGCATCGGCACGCTGGGGACGGTCACGAGGCGGAATCCCCGCGATGGGACGAGAGTTCCTTCGAGCCCACGCTCACCGCCGAGGACCGTGATGACGACCTCGGGATCGAGCCGTCGCAGGGCGTCGGCAAGGTTCAGGGCCGGCTCGATGTGCCCCGCCGTCCCGCCGGCCGCCAGCAGGACATGCACGTCAGCGCCGCCGAAGTGATTGAGCCGTGCTGCGGCGACGCAGCGCTCGACGAGTATCAGGCTCAGCCCTGGCGAAGGCCAGGAGCATCCCCAGGGCCGCGAGGGTCCAGATCAGGGAGGATCCGCCGTACGACACGAGGGGCAGGGTCACCCCCGTGACAGGCAGGAGGCCGAGCACTCCACCCATGTTGATGACGGCCTGCACGACGATCCACGAGCCGACTCCTGCCGAGGCGAGGCGGACGAAGGGGTCACGCGTGTTGCGCGACAGTCGGAAGATCGCGAAAGCGAGGACGGCGAAGAGCATCAGAACCGACAGGGTTCCGAACAGCCCGAGTTCCTCGCCGATGACGGGGAAGATGAAGTCCGTGTGCGCCTCAGGCAGGGAGCCCCACTTCTCGCGACTCGCGCCAAGTCCGACGCCCCAGAAGCCGCCGGTGCCGAGGGCGTACTGGCCCTGACTCACCTGCCAGCCGAAGCCCAACCGATCGGCTTCCGGATCGAGCCATGAGGTGAAGCGCTGCATGCGATACGGAGCGGCGAGCGTGACGAGGATGACCCCGATCGCCCCCACCCCCGCAAGAACCGCGAAAAGTCGCATCGGCGCACCTGCCGCAAAGAGCATGCCGACCGTGATGGCCGCCAGCATGATCGTGTTGCCGAAGTCGCCCTCGAGAAGCACCAGCAGCATCATGGCGGCGGCGACCGGGAGCACGGGCATGAGCAGAGCAGACCACGTGGGCACCTCACGCCCGGTGCGCGACAGCAGCGTCGCACCCCACACCACGAGAGCGAGCTTGGCGAACTCCGAGGGCTGCAGTCGGAACGGGCCGACGATCTCGATCCAGTTGCGCTGTCCGGCCACCTCGACGCCGATCACCAGGACCGCAACCAGAAGGACGAATGCCGCTCCCAGGATCGGCCAGGCGAGGCCCCGCCAGAACTGGATCGAGGTACGCGCCGCGAAGAACATCCCGATCACACCCAGCACTGCGAAGAGCCCCTGGCGCTGGGCAAGGGTGTAGGGCGAACCGTGCACCCGGAAGCTCTCGATGCTCGAGGCCGAGAGCACCATCACCAGGCCGAGGATGAGCAGCAGAAGCGTGGTGCCGAGCAGCAGGTAGTAGGTGCTCAGCGGGTGGTTGAGGAGGAGCCCGACTCGGGCGCCCAGTCCATAGCCCTGCTGCCGATCCGGGTTCTGCCCCGGATCAGGATTCGGGTCACGGGTCCGATCCGCGTCCGGATGCGTGCGACTCATGCGCCAGCACCCCCCAGCGGAGTGAATCCCGGCAGCGCCTGTACCGCCGACGCGAACTGGCGGCCTCGATCGGTGTAGTCGGTGAACATGTCCCACGAGGCGCATCCGGGAGCGAGGAGGACGGTGTCACCTGATCGCGCAAGGCGGCGTGCTGCCTCCACCGCCTTGGCCATGGACCCAGTCTCCGGGCTCGTCACCTCGATCACCGGCACATCAGGCGCGTGTCGCTCGAGGGCACTCGCGATGACCGCTCGGTCGATCCCCAGGAGGACGACCCCGCGCAGGCGTCGGGCGCATGAGGTGACGAGGTCATCGAAATCCTGGCCCTTGGCCATCCCACCGGCGATCCAGACGATCGGCTCATAGGCGGCCAGGGACGTCTGGGCGGCATGCGCGTTGGTTGCCTTGGAGTCGTCGATATAGGTCACGCCATCCGCCATGCCCACCATCGCGATCCGGTGGGCGGCCGGCTCGAATGCGACAAGACCGTCGCGAACGGCCGTCGCCGGGACGCCGAAGGCCCGCGCCAGTGCCGCGGCAGCGAGAGCGTTGGCGATGTTGTGCGGTGCGAAGGGGTGCACGTCATGGATCGAGGCCAGTTCCTGTGCGGCGTCGGCGCGCTCGGAGATGAAGGCCCGATCAACCACGAGGTCGTCAACCACGCCGATCATGGACAGGCCCGGAGCTCCCAGGGTGAAGCCGATGGCCCGGCAGCCCTCGATGACGTCAGCCTCCTCGACCATGCGAAGCGTCGTGGCGTCCTGCGCGTTGTAGATGACCGCCTCCTGGGTGCGCTCATACACGCGCGCCTTGGCGGCCACGTAGGCCTCCATGGATCCGAAGTGGTCAATGTGGTCATCCGCGATGTTGAGGCACACCGAGGCAACCGGACTCATGGAGTGCACGAAGGGAAGCTGAGGAGCGCCTACCTCGACCGCGATGACGTCCATTGCATCGTGCATGACGACGTCTACGAGCGAATGTCCGATATTCCCTGCAGCGCA
>DMPC01000065.1:0-4847 GCA_003456155.1 Actinomycetota bacterium | reverse complement strand
TCTTGCCATTGGTGCCGGTGACGCACAGCCACGCGGCGGCGGAGTCCGGATCCCTCAGCCGCCAGGCGAGCTCGAGCTCACCCCAGACCGGGATGCCCAGCGCCAGCGCCTCATGGATCAGCGGGTGCGACGGCGGCAGCCCCGGTGAGACCACCAGGAGATCCGTTGCCTTCGGGAGAGGCCCGTCATGACCGAGCAGCACGGTGGCATCGAGAGCTCGGAGGATCTCGGCCCGTTCGCGCTGCCGCTCGGAATCGCCAGCATCGACCACGGTGACGTTCGCGCCCAGCTGCATGAGCGCATCGGCACACGAGTAGCCCGCTATGCCGATGCCCGCGACGGTGACGGCCCACGCCGACCAGTCAGATCCCCGATCGAGGAGCCGTGAGTCCTTCACCCGCGGACCCACTCGGCGTAGAAGAGTGCAAGGCCGGCGCCGATGCACATTCCCTGAATGATCCAGAAGCGCACGACGATCTGGGTCTCGGGCCAGCCGAGCATCTCGAAGTGATGATGAAGCGGCGCCATCCGGAAGACGCGCTTCCCGGTCAGCTTGAAGGATCCGACCTGCAGGATCACTGACACCGACACGATGAGGAACAGACCGGCGATGAAGGGAAGCAGGAGCTCGGTGCGGGTGAAGATCGCGAGTCCGGCGATGCCGCCGCCGAGCGCGAGAGATCCCGTGTCTCCCATGAAGATGCGGGCCGGGGAGGTGTTCCACCACAGGAAGCCGAAGGTCGCACCGGCACCCGCTGCGGCGACGATGGCGAGATCCAAGGGGCTCGCCGTCGTGTAGCAGAACGAGGTCTGCTCGAAGAAACAGCTCTGCCCGTACTGCCAGATGCTGATGAGGACATAGGCGAGGAAGGCCATGAAGGCAGCCCCCGTGGCCAGCCCGTCGAGCCCGTCCGTCAGGTTGACGCCGTTGGTGGTGGCGGTGATGAGGAACCAGATCCACAGCATGAACAGGCCGAGCGGCAGGACGAGCGGGGTGTCGCGCAGGAACGACACCGCCATGCTCGCGGGTGTCTCGCCCCATTCGTTGGGAAACTGCACGGAGAGCCAGGCGAACGACAGGGCAACGACGGCCTGTCCGATGAGTTTGGTGCGGGCACGAAGGCCGGTGCTGCGCTGCTTGAAGATCTTCAGGTAGTCATCAGCCACGCCGACGAGACCGAGGCCCACCATCAGGTACAAGATCAGCAGCCCGGACGCCGTCGGAGGGCGCCACGTCACCAGGTGGGTGATCAGATACGCGGCGAGAACTCCCACGATGATCGCGACGCCACCCATCGATGGAGTGCCACGCTTGCCCTCGTGGTCGGGGTACAGCTCCCCCTCCGAGGACCGGCGGATCGCCTGGGAGTACCCGTACCGCGCAAGCAGGGAGATGAGCAGCGGCGTGCCCACGAGCGACACGACGGCCGCGATCGCGAGGGAGATGACCACGAGCCTCATGTGGCCGCGCCCCGGTCCTCGGCGAGCAGCGCCTCGGCCACGCGCTCCAGGCCGATCGCCCGGGAGGCCTTCACCAAGATGACGTCATCGGGGCGAACCTGCTCGAGAAGGAGCGCGATAGCCGCCTCGACATCGGGCACGTGCATGGACTCCTCGCCCCACGAGCCCTCACTGCTCGCCCCCAGGTGCATGACGCGTGTGGCGTCGCCCACACAGACCAATCGGGAGATGTCCAGCCGCACCGCAAGCCTGCCGATCGCATCGTGCTCCTCGACACTCGCATCGCCGAGCTCGCGCATCTCTCCGAGCACCGCCCAGGTTCGACGACCGGCGCCCATGGCGGCGAGGGACTTGAGGGCCGCCCGCACGGACTCGGGATTGGCGTTGTAGGCATCGTTGATGACGGTGAATCCGCGCGGCGAGACCCGCACTTCCATCCGCCAGGGGCTGTCGATCCCGGCGGCCCTCAATGCATCGACGATCTGCTCGAGCGAGAGCCCAGCCACTAGGCCGACGGCTGCTGCCGCGCAGGCGTTCGACACGTAGTGCTCGCCGCTGAGCGGAAGATCGACGGGCAGCACGTCCCCGCTCATGGAGTCGGTCAGGGTGAAGGAGGGTCGGGCGAGCTCGTCGAGTCGGACGTCCGTGGCGCGAGCACCAGCATCTCGAGCCTCGCCGAACGTCACGACTCTCGCGGCCGTCACCTCGGCCATCGCCCGAACGGCCGGATCGTCGGCATTGAGCACCGCCACTGCGTCCGCAGGAAGGTCGCGCACGATCTCGGACTTCGCCCGAGCGATCGCCTCCCGAGAGCCGAGCATGCCCAGGTGCGCCGAACCGACGTTGAGGACGACGCTGATGTCCGGCGGCACAAGCTGGGCGAGGTAGGCGATGTGCCCCTCGCCCCTCATCCCCATCTCGAGCACGAGGTAGCGGGTGCTCTCATCGGCCCGGAGGACCGTGAGCGGCATGCCCACCTCGGTGTTGAAGGAGCCGCGGGCGCTGACCGTCGGCCCCCCGACCGCGAGCACGCGAGCGATGAGGTCCTTTGTGCTCGTCTTGCCGCTGGATCCCGTGATACCCACGACGGTGCAGTCCAGTCGCTCGCGTCGATACCACGAGGCGAGGAGGCCGAGAGCCACCACGGGATCAGGGACGACCACGCAGGGCAGGTCCCCCCCGCTCGCGTCGGGAACCGGGCGCGCCGCAAGGACGAGCACCGCGCCCGCCGCGACAGCAGCAGGGGCGAATTCGTGGCCGTCCGATCGCTCGCCCACGACGGCGACGAACATCGATCCCGGCTCCACGACCCGGGAGTCGACCACCACCCCGGTGACGCAGGCCTGATCCGGATCCGTGACACCGACCAGCGTGCCCCCAACGGCATCGGCGATGTCCGCCGGAGTCAGGGCGATCACTCCGATACCCCCGACCGGAGTGCCGCGCGGAGGACCTCGGAGTCGTCGAACGCGTTCACCACGCCCGCCACCTCCTGTCCGGTCTCATGTCCCTTGCCGAGGACGATCACGGTGTCTCCCGGGCGGGCGAGTCCTACCGCCAGGGCGATCGCCTCGGCGCGATCCCCCCGCTCCAGCACGGCCCCGCCACGATCCCGGGCTACCGAGGTCGCCCCCTCGATGATCGCCGCCCGGATGGCCGAGGGATCCTCCGAACGAGGATTGTCGTCGGTCACGACCAGCACGTCGGCGAGGCGCGCCGCTGCGGCGCCCATCAGGGGACGCTTGCTCGCATCCCGATCACCGCCCGCCCCGAGAACCGCCACGACGCGCCCGTCTCCCTGGAGTGCCTCAAGGACCCGGGTGATCGCATCAGGGGTGTGGGCGTAGTCGACGACACCCACGATCCCCGCAGCGCTTCCGGAATCAGTGCGTCGCCCCACGACCTGCATGCGACCGGGAACGCTGACGCCCCCGATGCCCCGTGCGGCATCCTCGGCATCCACGCCGATCGACCGGAGCATTCCGAACGCGCACAGCGCGTTGGCGACGTTGTACGGCCCCGGCAGCGGGACGTGGAGCGGCAGCTGCTCGTCGTGAGGTCCGATGACGCTGACGGCCGACCCCGTCGCGATCGGGCGGATGTCGGCGGGATACCAGTCCGCGGATCGATCGTCGATCGACCAGGTGAACAGGGGGATGCTCGCCTCGCGGACGAGTCTGCGACCGTACTCGTCATCGATGCCCACGACTCCCATGGACGCATGGTCCGGGGTGAAGAGTCGCGCCTTCGCAGCGAAGTAGGACTCCATGTCGCCGTGGTAGTCGAGGTGGTCCTGTGACATCTGGGTGAAACCCGCGACATCGAATCGGAAACCGTCGACGCGATGCTCATCGAGGGCGATCGAACTGACCTCCATGATGACCGACTGAACCTCAGCCGCACGCATGACTGCGAGGATCGCCTGCAGGTCAGTGGCTTCGGGAGTCGTGCGTGCGCCGGGAAGCCACTCCTCCCCGATGCCGACTCCGAGCGTTCCGATCGCTCCTGTCCTGCGTCCGGCCGATTGCAGCCCGGCCTGAACCATGGCCGTCACCGTCGACTTGCCGTTGGTTCCCGTGATTCCCAGCAGTTGCAGGGAGCGCGCTGGCCAGCCGTGGACTGCTGCGGAGATGGGCCCGCTCAGGGCTCGAGGATCCTCGACCACCAGGACGGGCACCCCCAGGCCGCCGCAGTCCGCCGCTCCGGCCGCATCCGTCACGATCGCGACAGCACCCGCGGCGACGGCGTCAGCGGAGTACCGGGCACCGTGGGTGATTCGCCCCGGTAGCGCGAGATAGAGATCCCCCGACCGGATGCTCCGCGAGTCCAAGGAGGCACCGCTCACCTGCACCCCTGCCAGGGGGATCGCTGGCGGGGTCGCCGAGGAGCAGCCCGGGACAGCGGCATACACGTCGCTCAGCGGGACGGGGTGGAGCTGGGGTCGGAGGACATCCGCCATGGGATCAGCCCCCCAGCGGCAGGTTCGAGGCCCGAGTTCCGGTCGGAGGGATCTGGCGCGCCTGCAGCGCGTAGGTCATGACGCGCTTGAAGACCGGACCGCCGAGCTCGCCGCCGTAGCGGCCGTTCCTCGGGTTGTTGAGGAAGACCGACACGACGAGCTGGGGATCGTCGATCGGTGCAATCCCGATGAACGAGGCGACGACGCCGCGGTAGCAGCCGCAGGAGGCGTCGAAGGCCTGCGCCGTTCCCGTCTTGCCGCCGACGCGATAGCCCGGGACTCCCGCGTTCGGTGCGGTGCCTCCCGGGCCGACGACAGTCTCGAGCATGGCCCGAACCTGGCGTGCGGTGGGGGGCGTCACGACGCGCTTGGGCTCGGCCTGCTTCGGCAGCTCCTCGGTTCCATCCGCGTGCACAAGTGCGTCGAC
>DMPC01000044.1:16578-16820 GCA_003456155.1 Actinomycetota bacterium | reverse complement strand
TTCCTCGTCATGGCGGTCGCGATGACACTCGGCTCGATCCTGGGTCCGCCGGACGCGAGCCCGCGTCGACGACGGGATGGCGCCATCGCCGCGGGCATCATCGTGCTCGCCACCGTCGCCGCAGCCTGGTGGTTCTACCCCATCTGGACAGGGCAGGTCATCCCCTACGACGCGTGGCGTCTGCGCATGTGGTTCGAATCCTGGATCTGACCGCAGGGAGGGTTCCGAGGTGGAGCTGAGGG
>DMPC01000044.1:12612-16438 GCA_003456155.1 Actinomycetota bacterium | reverse complement strand
ATAAGCATGTCCCGGGACTTCACAAAGGTGGAGCTGAGGGGACTCGAACCCCTGACCCCCTCGTTGCGAACGAGGTGCGCTACCAGCTGCGCTACAGCCCCTGACCGGGGAAGGGTAGCAAGCCCGCGCGATCGGGCCGACAGGGCTACTGGTTGGCAGCGCGACGACTGTCGTACGACACGACAGGGATCTCCGCAGTCTCCGCGGAGAAGTCGACATCGCCTGCGGAGCCCACTGCCGAACCGGTCGGGCGGGTGCGCATGGCACGCGCCGTCTCGACCATGGCCTCGCCCGTCCACTCACCCGGATGCGCCTTGTCGATGCCGCGCGGGACAGCGGACGCCCGCGGTGCCGTGACATACGTCGGCAGGGTCGTGGGCACGGCCTCCCACGAGTCCTCGTCGTCCCAGGCGTTCCAGCTCTCCCAGTCGTCCTCTGCCGAGGCGGAAGCGACGGCCGACTCCGGTGCCGCACGGCGCCGTGGAGCCGGAGCACGTCGAGTGGTGGCGGAGGCGGTGGAGCGTGACGAAGCGGTCAGGGCCGTCGCCAGCACGAAGGCCACGACCGGTACGGCCGTCAGGATGGGCAACCATTGGGGCAGCACACCCACGATCGCGAGGATGAGCGCGAGCAGGAGGAGAGCGGTCAGGGTGCCGAGGACGACAGCACGCCGGGTGGCGGCGGAACGGCGCACCAGTTCGCGCTCGTAGGACGGATCCATGCCCTCGAAGTCGTACCCCGAGGACTGCCGGGTCTCATCTCCTCGCCGCATACGGGCCTCCGGATCAGTGCGGCGCCGCGGGGCTGTGCCGTACCCCCGGCCAGTGGTGGATGCAGTGAAGTAGTCGTCGGCGTGGCCGCCCTCGCTGAAGGCCGGCGTGAGTCGCCCGCGTCCACCGAGGGTCTTCATGGCTGATGAGAAGCGCGCGGTCGATCGCACTTCGCTGATCCGGTCGTGCCGACGCAGCCAGATCGGGATCAGGACCGCAGCCCACAGAGCGATGATCACCACATAGATCACGCCTGTCACGATGGGAACGCTATGCCGACACGAGGGAAACATGGGGGAGGCGGAAGATGACCGTCTCCGGCGTGTCGCGCAGCGTCAGCGTGGCGAATCGCTGATGCGAGAGACGAACGAGGGTGGCACCTCGCCCGCCATGGCCACGAACACGAGGTGATCCCGCCACTCCCCGTCGATGTGCAGGTATGAGGTGCGGTCGCCCTCCAGTCGCAGCCCGAGCTTCTCCACCACACGCAGCGAGGCGGCGTTCTCCGGCCGGATGTTGATCTCGATGCGATGCAGTTTCAGGTCCTCGAGGCAGTAGTCCAGGGCCAGGGCCACCCCCGTCGGCGTGATCCCGCGACCGGCGACGTCCTGGTCGATCCAGTAGCCGATGTGAGCCGACCGCAGCGAGCCCCACGAGATGCCTCCGACGGTGACCTGGCCGACCAGATCACCCTTGTGCGTGAGGGCCCAGGGCAGCATGCGCCCTTCACGAGCCTCCCGCCGCAGGCGTCGCACCATCATCGAGTAGGTGGGGACGACCTCACCGGTCGTGAGCCCCTCCATCGGCAGGGTCGCCTCCCAGGGTCTGAGCCACTCCGCGTTGCGTCGCCGCACCTCACGCCAGCGCCGGGCATCGGCCTGACGCAGGGGACGCAGGCCCACCTCGCCGCAGGTGAGCGTGACGGGCCAGGCCCGCATCGGCTTGACGCTCACATCCGCGCGGTGAAATCGGCCAGCCAGGTCTTCAGGTCCGGTCCGATGTCGTCGCGCTCGACGGCGAGGGTGATGACCGCCTGGAGGTACGAGAGTCGGTCACCGGTGTCGTAGCGGCGGCCTTCGAAGACGAAACCGTGCACTCCCCCGCCGGCTTCCTGCGGCATGCCTGCGAGGACCCGCAGGGCATCGGTCAGCTGGATCTCCCCTCCGCGCCCCGGCGCCGTGGCGCGGAGGACCTCGAACACGGCCGGGTCGAGCACGTAGCGGCCGATGACCGCGTAGTCGCTCGGGGCGTCGGCGATGTCGGGCTTCTCGACGAGGTCGGTCACATGCAGGACGTCGATGCGATCGGTGACACCGACCGCGGGGCACCCGTAGAGGCTGATGGTCTCGCGGGGGACCCGCATCAGGCAGATCACCGACCCGCCCCGCTCCGCGCGTACCTCGAGCATCGACTGCAGCACCGGGTCGCGGGGGTCGATGAGGTCGTCGCCCAGGAGAACGGCGAAGGGCTCCGGGCCCACATGGCTCTCAGCCATGAGCACGGCGTGGCCGAGGCCGAGGGGGTCACCCTGCCGGACGTAGTGGATCCGCCCGAGGTTCGTCGAGGCCGTGACGGCGGCGAGCCGCTCGAAATCTCCCTTGCTCTGCAGCACCTCCTCGAGCTCGAGGTTGCGGTCGAAGTGATCCTCCAGCGGGCGCTTGCTGCGTCCGGTGATGAACAGGACGTCCTCCAGTCCGGCCTCGACCGCCTCCTCCACCACGTACTGGATGGCGGGCTTGTCGACGACGGGGAGCATCTCCTTGGGCGTGGCCTTGGTCGCCGGCAGGAAGCGGGTGCCGAGGCCGGCAGCGGGGATCACGGCCTTGCGCACGACGGACGCGTTCGTCATGACTAGACCCTAACGGGGTCAGAGGCGCTTCGGCGTGGTGCACCATGGCCCCGTGAGCGATGCGTCGGCCGCCAAACGTGCCCTGCGGGAGCGCATCAGGGCGGCGCGGCGCGACCGGGGGCCGGCTGAGCGGGCATCCGCAGCAGACGCGATTGCCGAGCATGGCGGCTACCTTCTGCGCAGCCTCTCGGAGGGCCTTCCGTTGCTCACGGCGGCGTATCTGTCGATGGCCACGGAGCCGGGGACGGGGCCGCTGATCGCGCGGGCGCATGCTGAGCACAACGCGGTGTGGGTGCCGCGCGTCCACGATGACGACCTGCACTGGGTGTCCTACCGACCCGGGACTCAGGTGAGATCCGGTCGCTTCGGCATTCCCGAGCCCGAGGGAACCGCCATCCGAGCGCAGGATCTCATCGGGCTCGACGTCATGTTCATCCCGGGCCTGGCCGTGGATGAGAGGGGTCATCGCCTCGGGCAGGGCGGCGGCTACTACGACCGCATGCTCGGGGGCTTCCCCCCGCACGAGGAGGGCGGCCCACTGCTGGTGATCGTGCTGTTCGACGACGAGATCGTCACCGACGTGCCCGTGGACGAGCACGACTGCCGGGTCGACATGGCGCTGACTCCGGAAGGTCTGCTGAACCTCGCCTAGGACGAGGAGCCGACCAGCACCAGCGTGATTCGCCAGGCGACCCAGAACGCGGCGACGCTCGCGGCGGGGAGAATGAGCACCGCGGCCCAGAACGCCGGACGGTCGTCGGGCCACAGGCGAGTGGTCTCCCATCCGAAGCCCGAGAAGGTGGTGAAGGCACCGCACACTCCGACCAGGAGCAGGATGCGCAGGTCACCGGACGTGCCTGCGAGGAACACTCCGGCCAGGGCCGACCCCAGCGTGTTGACGGTGAGCAGACCCCAGGGGAAGGCGCGAGCCGACCCGACTCCCGCGACCCGTCGGGTGACGAACTGGTCGAGCAGGTAGCGCAGCGGCGCACCGAGGGCACCACCCAGAGCGACGGCGAGGACGAGAGTCATGCCCCCCTCCGATGCGTCGCGAGACGGCTGCCGAGGCGGACCGCGAGCAGCCCGACGATGACCGTGAGGGCGACATAGCCCAGGGCCAGGCCAGCCCGGCCCCCATCCAGGAGTACGACCGTCTCCAAGGCCAGGGCGGAGAAGGTGGTGAATCCCCCGAGGATCCCGGTGACCA
>DMPC01000044.1:11810-12303 GCA_003456155.1 Actinomycetota bacterium | reverse complement strand
CGCCTGCACACACGCCTCGGCAACGCCCCACCGGGCCAGCGATCCCAGTGCACCGCCGAGCGCGATGGCGAGGAGGACAGGCACGGTGCCCAAGTAAAGCGGGGCATCGGGCCGGATTGGACGTGAGCGCCGGATCCGGGCACAATTAGCACTCACTGCATTCGAGTGCCAGTTGACCTCGACCCGTCCGACGGAGGAACGGTGCCCACGTACGAGTACGCCTGCTCCACCTGTGACCAGACCCACGAGGTCCAGCAGAAGATGAGCGATTCCACCCTGACCGAGTGCCCGGTGTGCGGGCAGCCCACCGTGCGCAAGCTCTTCACCGGGGTCGGCGTCCACTTCAAGGGCTCCGGCTTCTACCGCACCGACTCCCGGTCGGGCGCAGGCTCCGAAACCAGCTCCTCGACGGCCGGCTCGGGCACCTCCGGCACATCCACCACCCCCGCGGGCAGTTCACCGGCCACGTCCACCTCCAACGGATCGTCCAGCA
>DMPC01000044.1:0-11568 GCA_003456155.1 Actinomycetota bacterium | reverse complement strand
CTCGTCGACCAGCAGCTCGTCGACCTCCTAGCCTGTGGACAGCCGTTCGACCTCGACGCGGCGGTGACCTAGCGTCGACCGGGTGGGCTCCCTCCCGACCTTCCCCGCGCTTCGGCGCCGAGCCCTGACTCGCGCGCGTCGGCCGATGGCCGCCGCCCTCGCCTTTCTGGCCACGATCGTCGCCGTCAGCGCCCTGCGCGCCGATCCCCCGGACCCGACCCCCACGACCGACTCCGCACCCCTGGTCCGCCCGGGCGAGGTGACCGTCCCGATCCCCCTCACCGTGCGAGCGATCGCCGAGGCCGTCCAGCCCGGCGACATCGTCGACCTGGTCACCGTCGACGAGGGCGGTGACGCCCGCCTCATCGCCCAGCGGGCGCGGATCGTCGACCGACCGACCACCGGCACAGCACTGACTCCCACGGGTGCGATCCTTCTGGTCGCGGTGCCACGAGCACGGGCCCTCGCTCTCACGGCAGCTGCGTCGCAGGCGCCGCTCTCGGTGCTCATTCATCCCCCGGACGACCCGGCCTCGCTAGATTCGTCCCCGTGACGAGGAGTGTCACCTCGACCAGAAACGGGAGCAGCGCATGATCAAGGGATTCCGCGACTTCATCCTGCGCGGAAACGTTGTCGATCTGGCCGTCGCCTTCGTGGCCGGCGCGGCATTCACCACCCTCATCGGAGCCTTCTCGGCCGCGCTCATCCAGCCGATCATCGCCATCTTCCTCGGCGGGGGAATCAACGCAGGGACCCTGGAGATCAACGGTCAGGTGATCGACTTCACGGCCCTGATCAACGCGATCATCATGTTCCTGATCACGATGCTGGTGCTTTATCTCATCTTTGTCGCGCCGATGAACGCCTATCGCAAGCGGACGGCGGAGCCCGTCCCCGATCCGGCACCGCAGACCGACGTGGAGATCCTCGCCGAAATTCGCGATCTGCTGAGGGCGCAGCGAGCCGGCGAGTAGCCCTCAGCTGCCGTGGTGCGGAGGCACCTCGGCGAGCAGCCGTGCATCCGAGTTACCGAACCCGCCCACCTCGTCGGACGTGATGCTCGGCAGCAGTTCGTCCGTCGCGCCAGCAGATGCCGGCACCACGGTCGACCCCAATTCCGTCAGGGTCTCGCCGATAGCCGTCCCGAGGAACTGCAGTTCCTCCCGCGTGACGACGAACGGCGGCGAGACCTGCAGGCCGCCATCGGCCAGCATGCGAGACAGGACTCCGCGCTGGCGCAGGCCAGCGATGAGGCGCGGTGGGATCGAGGGATCGGCCGACACGACGTCCGGTTCGATGGCGACAGCAGCGAGCAGGCCGATCCCGGACCGCACCTCCCGCACCCACGAGTGCTGCCGCAGGTCGACCAGCGCCGCGGTCAGGGCGAGTTGGAGGCTTGCGACACGCTCGACCAGGTTCTCTCGCTCGAGGATGTCGAGATTGGCGGCAGCCGCAGCAGCAGCGCCGGCGTGGCCGGAGTAGGTGTAGCCATGACGCCACAGGTGACCGGGCTGGTTCCAGAACGGATCGGAGACCGTGGGGCCGATCAGCACCGCACCCATCGGCAGGTAGCCGGAGGTCAGGCCCTTGGCGGCCAGGACGAGGTCGGGGTCGAGTCCCTCCGATGCGAACCAGCGCCCGGTACGGCCGAAACCGGTGATCACCTCATCGGCGACGAACAGCACTCCACGCTCTCGACAGATGTCGCGCACGGCGGCGAGATAGCCGGGCGGCGGCGCATAGACGCCACCGGCTCCGATGATCGGCTCGCAGAAGAATGCCGCAACACGCTCCGTGCCCAGGGCGTCTATCGCATCCGCGAGCGCCTGAGGATCGTCCCAGGTGATGTTGACGGCATCACCCTGAAGCGGGCCGTAGCCGAGTCGGTTCGCGGGAATGCCACCGAGGGAGGTCCCGCCGAGGTGCATCCCGTGGTACGAGCGATCGCGGGTGATGATGACCGTGCGCTCGGGTGAGCCCACGACGTTCCAGTAATGCCGCACGAGCTTCACCGCGGTGTCGACGCTGTCGCTTCCCCCGCTGGTGAAGAAGACCTTGGCGTCCGTCATGGGCGCCAAGGCGGCGAGACGGTCGGCGAGCTCGAGCGTCGGTCGCGTGGCGAAGTCCCCGAAGGACGAGTAGCCGGCGATCGCCGACATCTGCGCGGCGACGGCATCGGCGATCTCCTGGCGACCGTGCCCCACGTTGCAGTACCACAGGGCCGCCGTCGAGTCGAAGTAGGTGCGTCCGGCCTCGTCCGTCACATAGGCACCGCTGCCCGAGGCAAGGACGAGATCGTGGCCCGCCACGACGGACATGTCGGCGAAGGGGTGCCAGAAGGCGGAGGTGCGGGACGTCATGGGCGAACTGTAGGCCGAGAAGGGTGCCCGAGTACCGTCATGACCATGACAGGACGGGTGATCTGCTTCGGCGCGACCGGCTTCACCGGACGACTCACGGCGGAGGTGCTGGTGCGCGCGGGCATGGCACCCGTGCTGGCCGGGCGCTCCGTCGACGCCCTCGTCGCCCTCACCGGCGACCTGGCCGGCCTCGGGCCGATCGACCGCCCACCGACCTGGCAGCAGGCGGACGCTGCGGATCCCGACAGCGTTCGGGCCCTGCTGACCTCTCCAGCGGACGTCCTCGTGACGACCGTGGGACCCTTCCAGCGTTGGGGTCGAGCTGCTGTCGACGCAGCGGTCGACGCCGGCTGCGGGTACGTCGACTCGACCGGTGAGCCCGCGTTCCTTCGCACGGTGTTCGAGGTCGATGGTGCGCGCGCAGAGGCCACCGGTGCGCGCCTGCTACCCGCGTTCGGCTACGACTATGTGCCGGGCAACCTCGCCGCCGCCCATGCCATCGACGATGCGCGCACGGCGGGGGTCGTCCCGTCGACGGTCGAGGTCGGTTACTTCGTCCGCGGCGGCATGAGCATGAGCAGCGGGACACGCGCCAGCATCGCGGGCATGGTCGACTCGCCGCCGTTCGCTCTCCGCAACGGCGTGATCACCCAGACCCGCGGTGACGTGCTGTCCTTCGACGTCGACGATCGCGAGTGGCAGGCGATGCCGGTCGGCGGCACCGAGCACTTCACCCTTCCCCGAATCGACGCCGATGTCCGCGACGTGCACGTGGGGATCGGCTGGGCGGGCAAGTGGACCAAGCCTGCCCACGGGGCCGGCGCCGCCCTGTCCGCCGCCGCGAGCATTCCGGGGGTCGGTGGGCTGGTCCGCTCGGGGATCGAGCGCGTGTCCGGCGACGAGACGGGAATCGGTCCCGATGAGTCACAGCGTCGCAGCTCGACCACACTCGTGGCGGCCCGCACCCGCGATGGCGTCGGGCGGGAGCTGAGCCGAGCCGTGGTGACCGGACCAAGCCCCTATGACCTCACCGCCGAGCTTCTCGCGTGGGGAGCGGCCATGCTGCTCACCGGTCGCGCCCTGCGCACCGGAGCACTCGGGCCCGTCGATGCCTTCGGAATGGAGGAGTTCGTCGCCGGCTGTGCCCGGATGGGCCTCGCCCGTGTGGCCTGACGGGTCTGTGCATCTGACGGAGGAGCAGTGGCATCCCCTGGCCCGGGCCCACGAGGATCGGGTACGGCCGCTCATCGAGGGTCGGCTCGACCGTCGCTCCCGAGGCGAGGCGAACGCGGTCGAGGACTTCCTGTTCGACTACTACCCCTACTCACCCGGAAAGCTCGCGACGTGGCATCCCGGACTGGGAGTGGTGCTGCACGGGACGTCGGCGCGGGCGTATCTCGCGCGGACCGGCTACCGGGCAGAGGGCGATGCCGTCACCGCCGACCTCGCGTGGCTGGAGCCGCGACGAGCACGCCTCGATCTCGCCAGGCGGATCCTCTCGGGCACGGCATCGCGCCCACCGATGACGGGCTGCTTCGCGCTGCACGAGTGGGCCATGGTCTACGGCCTCGATCAGGAGCAGGTGCGCCACGCCTATCTGCCGCTGCGACTGACCCCGGAGGAGATCACCGACACCGTCGATGAGTGGGGGCTTCGCTGCACGCACATCGACGCCTATCGGTTCTTCACCGAGCAGGCTTCGCCCCTCAACGCTCTGCGCCCGACCCGAGAGACCCAGCCGGAGCTGGATCAGCCCGGCTGCCTTCATGCAGCCATGGACCTCTACAAGTACGCGTTCTGGTTCTCTCCCCTATTGCCCTCTGACCTCGTCATGGACTGCTTTGCCCTGGCCGCACAGGCACGTGAGATCGACATGCGCGCATCGCCCTATGACGTGGCGCCGTTCGGCCTCGAGTCGATCCGCATCGAGACAGCCGAGGGACGCCGCGAGTACGGCGAGGCCCAGCGGACGCTCATCGACGGTGCCGCTCCCTTGCGCGAGCGCCTGGGGATGGCTCTTGAGGTCCTTGACCGCTCCACATCAGCGCGGGAGTGAAGCCGCCCCACCTTCGAGAAGCGGGGGCCGTGCTGCACACGCATCTGCCCGTTCTAGCTCGTCACTCGTCCAGAACGCAGATGGGTCGTCCTGCAGCCTCATCCGCGATCGCGGCCATAGAGCAGCCAGCGCACGCCGCCACGGGCCAGGAGCAGAGTGACCACGAGCAGGGTGACGGGGATGAAGCCACCCAGGCTCACCTGACCGGCGAAGACCCACGCCACGAGCTCGAGGACCACCACCTTGCTGCCGGCGGCCACCACCCAGAGCACGCCCACCCACGCGACTTGCGCCCCGCGGGAGCTCGAATCCCGGACCCGGCCCAGCACCCGCCCCTTGACGACCAGCACGATCTCCAGGGTCGCCTTGAGCAGGAGAGCGGTGAGCAGCGACAGGGTGAACGTCTCGCTGATCACGTTGGGCAGATACTCAATCGCCAGATTCAGAACGACCACGTAGACGAGGACATCGACGACGTCGGCGGCATGGGCCCTGATCCGCTGCGAGAGGAGGCGCAGACCCGCCTGCGCTGTGCCATCCACCCGATTGCCCCCTCGTCGCCGTCCCGTCCCCCCCCATCATGGGCGCCCGACACCCCCGCGGTCAGGATGCCATGGGAGGTATCCGGGCTGGATGTGAGGCACCATAGGGCCGTGACGGCGGAGCATCGGTCCTGGACACTGCTGACCAACCATGGTCGCATCCTGCTGATGCTCGCGCGGGAGCCCGACTCCCGCCTGCGGGACCTGGCCGACGAGGCAGGCATCACCGAGCGGTCCGTCCAGGCCATCATCAGCGATCTCGAGTCATCCGGATACGTCACCAAGCTCCGGGTCGGCCGCCGCAACTCCTACCGGGTGAACCGCAAGCGCCCGTTCCGTCATGCGGCGGAATCCGGCCATCAGGTGGGTGAGTTGCTGGATCTCTTCGCCGACGAGTGACGTGAATCACTATTCAGGATTTGCAATACCGGAAATATACGTCCAGTATCTCCCCCGAGGAGAGGAGGACGTCCATGGGACTCGACGACACTGCCCAACTGGCACTGCGCAACCTGACATCTGTTCCCGTCCTCGCCTTCGCCATCGCCGCCCTTGCCATGGCCCTGCTAAAGGCTGATCTCCGGCTTCCCGAGCCCGTCTATCGGGCCATCTCCTTCTATCTGCTGCTGGCCATCGGACTGAAGGGCGGCGTCGCGCTCAACGATTCGGGTGTGAACGGTGTCCTCGCCCCCGCGGCGGTGGCCCTGGCCCTGGGCATCCTGATCCCCCTGGTCGCCTTCCAAGCCCTGGGCCTGATCACGCGCCTCAGCCGCACCGACCGGGGAGCCATGGCCGCCCACTACGGCTCGACATCCCTCGTCACCTTCACCGCCGCGGTCGCCCTCGCCACCGCGGTCGGTCTGCCCCAGGAGGGTCACCTCGCGACGCTGGTCGTCATTCTCGAGATCCCCGGGATCATCGTGGGCCTCGCCCTGGCCAAGCGTCAGACCACGCGGACTCGGACCCTGATCCGGCGACGCAGCCTCGTGAACGCCGGTGGCCCCTCATCGAAGGAACCAGACGCAGAGACGCCGCATGCCCCCGAGACGGGGACACCCCGTGAGGGAGGCTGGGCCGAGGCCGTCCGAGAGGTGCTGACCGGCCCATCGATCCTGCTCATGGTCGGTGGACTGATCATCGGCTTCATCACCGGACCCACCGGGTACGAGCCCGTCGCGCCGGTGTTCACCGGGCTCTTCACCGGTGCCTTGGCCCTCTTCCTGCTCCACCTGGGCGCCGTGGCCGGGAGCCACCTGGGGAGCATCCGCCGGGCCGGCCCCGGGCTCATCGTGTTCGCCCTGGCCTTCCCCCTCGTCGCCGGTACGGTCGGCGTCCTCGCAGGCTCCGCGATCGGGATGTCGACGGGTGGAGCAGCCATCCTCGGCGTGCTGTGCGCCAGCGCCTCCTACATCGCCGCACCCGCAGCCGTCGGCCTTGCCCTGCCCCGTGCCGACGGCGGGCTGTGCATCACGAGCAGTCTCGGCATCACCTTTCCCTTCAATCTCGTGGCCGGCATACCTCTGCTGGTCGCCCTATCGATGGCGGTGAACCCAGCATGACGATCGATCGCGCACGGGCGAAGTCCCTGGTGGCCCACGAGGCAGACCACCTCGCCGATCTCACTATTGGCTATCCCGCCAATCACTTCGCCTGGCGCGTGGTGCTGGCGTCCGCAGAGGAGCGAGGTGCACGCTCCCTCGTCGAGATCGGCGTCGGGGGCGGGAACGGGGTCCCGCATGTGCTCGCTGCCGGACTCGACTTTGCCGGGGTGGACAACAACCCCGCGATGGTCGACACCACGCGCCGGATCCTCGCCGACCTCGGCGGGGATCCGGATGCAGTGATCATCGCCGACGCCGAGGACCCCGCATCCCTCAGCGCCCTCCCGGGCGCCGGCAGCTTCGACACCCTGGTCGGGCTCGGCATCATGCCGCACGCCCATGACCAGGAGGCCACGGTCGCCAACCTCGCCGCCCTCGTTCGGCCTGGCGGCGAGCTCTTCCTGGAGTTCCGCAACAGCATGTTCTCGCTCGTGACGTTCAATCGGTTCACGACCGACTTCATCACCGACGACCTGCTCCAGGAGACGTCATCGGGAACACGGGTGCGAGTTCGGGAGTTCGTCGCCGACCGCGTCGACATGAATCGGCCGCCCCTGCCGAGCAGTGGCGTGGAGGCGTTCTACGACAACCCCCTCGCTCTCGTCCCCCGCTTCCAGGCCCTGGGGTACGAGGAGGTCTCCGTCCATCCCTTCCACTACCACGCAGGGATGCCTGCCCTGGAGTCCGCCGACCCGCGGGCCTTTCGTGACGAGTCCCTTGCCCTCGAGGACGACGACTCAGGCTGGCGCGGCCTTTTCCTGTGCTCGGCGTTCCTGCTCCGCCTCGTGCGTCCGGCCTAGGAGACCGACTGCCCAGGAGATCGACGGCCCAAGGGATCGACTACAGGGGCGCGAGGCTGAAGCGTCCCCAGGCGACAAAGAGCAGGACGACCAGCAGGGCGATCGTGAAACCCGTCTGGCCGGACTCATGGCGACGCAGGTGATGGAACGTGGCCAGCACCATGATGATGGCCAGGCCGACGGCTGCCAGCGGGGTCAGCACCGTCAGGAGTCCGAACAGCCCGGGCAGGATCAGCCCAAGGCCGCCGAGGATCTCCAGCGCTCCGATGCCTCGCACCATGGAGGGCGAATAGTCCTGCACCCATGGCATGCGGCGCGCCATGGTGTCGTAGGACTGGAATGCCTTCATGGCTCCCGCGAGGATGAACATCACGGCAAGCAGGACCTGCAGGATCCACAGCAGGATCGACATGGGTGACTACTTCTCCCTGACGGCGCGCTCGGCACGGTAGGAGCGCCACGGGCCCGGCAGGGCCCAGATCACCATGCTGAGCACCCAGACGATGAGCGTGCCCCAGACCCAGCCCCACCCGTTGATGGACAGGCCGTCGGTGAGCAGGACCGTCACCAGCAGGGCGAGGAAGGTCGAGATCAGACCGGTCAGCGGGACCACGGAGGACGCCTTCTTGTCCAAGCCCTTGAACACGAGCCAGGTGAAGAAGGCGCTCAGCAGCCCGAAGACCACCAGGCTGACGATGAACCCCACGGGTCCATTGATGCTGAAGTCACTGCCGAGCAGCAGTCCCGCGAGGATCAGTCCGATCGCGTTGCCGCCGAGGCCGAGGATCCATCCCAGAAGAAATCGAGGCATGGACGACGGTACCGCGAGGAATCGGTTTAGCCCGTCACCACCGCGGCAGAGACTTGCCCGGATTCAGGATGTTCTCGGGGTCCCACGCCTGCTTGACCCGGCTGTGGAGGGATGCGGCGACCTCATCGAGCTCCTCGGCCAGGGCGTGCTGCTTGAGGTTGCCCACCCCGTGCTCCCCCGTGATCGTCCCCCCGCAGGCGAGTGCGACGCCGAGGATGTCGTCGAAGGCGAGCAGGGCCCGCGCAGCAGCGGCCTCGTCGCCCCGCTCCGTGATGATCGTGGGGTGCAGGTTGCCGTCGCCGGCATGACCGAAGGTGCAGATCATGACGTCGTGCCGTTCCGCGACCTCCTGGATGCGGACCATCGCCTCAGCCAGACGAGAACGCGGCACGGCAACGTCATCGAGGAGCCAGTCCCCGGTGGCCTCCATCGCCAGGATGGCCATGCGGCGGGCGCCGAGGAGCATCTCCGACTCCTCCTCGGTCTCGGCGCGATAGGCCTCCGTGGCGCCCTGCTGCTCGCAGATCGCGATGAGCCGGTCCGCGTCAGCGGCGGCTCCCAGCCCGGAGTCGGTCTGCGCGACCAGGAGGGCTCCGGCCGACGTGTTGAGGCCCATGGGTCGCCAGTTCTCGACGATCCGGATCGTCTGCTGGTCCATCAGCTCCAGCATCGAGGGCGTCAGCTCAGCCATGATCGCGGCGGTCGCGCGCCCCGCGGCGGCAACATCGTCGAAGACGGCGACCGACGTGATCGCGGGCGGCGGGAGAGGGCGCAGGCGGAGCCTCGCCATCGTGACGATGCCGAGCGTGCCCTCGGAGCCCACCATCATCCCTGCCAGGTCATACCCGGCGACGCCCTTGATCGTGCGGCGTCCCAGTCGCGTGACGCGACCGTCGGCGAGCACCACCTCGAGGCCGAGGACGGCGTCGCGCGTCACGCCATACTTGACGCAGCAGAGGCCACCGGCATTGGTGTTGACATTTCCGCCGATGGAGCAGAAGTCCTTGCTGGCCGGATCCGGCGCGTACCAGAGGCCGTAGCCCTTGACGTGCTCGCGCAGCTCGGTGTTCATGATTCCCGGCTGGGTCTCGACGTAGCCGTCCGTCCCATTGACGTCGAGCACGTCCCTCATGCGCTCGACGCAGACGACGAGGGATCCATCGACTGCATTGCTGCCACCGGTGAGCCCCGACCCAGCCCCTCGCGGGACGACGGGGACGCGGTTGGCGTGAGCGGCCTGCATGACCGCCGACACCTGCTCGGTGGTTCGCGGGAACACGACGGCGAACGGCTCTCCCGCCGCCGAACCCGTCGACCGGTCACGGGTGTAGGAGCCGAGAATGTCCGGGTCCGTGACGATGTCACGATCGTCGAGAGCGGCATCACAGGCGGCGAGCACAGAGTCCTCGGGAGTCACGGGGGGCACGCTACCGTCCACCCGTGAGTTCCCACCTGCAGACCTTGCTGCTGGGGACCATGCGCGTCGACCGCAGTCGGACTCTGCTCGCGGGAGCCATCCGCACAGCCGTGCTGCTCGTCATCACCGTGTCGCTCGCAATCTACGTAGGCAACCCGACGGCCGGCATACCGCTGTCCATCGGCATCCTGTTCGTCGCTTTCGCCGAGGCCGGCGAGGAGGTCGGCCGCCGCTGGCGCACGATGCTCTGGACAAACCTCTGGCTGATGGGCGCGACGCTCGCCGCCGTACTCGTCTCCGACTTCGCCATCGCCGTCGTGATCGGGGCAGCCGTCGTCGCGTTCGCCGGCGGAATCGCCGGTGCAGCCGGGCCTCGTGCCGCCGTCGGCGGCGTCCTGACCCTCGTCGTCTTCATCGTCTTCGCCGGAGCGCCAGGACTCCCGGTGGCGGCCCTCGACAACGCCCTGCTCATGGGACTCGGCGGGCTCATCATCACGGTCGCCACGGTCCTGCCGCGGATCATCCGGGAGCCCGGGATCATCCGCGTGGCTGTCTCACCTGTGCCGCCCCTGTGGCCGCTCATCCGGCAGCACCTTGCCGGCCGGGACATCTTCCTGCGCCACGGCGTGCGCCTGTCCATCGCCATCGCCTTCGCCACGATCATCTCGGAGACCGTGGACTATCCCCATGACTATTGGCTTCCGATGACCGTCGCCTGGGTGACGAAACCCGACGTCAACGGGACCGTGACCAGAGTCGCGTTGCGCATCATCGGCACCCTCATCGGCCTCGGCATCTCCGCAGTCCTGCTCCTCTCCCTGGGCGTATCGGGCTACGCCGCAGCCTTCGTCGTGGCCGTCGCTGGGGGCATTGCCGTCGCCTTCGTCTGGGCCAACTACGCCATCGGTGTCGCCGGTATCACCGTGCTCGTCGTCGTCATGTTCAGCTTCGGCGGGGATTCCGTACCGGAGGACCTCACGCTGCGCCTCGTCGCCACTCTCCTTGCTGGCGTGATCGCCATCGCCGCCTCCTACATCTGGCGAGCCGACGTGCCGCAGCCACCCAGGCAGTGAGGCTCAGGGGCGATTGATCATGGGGCCCGCCGGGCACGCGGACATGAACTCCGGGATCGACTGCTTGGCGAAGGGCAGGCTCGCGAAGGTGCGGTCCCCCTTCTTCGACTGCAGCATGTACGCCCAGTGACTCATGGTGGACGTGCCATCGGACCCAGCGGGGCTGGTCATCTGATTGACCATGGTCCACTTCCCCTTGACCTTCACCATGCTCCCGGTGGGGTTGTTGCGCACAAGGCCCGTCGTCGCGTCATACATGGTCATGAACACATCCCCTTCCGGGGTGACCTGACCAAGAACCGTCTGACAGCTCGGGACCTGAGCCTTGGTGACCTTCACGACCACCGAGCCCGTCCAGTAGCCGTTGAAGTAGTCCGTGATGTGGAAGACGGTCTGCCCACGGATCACGGAGAACTCCTTGGTCTCCGCGGAGTGAAGGACCGAGAAGATGCCGTTCTGGGGGACGATCCAGTAGGTGTCCTTGAACCACGCCCACTTGTCATAGGAGCCATCACCCTCTGGTGCGGCCGTCGCCACGGGCGCACCCGAAAGCGCGAGGATTCCCGCGAGGCCGATGGAGAGGAGTGTGGTGGTGAGTCGACGTCGCATTCCCGAAGACTAGCCACGGCCGCGCCGTCCCCGTTCGACGGACTTGGGGGACTCCCCTGGAATCACAGCCCCGCCGGCGCGTCATCCGTGATCCGTGATCCGTCATCCGTGATCCGCCTTACACCTTCATGGTGGTTCATGGCGCGACCCCATGAGCACCCGCCCCGGGCCACGAGCTGCTCCACGAGATGCCCGTCGCCTCAGCACCCCGCTGCCCCTCAGGGTGCACCCGCGACTCGGGTTTCACCATTCCCTAGACTGACGGGTGCGCCGCGGGTCTGGCGCACATTCCGGCCCCG
>DMPC01000046.1:4679-4972 GCA_003456155.1 Actinomycetota bacterium | reverse complement strand
CGGGCGCCGCATGCGCGCCGGCCGGTGTCCGCGCGGGTGACGGTGGCCCTGGCCGGACTCACGGCCCTGATCACACTGTGGCTGGGAACGCTGGCGCAGTTCAGCGGTGAGCGGGGAACCGCCGTCGCCGTCCCGGAGCGGCTGGCCGTCGTGCAGGTGCAGGCCGGGGAGACGTTGCAGCAGATCGCCCGCCGGGTGGCGCCCGACGCGCCGTCGGGTCAGGTCGTCGACCGCATCCGCGATCTCAACAAGCTCGACTCGGCGTCGGTCGACGCCGGGCAGACGCTGATCGC
>DMPC01000046.1:4245-4367 GCA_003456155.1 Actinomycetota bacterium | reverse complement strand
TTCTGCCGTCATCCGGATTCCCGCGTGGTCGACTCCCGCGAGACCGATGAGGGGCAGGCGATCCGTCGCCGGCGCTCATGCCCGGAATGCGGCCGGCGATTCACCACCGTCGAGACCGCCGT
>DMPC01000046.1:0-4030 GCA_003456155.1 Actinomycetota bacterium | reverse complement strand
CCGAGCCGTTCAGCCGGGAGAAGGTCATCAGCGGTGTGCGTCGCGCCTGTCAGGGCCGCCAGGTCGACGACGACGCGCTGAATCTGCTGGCTCAGCAGGTGGAGGACACCATCCGCGCGGCGGGTTCCCCGGAGGTGCCGAGCAACGAGGTGGGTCTGGCAATCCTCGGGCCGCTGCGCGAACTCGACGAGGTCGCCTACCTGCGGTTCGCCTCGGTCTACCGGTCGTTCAGTTCGGCGGAGGATTTCGAGCGCGAGATCGAGGCACTGCGCGCGCACCGCGACGTCGGCTAGATCGGTCGCACGCCGTCATCGACAACGCGGCCGGACACGGTCACCCAGCCCGCGGGATCCCACGTCGTGCGGATCTGCGATCCGCGCCCCTGGGTGATCCTCAGATGGCGGCTGAGGTAGTCGGTCATCCGTACGGCTGCCGAACCGGTGGCTTCGTCTTCGGGCACGCCGAGTTCGTTGGCGAACATCCGTGCGCGGATGTGGCCGCTGTCCCGGTCCTGCCAGGCCCACAGGTAGTGGTAGGCCTCGTCGGCGTAATCAGCCGGATCGGCGGCCAGGACGTCGGCCACCGATGCCATGTCGTGGACGGTGAACTGCGGCGACCACTCCGCACGAGCGCGCACGGAGGTCATCTCGCCGTCGCGGCCGATCTGCACGATTCCCGCGGGCACAACGAGAGTACGAACCGGCACGCCCCGCCGGTGCAGCCACCAGCCCGCGCCCACGGTGGGGTGGCCGGCGAACGGAAGCTCAAGGGCCGGAGTGAAGATGTGGGCATGCGCGGTCGTCGATCCGGGAGCGGGAAGGTCGATGAAAATCGTTTCGCTGTAACCCAATTCGGTCGCCAGCTGCTGGCGCTCGCCGGCCGGAACAGCAGCGGCGTCAACGACCCCCAGCGGATTGCCGTAACGGCCGTCGGCGTCGGTGAACACCCGCAGGACCGCGACGTCGACTCCCATGGCAGGGTTCAGCTGTCGCCGTCGGGGCTCGGCCCGTCCTTGAAGTCCTCGGCGTGCTGGGCGAGGAAGCGTTCGAACTCCGCTCCGAGTTCCTCACCGCTGGGCAGGTCCTCGTCGCGGGCCAGCAGTGAGCGGTTCTCCTGCGCGGCGACGAATGCGTCGTACTGCTGCTCCAGCGCCGAGACCACCTGGGCGACCTCAGCGGAGGCCTCGACCTGTTCGTTGATCCTGGTGCGGACCGTTGCCGCGGCTTCGCCGAGAGCGCGCAGCGGGAAAGCCAGTTCCGCCGTCCTGGACACCTGCTCGAGCAGCGCCTCGGCTGCCGCCGGATAGTCGGTCTGGGCAAGGTAGTGCGGTACGTGCACGGTGAAGCCGACCGCGTCGTGGCCGTGCTGCGCCATCCGGTACTCCAGCAGATTCGACACGCTGCTGGGGACCGCGACCTCACCGACCCAGGGCTGATGGTCGGCGATGAGTTCCCGGTTGTTGGAGTGGGCGGTCATGGTCACTGGACGGGTGTGCGGAACCGCCATCGGGATCGAGCCCAGCCCGATCGTCTGACGCACGCCGAGGCGTTCTGCGAGCAGGCGCACCGCGGTGACGAACTGCTCCCACTTGAGGTCGGGCTCCATCCCGGCGAGCAGCAGGAAGGGCGTCCCGACGCTGTCGCGCAGCGCATAGAGGTTGAGCTTGGGATCGTCATAGTCGGTGAACCGGTCGGTCTTGAACGTCATCATCGGCCGGCGCGAGCGGTAATCGAGCAGATCGTCGATGGCGAACGATGCGACGAGTTCGGTGTCCATGGCACTGGTGAGATGGTCGGCGGCCAGCCGGATCGCATGGCCGGCGTCGGAGAAGCCCTCCAGGGCATGGATGAGCACCGGCCCGCGACCGTCGCTGGACGACAGATGCGGCGCCGGGAACTCGAGTTCGTAGATCCGCTCGGGTTGCTGGTCGTCAGCCATGTGGTGTGCCTCCTCGTACGCATTCACAACGCGCTGGGGGTGGCGCTTCGTTCCCGCCGCAGGTTATCGCAGTTCGACCAGGACTTTCCACAGCTGTGACTTGCTCCACAACCCTCGTCGCCGCGGCGCCGGCGCGACGGCGTTCTGACGGCGGCCCTTGTCAGCGTGGGCGCATGAGAAAGCACCGACCCGACGTCCATTTCAGAAGCCCCGGCGCCCTGATCGCCGCACTGCCCGCCGTTCTCGGCTTCGTCCCCGAGAAGTCCCTGGTGCTGGTGTCCATCGAGGATGCGCTGATGGGCGCGGTCATGCGCGCCGACCTCACCGCGGAACTCGCCGCGAACACCGGCCATCTCGCGGGGGTCGCAGCGTCCTCGGGGGCGGACACGGTGATCGCGGTGATCGTCGACGCCGACGGTGCCCTGTGCCCGATGTGCACCGACGATCACCGCGAGCTGTGCGATGCGCTTCGCTCAGGCCTGCAGGCACATGGCATCGATCTGGAGGCATGTCACGTCGTGGACCGGGTCGAGGCCGGCGGCCTCTGGCACTGCATCGACGACTGCGGGGCCAGGGGCACGGTGGAGGACCCGGGCGCCTCGCCGCTGGCCGCTGCCGCGGTGCTCGAGGGCCGCCGGCTCTATGCGCGAAGGTCGGATCTGCAGGCGGTCATCGCCCCTGCCGACTGCGCACGCTCACGCGCCCTGGTGGCGCTGATCGACGCCGAGGCCGCACGCCGGGCAGAGTCCTGGCGGGCCGATCCGGACGCATGCGGACGGTGCGACGTCGTGCGGGTGATCCGGATGGCCGCCGAGGTGTCCGAGGGCGCAGAGCCGGCCGACGACGATATCGCCGCCGTGGCCGCCGCGCTGACCGACGTCGCGGTGCGCGACACCATGTACGCACTGGCGATCGGCACCGGCGCCACGCAGGCCGAGAATCTGTGGTCGGTCCTGTCGCGGCTCCTTCCCGAGCCGCACCGGGCGGAAGCCCTTGTCCTGCTGGCATTCTCGGCCTATGCACGGGGTGACGGGCCACTTGCGGGCATCTCGCTGGAGGCAGCTCTGCGTGTCGACCCCGACCATCGCATGGCGGGCATGCTCGACACCGCCCTGCAATCCGGCATGCGCCCGGAGCAGATCCGCGAACTGGCAGCCACGGGCTACCGGCTGGCCAGCCGGCTCGGCGTCGTGCTTCCGCCGCGGCGCGCGTTCGGCAGGCCCGCCTAGACCTTCTCGCGAGACCTTCTCGCTAGACCTTGCTAGACCTTCTCCACCTTGACCGCGTGGGCCATCTCGTGGGGCAGTTCGACGTTCTGGTGTCCGCTGACCACGATGGTGACCTCACCGTCGTGGCTGGTCTCCACGAGCACCCGGGCATTGGGAACGACGCCGGCTTCCTTGAGCCTGCCGATCAGGGCGGCATCGCCCTGTACATGCTCGGTCAGTTGGCGCACCACCACCGCCACCGAAGCTCCGGGCGGCAGTTCGGTCAACCGCACCAGCGGCGTGCCGTCACCGTGGTCGGGGGTCACATCCTCGAGGCCCAGATGGGCCAGGCCAGGAATCGGATTGCCGAAGGGGGAGACGGTGGGGTTGTCGAGCACCTGGACCAGGCGCCGCTCGACGTCCTCGCTCATCACGTGCTCCCAGCGGCACGCCTCGGCGTGCACGTCCTCCCATGGCAGGCCGATGATGTCCACCAGGAGGCGTTCGGCCAGCCGGTGCTTGCGCATGACCGAGATCGCCAGTGTGCGTCCCTTGTCGGTGAGTTCGAGGTGGCGGTCCCCGGCGACTCGCAACAGTCCGTCGCGTTCCATCCTGGCGACCGTCTGGCTCACCGTTGGCCCACTCTGCTCCAGCCGCTCGGCGATCCGTGCGCGCAGCGGGACGACTCCCTCCTCCTCGAGGTCGTAAATGGTGCGCAGGTACATCTCGGTGGTGTCGACCAGATCGTTCATGAGGGCACCCTTCGTCGCACCGCGAGTCTACTGCTCCCGCTGGGGGGTGCCCCTGCAGCGATGTGCCCGCCGGACCAGCCGGCGGGCACATCAGTGAAGGAGGTCGATCAGCTCGCGTAGGAGCGCAGGCGG
>DMPC01000040.1 GCA_003456155.1 Actinomycetota bacterium | reverse complement strand
TCATTCGCCCTGGGCGACGGTGAAGGCAGGCTCACCATTCACGATGTCCAGTTTCTCCACGTGCATCCACCGGTAGTCCCGGCCAACGCGCTCGAGCAGCCCCAGGACGGAGTCGGCATGCCACGAGCGCCGGTCGGCGATAAGGAACCGGCACCGATAGTGATCGACGCAGGAGGGGCGTGGGCCGCGGGAGGGCCAGACCACCGTGCCGCGGTTGGAGATCATCGACAGTTGATAGGGCGTCCCGATGGTGGCTGCTGCAAGCCGTTCGGCGATGTTCTCCGGGGTGTCGTGTGACTCGATGAAGACGTCGACCCCGGCCTTGCCACGCGACCCGGGCTCGGACCGAAGATCGGCCTCAGTGAGGCTGGGAAGCTTCAACTGGCCCTTGGGGCGTGAGGCCGTGGAGGACGTGCGCCCGATGCGCTCACCGATGGCGGCGGCGAACTCCCGGGTGCCCAGCGTGCCCCCCATGTCATGCGTGGCAGCTCCCTCCTCGAGCGCAGCGAAGAGAGCCTGCTCGAGGCGTTCTGCGGCAGGGCTTTGCCCGTCGTGGTGCAGGAGCATCACGGTGGCGAGGATCATCGCCGTGGGATTGGCGAGGTCCTTGCCCGCGATATCGGGCGCGGTGCCGTGCACAGCCTCGAAGATGGCCACTCTCTCCCCTAGATTGGCCGAGGGAGCAAAGCCAAGGCCACCCACCAGGCCGCTGGCGAGGTCGCTGATGATGTCCCCGTTCATGTTCGTCGTGACGATGATGTCGAACTGCTCCGGGGCCATGACCAACTGGTGGGCGCAGTTGTCGATCAGCATGTGATCTGTCCTGAGCTGGGGGTAGTTCCGCGCAGCCTGCTCGAACTCGCGCTGCATCATGCCCTCGGTGAACTTCATGATGTTCGCCTTGGTCGCGACCGTGACGCGCTCCCGACCCTCGGACACGGCGAGCTCCAGGGCAGTGCGCGCGATGCGCTGGCATCCGAGTCGGGACACCAGTTTCAGGCACTGGGCGACGTCGGGGGTCTGCATGTGCTCAATCCCTGCATAGAGATCCTCAACGTTCTCCCGGACCACGACCAGATCGATGCCGCGGCCGGCGAAGGGTGAGGCCACGCCAGGCAGCTCACGAACCGGCCGAATGTTCGCGAAGGTCTCGAACATCTTGCGGAGCGTCACGTTCGCACTCTTCGCACCACTGCCGATGGGCGTCGCGAGCGGGCCCTTGAGGACGAGGCCGGTGCGCTCGATCGAGTCGAGGGTCTCGCGGGGAACGCCGGACTTCTCGCCCTTGGCGACCGCCACGGCGCCCGCCTCTGCGAGTTCCCAGTCCAGGCGCGCACCAGCCGCGTCAGCGAGGGAGAGCGACGCCCCCATGATCTCGGGGCCGATGCCGTCTCCTGTGATGACCGTCACGCGTGTTGAATTTGACATGTGAATGAAAATACCGGAAATGTACTTCCTGTCAAATCCAGTCGGAGGCTGCGATAACGAGCCTCCTCAACCCCATGAGGGAGCCACGATGACCGCCTTGATCGAGGCGTTGACCGAGCCGCGCGAGCTTTCCGAGGAGGCGTCTGCGAGCCATGCTCGGGAGGCGTGGGATCGTCTCGCCGACATCGATACGGGATACCCCGCCAACCACTTCGCCTTCCAGCAGATGCTCAATGTGCTGGCGGAGGAGGGAGCTGAGCGCGTCCTCGAGGTCGGCATCGGGCATGGGGCTGCGATCCCCGTCCTCGCTGGTGCGGGACTTCAGGTGGCCGGACTGGAGATCAATGACCTCCTGGTCGAGAAGAGTCGCGCGCGCATGATCGAGCTCGGCCTGGACGACCAGTCCGTCTCGTGGGGCGACATCCAGGACTCGACGACCTACCCCGCGATCCGTCGTGACGCCCCATTCGATGCGCTCATCGCCATGGGTGTCCTTCCGCACGTGCGCTACGAGAAGGCCGCACTGGAGAACATGCGTGCGCTCGTCCGCCCGGGTGGCCTGGTCTTCGTGGAGTGCCGCAATTCCCTGTTCAGCCTGATCACCTTCAATCGCTATACCCATGAGTTCCTCATGGACGACCTGCTCCACGACGCCCCAGCTGAGGTGCGTCAGGCGGTCGATGCCTACATCCGTCCCCGCCTGGAGATGGACAGGCCTCCGGTATCGAGCCATGCCTCGACCTTCCACAACCCGCTGACCGTCCCAGAGGTGTTCCGGGCGGCTGGCTTCGAGGACATCGTGATCCGGCCCTTCCACTACCACGCGGGCATGCCGATCCTGGAGGCCCAGCTCGGGCAGGTGTTCCGAGACGGCTCGGTTGCCCTGGAGAACGAGCCGAGTGGCTGGCGTGGACTGTTCCTCTGCTCCGCGTATGTCGTTCAGGCGCGTCGCCCGGTGGCGCCGTCGCATGCTGGGCAGGTGAACCATGGCTGACGTCAGCGCACACTACGACGGATCGGCTCCGACCTACCACGAGCAGTACGACCCCGAGAAGATCTGGACCAACGCGGACTACCCGGCCAACTTCTATCGGCTGCGCAAGGTCATCGACCGGCTGCGCGATGCCGGCGCTCAGTCCGTCTACGAGTTCGGCGCCGGCGAGGCGACCCCGATGATCCGGGTTCACGAGGCGCTGGGAATCGCGGTCGCTGCCAACGACATCTCCCCGGAGATGGTCAGGCTCGGTCGCGAGAACCTGCAGAGGCACGGGCTCGATCCCGCCCTCCTCTCCCTGCTCGACGTGCAGGACGAGGCCGCGATCAACGCGGAGGTCGCCCTTCGCGGGGAGTTCGACGCGGTGATGGCCTTAGGGGTGATTCCGCATGTCGAGGATGACGCCGCCTTCGTGTCCGCGATGTCGCGATTCCTGCGCCCGGGCGGCACCCTGCTGCTGCAGTTCAGAAACGCGATGTTCTCCATGTTCACGTTCAACCGCCTGACCAAGGAGTTCATCCTCGACGAGGTCATGGCTCCGATACCGCAGAAGTTCCGGGATGCCGTCGCTGCCGACCTGGACTCGCGGCTCGCCGTGGACAAGCCGCCGATCCGCACCTGGGACAAGGACGCGCCCGCCTACGACGAGATCCTGGCCCGCTTCCACAACCCCTTCGAGTTGGCCGACGTGGTCCGAGCCCAGGGATTCGGGGACATCTCGTTCCACTGGTACAACTTCCACCCCACGTACCCGATGATCGGCGGACAGTTCGACCCGCGTGAGTATCGGGAGGCCCAGATCGCCCTCGAGGCCGACACCTCATGGCGAGGGATGTTCCTGTGCTCAGCGGGATTCATCGAAGCTCGCAAGAGCGCGTGAGCGCGGTCCCCCTTGTGGGGCCGGATGACGTCCTGAACCACCTGGAGGCCGAGGCCATCGGCATCCTGCGGGAGACGGCGGCGGCCTTCCGGAACCCGGTGCTGATGTACTCCATCGGCAAGGACTCCTCCGTCCTGCTCCACCTGGCGAGGAAGGCGTTCTGGCCCGCTGCGATCCCCTTCCCGTTCCTCCACGTGGACAGCCAGTGGGAGTTCCGGGAGGTGATCGCGCATCGTGACCGCATGGCCGACGAGTACGGGATCACGCTGCTCGTCGCCCAGAGTGAGGAGGGGATCGCTGAGGGCGTCAGCCCGATGTCGCACGGCATCCACGAATACACGCGAATCATGCGCACGGTCCCCCTGCTCGAGGCGCTCGAGTCCCACGGCTTCGATGCCGCCATCGGTGGGGGACGTCGCGACGAGGAGAGGAGCAGGGCGAAGGAGCGCATCTTCTCGCTTCGCGAGGCGGGGCAGCGGTGGGATCCCCGACGCCAGAGACCGGAGTTCTGGCGAACGGCCAACACCCAACTCGTGAACGGGCAGTCCATGCGGGTGTTCCCGCTGTCGAACTGGACCGAACTGGATGTGTGGCGGTACATCCGACGTGAACGCATAGAGGTGGTGAGCCTCTACTTCGCGCGTGCGCGGCCGACGATCGACCGTCGAGGGACGTTGCTCGTACCGGACGATGATCGAATGCCACTCGAGGCCGGAGAAGAGGTCGTGCCGCGCGTGGTGCGCTTCCGAACCCTGGGCTGCTACCCCGTGACGGGAGCAGTCGAATCCTCGGCGGCCA
>DMPC01000013.1 GCA_003456155.1 Actinomycetota bacterium | reverse complement strand
GCGATCCGACGCCGCGGCGACGCCCTCGAGGTCCGTGTCTGGAATGACAGCGTGACCCCTCGGACGGTGTCCGTGTCCGGGATGGCGGTCGAGCTAGGCCCCGCGGAGATACGCACCATCGGGGTGGAGAGTCGGAGATCCGAATCCCCGTCTCTTGGACACACATCAGCAATGTGATCGAATCCATGTCGTCAATGGGAGGCACTGTGAGTGCGGACAGGCCAGAAGGCATGAGCCTGCGGCTGACCAGTGAGTTCAGCGATCTCGTGCTGGAGATTGATGCGACCGACGGTTCGCCCGTCGCTCTGGTCCGCGGCAGCGAGCGTGTCGTCCTCACGACTCGCGTCACGCTCGTCACCGAGGGCGTCGAGGCCCGAGCACCTCAGGGCGGACTCGAGTACCTGGAGACGACAGAGGTCACGCTCGTGCCCGGTGCCGTCCACGTGAGGGAGCATCTGCACCTGGTGTCGCGCACCTACTCGGTACCTGTCCGGACGACGAGCCCTGACTGGGCCGCCGTCTGGCATTACGAGCTCCGCGGTGCGACGCCGGGCTTGGCGCTGCGGCTGGAGGTGATCTCGGAACGAGACGGTGCTGTCCTGCGCAATGTCCTGCTCGACGTCCGGGTCGACGTCGGGGATGTTGATGGGTGGCTTGTCCAGACGCCGGGGAGCAAGCTTCGTGCCGATCTCCAGCTCGCCGACCTCTCCTACGTCACCGCCATTCAGACGGTGGCCGGCGTCGAGTCGTCGTCTGGGATCGTCGCTCTCGAGCGCGTTGAGGATCCGGTGCTGCTCCTGCTGTGGCCGCTGTCACTCACCAACTACGGCGAGATAGCACTCGGGCCGTCCGCTGGAGGGGCTGCTGCCGTGTGGACGACCGACATTGCCGGTGTCCCGCCCAAGGAGGGTTCGTTGACCGCTGGCCCCCTGATGCTCGACCTGGTGCCATGGTCCTTCGACACGCTGCTCCCCGACGTGCCTGCCATGCTGGCGGCAGCGGGGATCGTCGGCCCCAATGATCCGCCGGCCTGGGCTGCAGACGTCAACCTCTATGAAGTGCAGATCGGATTCGGTGTGTTCCGAGGCGGCTGGACCTACGAGCCGTATCCGACCCCACAGCACCTGCTGGACGACCTCGACCGCATCGCGGGCCTCGGATACAACTGCCTGCAGATCATGCCGAAGCAGCCCTACCCGAGCTACAACGTCCATGACTATGACGACATCAGCACCAGTTGGTGCGACGAGGACATGCTCCGGCGCATTGTCATCGGGTGTCATGAGCGCGGCATGCACATCATCCTCGACATCTTGATGCACGGGGTGATCGACAACGAGGCGATGGACGCGGCCGTCGCCGCGATTGATGCGGGCCCGTACGCTGCGCGTCTTGACGAGATGACGCCAGACGTGACCACTCTCGAGCTTGATGACCTGCACTACTACTTCGTCGCGTGGAGCAGGCACGTCAAGGACTTCGAGCCTTATTGGCGTGGGGGATCACCTTCGCGCCACCCGCTCGTCGACGAGCACCCTGAGTGGTTCACCCGAGATTCAGCCGGAACCATCACTGGCGTTTACACGCAGGCGTTCGATCTGGCGCATCCGGCGTGGCAGGACTATTTCGTCGCGAAGGCCGTGGGAATCATGCAGCGGCTCGGGATCGACGGTTATCGTTTCGACGCCCCTTCGTACAACTACTTCATGAACTGGTCGCAGCGGACAAGGGCAAACGCATCCGTATCGATGCTCGGCTGTCTGCCGATGTTTGCCAAGCTGCGGGCCGCGATGCGCGCAGCCAACCCCGACTCCCTTCTCTACACCGAGCCGTCGGGGGCGCTCTACCGGATGTCGATGGACCTTGCCTACAACTACGACGAGCAGTTCCTTGTCCCGGCGGTCATTCACCGGGGTGCGGGTAAGGCGCACTGGGTCCGCAACGCGCGCGAGTTGGGCCGCTGGCTCGAGGTGCGTGACGCCACCCTTCCTCTCGGCTCCTTGACCGCACATCACCTGGACAGCCATGACACGTTCTGGTGGCCCGAACCCGGCCAGAAATGGCGTCGCGAGCAGTTCGGACTCCCTGCCACCGCGGCACTGATGACCGTTTTCTGCCTCAGCGGCGGCCCCTACATGACCTATGTCGGTGGGGAGGTGGGGATCGAACGCGAGGTCCGCGCTGCAGCCGCATTGCGCCGGCAGCACCCGAACTTCGCCAGGGGTCGGTCCGACTACCGGTCGGTGATGGCGACTCATGACGATGTCTACGCCGTCATCCGCGAGTCTGCCGAAGGTCGAGGTCTGCTGCTGGTCAATCTGTCCGACGAGCCGGTGAGCTCGTCGGTCACCTTGGCGTCCTCCGGTGGGGCACAAGGCGTACCTGTGCCGATCGCATTGCTGGGAGACCTTGAGGTCGACTGGACTCTCGACGCCGAAGGGCATTGGACTGCGCAGGTCCGGCTTGATGCGTATCAGGCTGCTGCCTTCGATCTTGGCGGAGGGGCCTGATCCTCCTGGGCAGGAAAAGGCGCTGGAGTTCTCCGCCGCCTGATCAGGCAGAGTGGAATGTCGGGGCGGGGTCGCCGCGGTAGCCGGGTCGACAGGCGAGGACCGATCCGGCCAGCGGGGTGATGGCGAGTTGCTCGTCGGTCAGCCCGAGGCGGGCGGTGGTGATGAACAGGATGTCGCCGGCGTCGCCACCGAAGGTGCAGGACGTGGGCTGGTCGACCGGCAGGTCGACGATGTCGGTCACACGGCCGTCGGGTGAGTATCGGCGAATCTGGGCACCGCCCCAGAGGGCGACCCAGATGCCGCCTTCGTCATCTACGGTCATTCCATCGGGCACACCCGGAGTGTCGTCGATGTGGGCGAGCGGGCGGCGGTTCATCGGGGTGCCGGTCGTCAGGTCGTAGTCGAGCACGTCGATCCGGCAGGTGGGGGAGTCGATGAAGTACATCAGCCGGGCGTCCGGGCTCCAGCCCAGACCGTTGGAGATGCTGAGCCCGGCAAGAACGGGAACGACGGATCCGTGGACGTCGATGCGGTACAGCGTTCCGACGTCGGGAGTGGCGTCGAAGGCCATCGTGCCCGCCCACAGTCGACCTGCGGGGTCGCAGGCGGCGTCATTCATCCGGAGCTCGGGTCGGTCGGCCTCCACCGGGGCCATGAGCCTGATACCGGAGCCACCAGCATCCGACAGGTAGATGCCGTCTCGCATCGCCAGCACCAGTCCGCCCATGTCGGTCCGGTTCACGGCGCCCAGCGCCTGCCCGACGTCGTGCGTGAAGACGAGCTCGCTTCCGGGAGACGCCGCGTGAAGGCGGCCGGCGAGAACGTCGACGAACAGCAGCCGATGGCCATCCGGATCCCAGCGAGGTCCTTCCCCGAGCTCGCACTCCATCTCCACTGCGACGTCAACCTCATGTGCTCGATTCATCACGCATTCCTTCCGGCGGGGTGGGCGCGGGGAATCCCGCCGTCAGCGGGGCATCGCCCCCATTGGACTTGGCTCGGAGAAATGAGCATGTGCATGGCCCCATACACAGCGCTTCACTGAGCAAGGCGGATCCGCTAGGGCAGCACGAGCCGGTGCTCTGACCAGTGGAGTCGGTTGAGCCGCTCCTCAGCCGACTCGAGGTGCTCGTACATGGCGGCATTCGCCCCAGGACCGTCACCGGCCATGACGCACTCGTACACCAGGCGGTGCTGCAGGTGTGCCAGCTCCAGTCCGCCGGGAATCAAGGCGGTGCCCTGTCGGGCGAGTGTGAAGGGCTCGGTCATGAGGTCGAAGAGATCCCTGGCCAGGCCCACGCCTGAGATCTTGATGATCTCGTTGTGGAAGTCACCGTCGGCGAACACATAGGCGGACGGGTCGTGCTTCCAGCGCTCCAGCTCCTCGAAGCACTGACGCAGCGATTCTCGCTGCTCCTCATCCGCGTGCACCGCGGCTATCGCGGCAAGCACGGGCTCGATTCCCTTGCGCAGGATCAGCAACTCGCGGATCACCAGTTCGCCGCCGGGGTAGCGCAACCGGGCAGCGAGCAGGTCGGGATCGAACGTCTTCCAGCGAGATGAGGGCTCGACGATGGTGCCCCGCCCGCGCCATGTCGTGACGAGTCCCTTCTCGGTGAGAACCTTCACGCTCTCCCGGAGGACTGTCCGAGATACGTCGAACTCGTCGCACAGCTCACGTTCGGAGGGCAGTGCTCCGCCCTCCGGGTAGGTGCCGTTCACGATCCGGTCGAGAATCTCGTGCATCACTGGCACCCACATGGGGTCCTTTGGCGTGATCATCGAGTCCCCCTCGGGCTCTCCCGCGGTCCGGGGCCTTCCCGGTTCGCGTGTGTGCAACGCAGCATAGACAGGGACGGCGGTGTCCCATGGGAGTACAATACGTATGACGTACTATCTTTTTACCTCCGTCATGGGGAGAATCGTCATGCCCACCGTCATCCCGGGACCATCGGTAGCCGAGGAGCTCGATCGCACCCGCGTCGTGCCGATCGTGACCATCGAACACCTTGCCGATGCCCCCCCTGTGGTGACGGCGCTGGTCTCCGGAGGCCTGCCCGTCATCGAGATCACCCTGCGCACCGCTGCGGGCCTCGAGGCCATCCGCAGCTCGCACGGACTCGGCGCTGTGCTGGGCGCAGGAACCGTGACGACGGCGGACGAGGCGAGACAGGTGATCGACGCCGGTGCGCAGTTCGCGGTGTCTCCCGGCATCGCCACCGACATGGTGAGCACGCTGGTGGCCGCGGGAGTCCCGGTCTTCCCCGGCGTTGCCACGCCGAGCGAGATCATGATCGCCAGGAGCCTCGGTCTGCGCTCCGTCAAGGTGTTCCCCGTGGGAATGCTCGGCGGCCCCGCCTTCGTCCGCACGCTCAGTAGCGTGTGGCCGGACATGCGGTTCATGCCCACGGGCGGGGTCACCGAAGCCACCATGCGTGACTACCTCGCGGTACCGTCCGTCACTGCGGTGGGCGGGAGTTGGATCGTCCCCGCGGGTCTCATCGCAGAACGGAACTGGTCCGGCATCACCCAGCTCGCGCAGCGGGCCGCGGACCTCGCACAGGAGCCGACATGACACACCTTGACCTTCGCCCGGCTGACGAGTGCCGTTACGACGCCGTCTCCCTGGGAGAGGTGATGCTCCGCCTGGATCCGGGCGACGAGCGGATCAGGGTGGCGCGCTCCTTCAGAGTCTGGGAGGGCGGCGGCGAGTACAACGTCGTGCGCGGGTTGCGTCGCGTGTTCGGCCAGCGCGCAGCGATCGTCACAGCCATCGGCGACAACCATGTCGGGCTGCTCCTAGAGGATCTGATCCTGCAGGGAGGCGTGGATACCGAGTACGTCGTGTGGAAGAAGGCCGACGGCATCGGTCGACAGAACCGCAACGCCCTCAACTTCACCGAGCGTGGATTCGGCGTTCGCGGCGCCCTGGGCGTATCGGATCGCGCCCACAGTGCGACCGCTGCGATGCGCCCGGGCGACGTCGACTGGGACCGGCTGTTCGGGCATGACGGGGTGCGGTGGTTGCACACCGGAGGCATCTTCGCCGGACTCTCGCTGGAAACCGCGGAGGTGGCTGAGGCGGCGATGACGGCCGCGCGCCGTCACGGGACGGTGGTGTCCTACGACCTCAACTACCGCCCGAGCATCTGGAACGAGCAGGGTGGGATGGAGCGGGCCCGCGAGGTCAACCACACGCTCGTGCAGCTGGTCGATGTGCTCTTCGGCAACGAGGAAGACTTCACCGCCGCACTGGGTTTCGAGGTTCCAGAGGTCGATATCGAGGCAGGGACACTCGATCCGGCCAAGTTCGAGGCGATGATCAAGGCTGTCGCCGTGAAGTATCCCGGTCTTGATGTCATCGCCACCACGCTTCGGGCCGTTCACACGGCATCTTCGAATGACTGGAGCGCTGTGGCATGGTCGCCTGCCGAGTCGTTCGTGAGGGCGACGGACAGGCGTGACCTGGCGATCAAGGACCGGGTGGGTGGCGGTGACAGCTTCGCATCCGGGCTGATCTTCGGTCTTCTCGACGGTCGGCCGCTCGGTGACGCGCTCGAGCTCGGGGCCGCTCACGGGGCCCTGGCGATGACCACTCCCGGTGACACCTCCATGGCCACCCGCGCCGAGGTCGAGGCGCTTGCTGCGGGCGGCAGTGCCCGGGTGCAGCGATGAGCGGCGTGAAGGGGATCGCCCTCCACTCGGCATGAGGCGGGCGTGGAGGACCGGCGACCTGCGGCCGCTGGCTGACCCCGGAATCCGGGGGATGGCGATTGCGCGATTCATGGCCCTGCTGGGGGGCAGCGCGCTTCCCACGGCACTGGCCTTCGGCGTCCTCGCCCTGGAGGGCGGTTCGGCGACTGCCCTGGGCCTGGTGATGGCAGTCGCGTCCTTGGGTCAGGTGGTGTTCTTGATCCCGGGTGGAGTGGTGGCGGACCGTTGGTCCCGCAAGCGCGTCCTGGTGCTTTCCGAGGCGACCACCGGTCTCTCCCTCCTCGCCCTGGGCCTGATCTATGCCTCGGGGCACGCATCTGTGGCCACGATGGCTCTCCTGGCGGGTGTGGCCGGAGCAGCAGGCGGCTTCTTCTACCCGGCAGCAACCGGGTTCGTGCCGGAGATGAGCCCGCCCGCGGAACTTCAGGCGACCAACGCCATCCTCAGGATGACGGCCAACGTGGCGCGTATCGCGGGAACTGCGGCGGCGGGGATCATCGTCGCCTTCCTGGGCGCGGGCTGGGCCGTCGTCACCAGTGGTGTGCTGGCGTTGGGGGCGACCGTTGTCCTGGTGCGGCTCAAGCCGCGCTTCAGCGCCCCGCATGCGACGGCGTCCAATCCCTTCGTCGACCTCGCGGAAGGCTGGCGGGAGTTCATCGCCCGGCGCTGGGTGGTGGCGATCGTCGTGGCGGGCGCGGTCTCCAGTTTCGGGTCCGCGGCGTTCTTCGGAGTCCTCGGTCCACTGCGGATGGAGGAGTCGGGAGGTGCTTCCGAGTGGGCCCTGATCACCGCCGCACTCGCCCTAGGCCTCCTCGTTGGTGCTGCAGCAGCCCTCAGGATTCACCCGCGTCGACCGTTGGTCGTCGCAGTCACGGCACTGGGCCTGTACAGCCTGCCCATGTTCGCGCTCGCAATACCGACACCCCTTGCCGTGGCCGTCGCGGCGGCCTTCGTCGCGGGAGTGTCCTTGGACATCTTCGCCGTCCTCTGGGACACCGCGCTGCAGCAGAGGGTTCCACGCGAAGCCCTGTCTCGAGTCAGCTCGTTCGACTGGCTGGGGACGTTCGCGCTGTCACCGATCGCCCTGGGCGTGGCCGGCCCTGTGGTTCTGGCCCTTGGACTGAGCAACGTCCTGTGGGGGGCCGCACTGCTGGCGGCCATGGCACCTCTGGCCCTGCTCGAGCCCGAGGTACGCGGAATCGTCACACGAAGCCGCTAGGGACCTACGACTCAGGATGTGACCTGGGGTCGCTGCTCGCGAAACCGCTCCCTGATCCTGTCGCGGCTCAGTCTCGCGAGTCGGGTCGTAGGACACCGTCTCGGTCCAAGCCGCTTCCCTCTGCGACGAAGAGGGGAACGATGTGGAGTGGTGCGGCGACATCAAGCACCTCGCCGCCCTCGTGCACCTGCTGCGTCCACACACTGCGCCACCGTCGGCCATGGGGCAGGTACACGGATCGCCCCTCGACTCCCGGGGCGAGGACCGGCGCGACGAGAAGATCGGGACCGAACATGAACTGATCGTCCACGGACACGGCACGGGGATCGCCATCGTGGTCGAACCACAGAGGGCGAACCGGCGGGATCCCGAGCGTGCTGGTGAGTTCCAGCGTGCTGTGCACGTAGGGACGCAGACTCTCGCGCATGGCAAGCAGTCCCCGCATGATCTCGTACCCGCGGTCGCCGAAGGCCCAGATCTCATTCGGGCCTCCGGCGGAGAAGATGCCGGCATGGAAGAAGTCCGGGTGGCGATTGCCGTGCATCCGAACGACGGGCCAGAAGGTGGCGAACTGGAACCAGCGCACGAGGAGCTCGTCAAAGCCCTCCTCCTCGGCTCCGAAGAATCCCCCGATGTCACTCGTCCACCACGGAATGCCACTTGCCATCACGTTGAGCCCGGCTGACACCTGCAGTCGGAGGCTCTCCCAGGTCGACTGGATGTCACCTGACCAGACGGCTGCGCCGTACCGTTGAATCCCGGCCCACCCTGATCGAACGAGAAGCATCGATTCGGTGTCCCCGACGGAGTCCAGGCCCTCGCGTACCGCCCGGGCATCCTCGAGTGCGAAGAGGCTGGACACCTCCGTTCCGTGACCGAGCGAGTAGGTGGACTCGTCCTCGAAGAGGCGGCCCGCCTCCGCGGTGAGCTCCGGTTCCGAGGCATCGAGCCAGAAGGCCCGAACACCGATTCGATGGTAGTTCTCCTCGATCCGCTCCCAGTAGAACGTGCGAGCGTCCGGGTTGGTGAGATCCAACAGCGCAACATCCACCCCGCCGGGGAGTTCACGGTCAGCGAAGGAGAACACCGCAGGGCTTCCGTCAGTCGATCTCACGAGAAGTCCTCGCTCCAGCAGCGACGGATAGTGCTTGCTTCGCGGGCTCACATGGGGCCACACGGCAACCATCAGGTGGACGCCGGCTTCCCGCAGTTCGGCGACCATGCCCTGAGGGTCGGGCCACTTCTCGGTGTCCCACTCCCACTCACCGAGTCGCGTCCAGTGCATGTAGTCGACGAACATCGCCGCCAACGGCAGTCCGCGCGACAGGTGCTCGCGGACAACGGACACCAGAGTCTCCTGGTCTGGGTAGAAGCTGTTGCTCTGCCAGTAGCCGGTGGCCCAGTGGGGGATGGGAGGGGGGAATCCCGTCAATGCGTGGTATCGGCCAAGGATCTCCGCGGGCGTGCCACCGGAGTAGATGAAGTAGTCCAGTTGGCGAGCCTCGTGAGCCACCCACCTCGTGTGGTTGGCAGCCAACTCGACGCGGCCAACCGACGGGGAGTTCCAGAGCATTCCGTACCCGCGGGAGGACACGATGACCGGCACGGCGATCTGGCTGTTCCGCTGGAGGAGATCGATGACGCTGCCCTTGAGGTCCAGTCGACCGATCGTGTGCTGCCCGAGGCCGTAGAGCCTCTCGTTGTCGAATGCCCGCAGGGTCAGCTCGCTGCCGCGACTCCCGTCGGGGTTTCGGGGGTAGTAGCGGTGCGCGCGAAGCGGCGGTTCCCGGAAGTCGAACCAGGGTTCCTCCGTCAGCACACCGTCGGGCCCGCTGAAGGACATCCGGCCGTGGCGCTCGATGAGGGCGGTAAGCGGGCCTGCAGTCACGGTTGCGCTCGAGCCATCGGGAGCCACCGCGACGACCGCAGCGCTTGGCTGATGCACGACGAGGCCCTCCTCGATGGGCATCGGCTCCTCGCCGACGAAGGCGCGGACGCGGATCGTCCCGTCGCCCCAGGCGTCGATGTGGATGGTCTCCGCCGGCAGGTGCAGGGTGATGCCGGTGGAGCGAACCGAGAAGGCCATGTCGGGCACCTGTTCGCTGTCGAGGGGGTCATGGTCCGCGGCGGTCATGGAGCCGCCTTCGTCATGTTAGCGCAAACATGTCCGATCATCACGGAAACCGAGTCCATCACCGAAGGGATGGTGCGGGACCCGTGCTCTGCCGAGGAACGAGCGTGGGGGCGAGGAGTCTCACGCTGGCGGGCGTGGGCTCTTCGTCCGTGACCAGACGGTCGAGGGTCGCCACCGCGACCTCGCCCATTGCTTCGAAGTCCTGGCGGACCGTGGTCAGGCCGGGCATGTAGTAGGCGGACTCCGGGGTGTCGTCGAACCCGACGACGCTGACGTCACCCGGAACAGTCCGGCCGCGTTCGTGAAGCGCGGCGAGAACGCCGAGGGCCATCTGGTCGTTGGCGACGAAGATCGCGGAGACGGACGGGTCGTCGGCCAACTGCATGCCCGCCTTGAAGCCGGATGGGGGAGTCCAGTCCCCCATCACGGGCGGGGGGGCTACCCGGCCTGCGTCGCTGAGGGCCGCCCGCCAGCCGTCTATGCGCAGACCAGACTCGATCCAGTCGGAAGGTCCTGCGACGTGATGGACCGTCGCGTGGCCGAGATCGAGGAGGTGTCGAGTGGCCAGCACGGCTCCCAGCACCTGATCGATCCCCACCACCGTTGCCCCGGCTGAGTGACCGGATTCGGCCATCACCACAGGCAGATGGCCTCCGATATCCAGCAGAGCTCCTGAGAACTCGACGAAGGGTGCGATGACGATGAGGCCGTCGACCCGTCGGTCGGCCAACGACAGCACCGCTGCTCGGATGTCCAGGCGGTCCCGACTCTCAGCAACGGCCAGGGCCACGCCGTACCCTCGGACCCGTGCCGCGCGCTCGATGGCGAGCAGGGTGGATCCGGGCCCGTACTGGCCCGTGTCGAAGGTGACCACTCCGATGGTGTGCGATCGCCCCCGCGCCAGGCCGCGTGCCAGCGGATTGGGGCGGTAGTTCAACTGGATCATCGCCTGACGCACGCGATCCTGGGTCTCGGCGCTGACCGTCGTCGGGTCGTTGATGACGCGGGAGACGGTCATGGCTGAGACTTCGGCAAGCCGAGCCACGTCGGCCAGCGTCGCCATCTTGCGCTGTCCCGCCACAGAGCACCTTCGCCTTCACCCACGCACAGGAAGCCCACAGTAGGGGATCTGCGTCGGCGGGTTCGTCCCGTCGAGCACCTGCCGCGGATGGCGCCGCCC
>DMPC01000010.1:16567-19567 GCA_003456155.1 Actinomycetota bacterium | reverse complement strand
TGTGGAAAAGCTACAGCCTGTGTGCCCAGTGACCGCTCGCGGTGCCCAGTGACCGCTCGCTGTGCCCAGTGACCGCTCGCGTCAGGGGGTTCCGATGGAGTGGCGCTCGATGTCGATGACGCTCACCTCTCCATCAGCACCGATCGCGCGGTGGAAGACGATGAAGCCGCCGGGTGCCAGTCGTGGGTCGAGGGGTGCGCGCCATCTCTCGTGCGTGGGCTCAACTCCGAGTGCACGGGCAGCAGCGGAGACGGCTGTCGCCCAGACGGGCCGATGGGAGCAAACGACCAGGGGCGCAGGATCGAGTGCGAGGGCGGCGATGCGGGCATGCGCAGCCTCGGGGTCCTCGCGATGCGCCTCCTCGGTCAACGTGGGCTCGTGGTGAACGCCGACATCGAGGCTCTTCGCAAACTTCGCCACGGTCTGATGGCATCGCCGCGCCGTACTCGAGTGGACCTCCCCGATGCCGAAGGCATCGAGGACGGGCATGAGGGCCTTGGCCTGAGACCTGCCCTTGCCGCTGAGGGGACGCTCGGCATCGACCTTGCCGTCGAACTGGGCTCGCTTGAGGGCCTGCGTGTGGCGTAGGAGGATCAGCGGGCTGGTGTCGGGAAGCCCGGCGGCGCGCTGAACGAGATCGACCTCGGACGGATAGGTCAGATGCTCAGCTGCCTGGGTGACGGGCAGCCAGAGCACCTCGTCGACTTCCTCATCCGGGGCGAATCCGTTCTCCTCCCGGACCCGAGATCTCCAGTAGTGGACGATCTTCGGTCGGCTCCCGACGCTGTAGGACTGGAGGGGCAGGGGTGCCTGGAGGAGCGGCCAGTAGCCGGTCTCCTCGTCGCACTCGCGCAGGGCAGCGGTGAGGACGTGCTCGCCCTCCTCGACCTTGCCCTTCGGAAGGGACCAGTCCTGTCGCCCCGGACGATGGACGACGACGAACTCCAGACCGTTGTCGCCCTCGCGCAGAAGCACGACGCCGGCTGCCCTGATCGCGGCCTCGGCAGACATGTCAGGCGATCCCGGCAGCCTTGGCCCGCGCTCGCGCGTCGGCCCAGATGTCGAGGAACCGGAGGCGATCGCGCATCTCGACCTCGGCCTCGTACTCGTGCAGGAGACCCAGGGAAAGCCCTGTCATGCCGTCGGTGCTCGCCTGGGCGGCGACGTCGCGAATGAGGGTCTGGGCCACATGCGCGTCCTGATGGTCCCCCAGCACCTCCGTCACCTCGGCCAGGGCGAGGGCGAGGCGCCGCATCGGCTTGCCGAAGACCCCCTCGACCGCCTCAGCCGTGTAGCGGGACCGCTTGGCCTTGATGCGAGCCTCATGCCACGGAGCGCTGGGGCCATCGAGATCCAGGCCGGCCACGGACTTCGCCAGCTTCCGCCAGGTGCGCCCGACCAGAGCCGGGAGCACATCGGCGCACGGGACGAAGGCCGCATTGGTGACCGGCGGGTTAACTGCGGCCTGCATCAGGTCATCCACGAGCTGCTGGTGCCTGTCGCTGCGCAGGGCTGCCAGGGCACTGGAGCGTGCCGCGGTGATCCGCAGGCGAAGAAGAGGATCAATGGCTGCGCGGCATCGCTCGGTGTCGGTCTCGTCCGCGAGCTCCGCGGCGTGCATATCGAGACGCTCGATCATGACCTCGGTGTCGCGAATGGCCCCGAGCTCGCTGGCCAGCCAGCGCAGTTCTTCCCGCAGTTCTGCGGTGATCTCCTCATCCAGCAGCGGGGCGAAGGTCGTCAGAGCGCTGCGCAGCCGTCGGGCGGCGACGCGAAGTTGGTGGACGGAGTCCGGCAGGTCACGGCGTACGCCGATGTCGGCCATGAGCAGATGCCGCACGTGCTTGGAGAGGGTCGCCCGGATCGCATCGACAGCGAGGCCATCGGGTGACGGGAAGGGATGTGCGGGAACGTCCGGTGGTTCTGCGGCCTGCGGCCCGAGTGCGCTCGCCGCCTTGCTCACCGAGCTCGGCTCTGCTCCGCTGCTGAGTAACAGGTCGGAGACCTGCTCCATGACCCCGTGCGTGTGGGGATGGCTCGAGTCGAGGGCCTCCACCTCGACCTCGCGGAAGACGCTCACGACTCGTCCGTCATGCCGCACCGTCACGACGTCATCCACGATCTCGACGAGTGCCGTGCCATCGATGGAGTGCACGACGGTCGGGGTTCGCGTGGTGTTCAGCGTGACGATGGGCACGAGGGGAAGTTCATGAAGCAGAGGCGAGACGACTCCGACGAGGGCTCCGGGCACTGAGCCGACAGCACCGGCCTCGAGCGAGACGTGCATCTCGTCCCGAGTCGTGCCGTCCGCTCCGGCAACAGGCAGTTTCATGTGCCAGCCCGCGTCGGCGCCTCCCTCCCGGCGACGGAGCGTGATGCCCCATCTGAACAGGGTCAGCTCGCGCGTGTCGTGATAGATCGCGTCCATGTCGAAGGGGGCTGACGTGACATGGGTGCCGGGGATGCCGGCTTCGGCAAGGTCGGGCAGGACGAACAGGCCATGGACACGGAACTTGCGCTCGACCTCCCGATGCGTGACGGGAGCGGTCACGGCGCGAAGCGTCCCTTGCGCTTGAGGTCGATGAGCGTCTCCTGGTAGTCGCGCAGGTGGCGACCCTCATCGTCGTACAGCCGGCGCACCCAGGCGCCGTCCTGCTGGAGGTCCCAGGCCGACGTCTCAGGGTCGAAGGCCATGTCGAACAGGGCATCGAGGTCGGCGATCTGCTCGGGGTCGACCAGGCTGACGAGCGTCTCGACGCGACGGTCCAGGTTGCGGTGCATCAGGTCGGCTGACCCGATCCAGGTCTCGGTGTTGCCCCCGTTGGTGAAGGAGTAGACGCGCGAGTGCTCGAGGAACCTGCCGAGGATGCTGATGACCCGGATGTTGTCGCTGAGTCCGGGCACTCCTGGACGGACTGCGCAGATTCCCCGCACCCAGATCTCGATGGGCACTCCTGCCTGCGACGCCCGGTAGAGAGCGTCGATGATCCCCTCGTCGAC
>DMPC01000010.1:15978-16382 GCA_003456155.1 Actinomycetota bacterium | reverse complement strand
ATGGAGTTGCACTTGAAGCGGATCCCTGAGGGGAGTCCCTCGAGCTGGTTCACGATCTCCCGCTCGATCATCGACACGAGGCCGGTGCGCACGGAGTGCGGGGCGACGAGGAAGCGCCGGTACTGGGTGTTCATGGAATAGCCCGAGAGCACGTTGAAGATGTTGGACACGTCCTCGCCCACGGCAGGATCGCAGGTGAGAAGTCCGAGATCCTCGTACAGGCGGGCAGTCTTCGGGTGGTAGTTGCCGGTGCCGATGTGGCAGTAGCGTCGCAACTGGTCACCGTCGTCCCGCACGACCATCGACAGTTTCGAGTGCGTCTTCAGGCCGACGAGGCCGTAGACGACGTGGACGCCCGACTCCTCCAGCTTGCGTGCCCACTCGATGTTGTTCTGCTCGTCGAA
>DMPC01000010.1:4576-15799 GCA_003456155.1 Actinomycetota bacterium | reverse complement strand
TCGTCGAAGCGCGCCTTGATCTCCACGAGTGCGAGCACCTGCTTGCCCGCCTGGGCTGCCTTGATCAGCGCATCGACGATCGGAGAGTCGCCGGACGTCCGGTACAGGGTCTGCTTGATGGCCAGCACATGGGGGTCGCGGGCCGCCTGCTCGAGGAAGAGCTGGACGCTGGTGGAGAACGAGTCGTAGGGATGGTGGACGAGGACATCGCGCTCACGCACGACGGAGAAGATGTCCGGCTCGGTGGCGCTCTCGACCTCGTTGAGCTGGCGTGAGGTCTTCGGGACGAACTTTCGCTGCTTGAGGTCGTCCCGATCGAGGGAGACGAGCGTCCACAGGCCGGTGAGGTCCAACGGCCCGGGGAGCCGGAAGACCTCCGGCTCGGAGACGCCCAGCTCCTCGACCAGCAGTTCGAGGACGTGGGGATCGATCGACTCCTCGACCTCCAGTCGCACTGGGGGACCGAAGCGGCGGCGCATGAGCTCGCGCTCGAGGGCGAGCAGCAGGTTCTCGGCGTCGTCCTCCTCGACCTCGACGTCCTCGTTGCGGGTAACCCGGAAGGTGTGGGTCTGCTGGATCTCCATGCCGGGGAAGAGCTCGTCGAGGTGGGCCGCGATGACGTCCTCGAGCGGCACGAAGCGGAAGGGGGCCACCTCGATGAAGCGCGGCAGCAGCGGGGGCACCTTCACCCTCGCGAAGAGCTCGTTGCCCGTGCTGGGATTGCGCACGACGACGGCCAGGTTGAGCGAGAGTCCGCTGATGTAGGGGAAGGGGTGCGAGGGGTCGACGGCCAGGGGCGTGAGAACGGGGAAGACCTTGGCGTCGAAGAAGATCTGGATCTCGGCCTTCTCCGCGGGCGTGAGGTCGTCCCAGCGGAGCAGCTGGATGCCCTCATCCTCGAGTTCGGGGAGCACCGACTGGTGGAACAGGCGGGCCTGCTCCCGCTGGAGTTCGTAGCCTCGCTCCCAGATGTTCTCGAGCACCTCGCGGGGCGTGTAGCCGCTCGCCGCCCGCACCGCGATCCCGGTGGCGATTCGGCGCTTGAGCCCCGCCACCCGGACCATGAAGAACTCGTCGAGGTTGCTGGCGAAGATGGCGAGGAACTTCGCGCGGTCCAGAGCGGGAAGGTCCTCATCCTCGGACAGTTCGAGGACGCGTTGATTGAAGGCGAGCCAGGACAGCTCGCGGTCGAGGAATCGGTCGGCCGGCAGCAGTTCGGCCGGGTCGCGCAGGCCTGCGGGCGCGAGGGTTCCGGGATCACCCAGCTCCATCGCGACGTCCGGGCTGCCCGGCAGGTTCGACTCCGTCACCGTGGGATCGTCCCACAGCGAGGTGAACGATGGGGGGCCGGTCCATGGCGGTTCTCCCGCCTGGGATCACCGCCGGTAGAGGACGTCGGTGTCCCACCGGGCGAAGCCGAGACCCTCGTACAGCGCGATCGCTGCGGTGTTACTCGCGTCCACGTAGAGCATGGCCTGATCCAGGCCGCGGGATCGCAGGTGGTGCAGGCCGGCGAGGGTCAGCGCGCGGCCGAGGCCCTCACCGCGCGCGTCCGGGTCGACGGCCACCACGTAGACCTCGCCGACGGGCGGATGCTGGTGCCCGTGGGTGTGCGAGGTGCCCCCGTGCACCTTCGTCCAATGACAGCCGACGAGCTGCGAGCCGCGCCAGGCGAGCAGGAACCCCTCGGGGGAGAACCAGGGCTCCCTGATGCGCCGCTCGAGATCGGTGAGCTCCCAGGTTCCCTGGTCGGGCAGGTGGGGGAAGGCGCGCCGATTGAGGTCGAGCCAGGCCTGCTCGTCCTTGCCGATTCGGAAGGGTCGGATCTCGATGCCCTCCGGCACCAGGGCCCGCGGCAGGGGAGCGAAGAGGGAGCGCCTCATCTGCCACAGGACCCGACTGCGGTGGAAGCCCAGATCCTGAGCGAGGGCTGCTGAGCCGGCCTGCTCGCCATGCGACCACAAGCGCAGCCGGCCGTCGGGTGACAGGGCGAGCAGTTGCGTGACGAGTTCTCGGCCGATGCCGGTCCGGCGGAGGTCCGGGTCGACGGTCAGCTCTGCGCTGGCGCCCTCGACCTCATCGGTGATGTCGATATGCGCGTAGCCGACGATCCTTCCGGCGCTTGTCGCGGCGAGAACGTGCTGGCCCTGCTCGTCCCCGCCCTCCTTCACGTGCAGCCACACATGCTCGGAGAGCGGCCGCAGGCCGTCGTGCTCGGTGATGCGGTCGAGCAGCAGGGTGAGATCGTGGACTGTCGACTCGTCGAGCTGCCGGACCGTGCGATAGCGGACGGAGTCGCTCATGGGGCTCCCTCAGGCGGGAAGGCCCGAGGGTTCCTCCGCGTTCATGGACTCGGCGTCGGCGCCGGCGGGGACGAAGCGGTAGCCGACGTTGCGGACGGTCCCGATGAGGCTCTCGTGCTCGGCTCCGAGTTTGGCCCGCAGTCGACGGACGTGGACGTCTACGGTGCGGGTGCCCCCGAAGTAGTCGTATCCCCAGACCTCCTGCAACAGAATGGCGCGGGTGAAGACGCGGCCCGGATGCTGAGCGAGGTACTTGAGCAGCTCGAACTCCTTGAAGGTCAGGTCGAGCGTGCGCTGCCGGAGCTTGGCGGTGTAGGTCGCCTCGTCGATGTGGAGGTCCCCACTGCGGATCTCCTCGGGGGACTCCTGAGCCGGGGCGGCGCCGGCGTTCACCCGGGTGGTGGCGAGTCGAAGGCGGGCCTCGACCTCGGCGGGTGAGCCGGTGTCGAGAAGCACGTCGTCGATGCCCCAGTCCCACTGCAGGGCGGCGAGGCCGCCTTCGGTCGTGACGAGCAGCAGGGGAACGTCAAGTCCGGTCTGCCGCAGCAGTCGGCACAGTCCCCGGACTGCCGGCAGGTCGCGGCGCCCGTCGACGAGCAGGGCGTCGCACGGTGGGGCATGGAGCAGCGCGGTGGCCTCGGCGGGCATGGTGTGGATGTGGTGGGCGAGGAGTCCCAGGGCTGGCAGCACCTCCGAGGAGGGCTCCATCGCGCGGGTGAGCAGGATGAGCCGCATGCCCACCTCCCCGAGCGAGTGCCGCGCGGCGTTCGCCGGCGCTGGGACGCAAGGGTACGCCACGGGAGATGCGGGGCGCTCCGCTGCCGGGCCAGGGGGGAGAATGGGCGCATGGCTGGGGAGCAGACGCTGACGCTCACGGCCCTCGATGGGGTGCCGATCAGCGCGATGCACATCGCCGCCCAATCGGGCGGTGACGAGGTGGGGTTCGTCGTCGTTCACGGCTTCACCGGGAACTGGCGCCAGGAGCGCGTGCAGAAGATTATTCGTCGCCTGCGGGACTTCGGTGGCGTCGTCGCCCTCGATTTGCGGGGTCACGGCAGGTCGGGCGGTGCCACCACGGTCGGCGATGAGGAGGTTCTCGACGTGGCGGCCGCCGTCGCCTGGGCACGGGAACTGGGCTACCGGCAGGTGGTCACGGTCGGCTTCTCCCTGGGAGGCGCCGTGGTCCTTCGGGAGGCTGCCCTCATGGCGCAGGGCTCCGGCGCTGTCGACGCTGTCGTGAGCGTGAGTGCGCCAGCCTTCTGGTTCTACCGTGGCACGCGGATCATGCGGATCGCCCACTGGATGGTCGAGACGGCTCCCGGTCGGGCGCTCATGCGCGTGCGTCGAACCCGGATCAGCAGTCGCGGCTGGCCGGAGGAGCACCCCGTCTCGCCGTCGGAGGCCGCTGCGCTCCTGCCCGGCATCCCTCTGCTCGTGGTCCATGGCGACGCTGATCACTACTTTCCCCTGGAGCACCCCCACGCCATCCATGCCGCGGCGCTCGCCGGCGGGGCGTCGAGGTCGGAGCTGTGGATCGAGAGCGGCATCGGCCACGCGGAGTCGGCCATCCCGGAGGAGACGATCGATCGGATCGGACAATGGGCCCTCAGTGCCCTCGCTGCCGAGGCGGATACCGCCGGTGGGCGCCGGGGCCGGGCGCAGGGGAGTGATGAGGCATGACGGGAGTCTGGATACTGATCGGGGTCCTGCTGCTGGCGACGATGTTCGGCCTGTGGTTCCGGCGGGTGAACGGTCGGGTGCGGGACACCCGCCCGGCGGGGCTGGCGATGGTCGGCCCTAATGACCCGCCCGCGGCCATCGAGGAGCCGACTCCTCAGGCCATCGCGCTGGCCGAGGCCCTCGAAGGGCGCCTGGGTGAGCGGGCGACCATGGTCCAGTTCTCCAGCGCCTTCTGCCAGCCCTGTCGCGCTACCCGGCGAATCCTCGAGGAGGTGTCCGTGATGGTCCCCGGGGTCTCCCACGTCGAGATCGATGCTGAGGAGAACCTCGAACTGGTCCGGGCGCTGGACATCCGGCGCACGCCCACCGTCCTGTTCCTCGATCGCGCCGGTGTCGTGCGCAAGCAGGCCAGCGGACAGCCGAGGAAGGCGGATGTCGTCGCTGCTCTGGGCGAGATCCTGCCCGGCGGCGCCCCGGACTTCGTGATCTGAGCGGTGGTGCTCTGCAGGATCGCGGCGCCGGTCGCTGATTGACCTGCAAGGAGTTCGCACGTGACTGCCTCGCGCTCCTGCTTCACCCGCTTGGTCGCTGTCTCGTGGAGCGTCTAGGTTCTGGGCCATGCCTGCTGACTCCCCGACGTCCTCCCGGCCGATGGTGGACCCTCGTGGCCCACGTTTCGGTGCAGCCGTCACCACAGTCGTCCTCGCCCTTGCCCTCGTGCTCATGGGCACGGCCGCCGGCACCGTCCTGGTGGCCTGGCAGACGCTCGTCTTCGGCCTCGGTGCGCTCGTCGGACTGCATGCCCAGCCCTACGGAGTGCTGTTCCGCCGTGTCGTCCGCCCCCGCCTGGCTCCTCCGGCGGAGATGGAGGACGCCGCTCCGCCCCGCTTTGCTCAGGCCGTCGGACTCCTCTTCATGGTGGTGGCCCTGATCGCGCTCCTGGCCGGGTCGACGATCGTGGCGACCGTCGCGGTCGCGTTCGCGCTTGCGGCTGCCTTCCTGAACGCGGCATTCAACTTCTGCCTCGGCTGCGAGATGTACCTGCTGGTCGCCCGCCTGCGCCACTCCTGACCCCGGGCGGCGTCGGGCGGTGCTGTCGCCGGACGGATAGGGTGCGGTCATGGTTGAGGTCTTCTACACCGGCCTGCTTGTCGCTGCCATGGCCGCCGCCGGCTGGTTCGCGTTCTACGTCGTCTACAAGCTCTTCAAGGGTCAGGGGTAGGTGCTCGCGCCCGACGGCTCGGGGATCGAGGTTCCCGAGGAGTTGCGCCCCCTGTCGTGGCTGATCGGTCGTTGGGTGGGTGTGGGCACCGGCCACTACCCGACCATCGAGGACTTCCGGTTCGGCCAGGAGGTCGTCTTCGCGACCGATGGCCGCCCTTTCCTCTCCTACCTGTCACGCTCGTGGCTGCTGGATGACTCCGGTGAGCGGGTGCGCCCTCTGGGCACGGAGTCGGGATTCTGGCGTCCTCGACCGGGGAATGGCATCGAGGTCACGCTGGCGCATCCGACCGGCTACGCCGAGACGTGGGCGGGAAGCCTGGAGGTCACGGGCATGGAGAACGCGGTGATCACCGGGGCGCGCGCGCGGCTGCGGACCGATCACATCGTGCGCACTCCCAGTGCCAAGGAGTACTCCGAGGGCGACCGTCTCTACGGACTCGTCGATGGCAAGCTGCTGTGGACGTTCGACATGGCGGCCATGGGCCAGGAGCTGACCAACCATCTCGCGGCCACCCTCAACCGCGTCGTTCCGGAGGAGTCGGTCTGATGTCCGATGACTGGGAGGCGCGCCTGCGGGAGCATGGCTACCGGATCACACCGCAGCGGCAGCTCGTTCTCGAGGCTGTCGAGGAACTGCGCCATGGGACTCCGGAGGAGATTCTCGTCGAGGTCCAGCGGACGGCGAGCGGCGTGAACCTGTCGACGATCTACCGGACGCTGGAGGTCCTCGAGGATGTCGGCCTTGTCACGCATGCCCACATCGGTCACGGCGCCCCGACCTATCACGCGGTGGACGAGCACGTGCACATCCACCTGGTCTGCGATCGCTGTCGCAAGATCCTGAGCATCCCGGCCTCCGTCGCTCAGGGATTCGTCGAGACCCTGAACAAGGACTACGGCTTCCGCACGGACATCTCGCACGTGTCGGTGCACGGGCGCTGCGACAACTGCGAGGCGATGCCGCGTGGTGAGGAGACGGACGACCCGCTGTGAGCGGCTCCCCGGTTCCCGCGCCGCCAGGCTCTCTCGACGAGCAGATCGCCTGGCACTTCGGGGATCCGTTGCGCGAGCAGCGCCATCTGATCGAGGGCGCGGCGGCGGTGGACCTCTCCAATCGCGGGGTGGTGACCGTCACGGGTGTCGACCGCTTGTCCTGGCTGCACAGCCTGACGACCCAGCAGCTCGATCCGCTGCCCGAGGAGGGGAGCGCCCTGGCGCTCATCCTCAGCCCGCATGGGCACGTCGAGCACGAGCTGCACCTCGCCGATGACGGGACGACGACATGGATCATCACGCCTCCTGGAACCGCAGCGGGGCTGGTCGACCATCTCAGGTCGATGCAGTTCATGCTCCGGGTCGAGGTCGCTGATCGCAGCGACGACTTCGCCGTGGTGTGGGAGCCGGTGCGTGAGGTTGCGGCCGATGCGGTGACCTGGCTGGTACCCGCTGATTTCGCCGGCACGGGTCACGTCGACGCGGGTGCAGATCGGGGCGGTGATGCTCGTCGCTACGTGCCTGAGCGGCCGGACGTCCTCGTGGGCCGCGAGGTGATCGTGCCGCGGGCGGATCTGGCGGATCGGATGGACCGTTGGCCGCGACAGGCGGGATCGTGGGCCCTGGAGGCCCTGCGGGTGGCCGCTGCGGTGCCGCGGCTGGGCGCTGAGACCGACCATCGGACACTTCCGCATGAGGTGGGCTGGATCGGACCGGGTGTGCATCTGGCCAAGGGCTGCTACCGCGGACAGGAGGCCGTCGCTCGCGTGCACAACCTCGGGCATCCACCGCGCCGGCTGGTCCTGCTGCACCTGGATGGCTCGCAGGAGCAGTTGCCGGCCCATGGCGACGCGGTCGTCGTCGATGGTCGCGAGGTCGGGTGGATCGGCACCTCGGCCTGGCATCACGAGCTGGGACCGATCGCCACCGCGGTCGTGAAGCGCTCGGCGCCGAATGAAGGCGTGACGTTCGTGCGCACGGCGGAGGGTGATCTCCCGGCGACGGTCGAGCCGGTCGTCGAGTCCTGAGTCGGTCGCTCGCGCGGAGGGAGACTATGTCTCCAGCAGGATCGTGAGGGGCCCGTCGTTCACCAACGCGACCTGCATGTCCGCGCCGAAGATCCCTGTTGCGACGACTGCCCCTCGCTGCCGCAGTCGATCGACGACGGCTTCGACCAGCGGCTCTGCGATCGGGCCGGGGGCGGCGGCGTCCCACGTCGGGCGACGGCCCTTGCGGGTGTCGGCGTAGAGCGTGAACTGGCTGATGACGAGGAGGGGCAGTCCGAGGTCCGCGGCCGACATCTCCTTCGCCATGACTCCCGCGAAGCCCTCGGGCGCGTGCTCGGGTCCGAAGATGCGCAGGTCGTGGACCTTGTCGGCGAGTCGACGAGCATCGTCAGGACCGTCGTCGTGAGTGATCCCGACGAGCACGACGAGTCCGGGCCCGGCGAAGGATCCGACGACCTCGCCGGCGACGGTGACGGACGCATCCCTCGCGCGCTGGACGACGGCTCTCATGAAGCACAGCCTGTCACCTCGGGCGCATGTCATCATGCGCCGGTGACCTCGCCTGCGCCCGCCGTCCTGGCGACGTACTCGCGGAGTGGCTTCGTCGAGGGGGTGCATGTCGGCCACGCGGTTGTGGTGGACGCTGCCGGGCAGGTGGTGCAGGCGTGGGGAGATCCGGCTCATCCGCTGATGGCCCGGTCGTCGGCAAAGCCGATGCAGGCTGCGGCGATGGTGCGCTGTGGCCTCGATCTTCCGGTGGAGCTGCTGGCGCTCGCCGCCGCGTCGCACAGCGGCGAGGCCATGCACATCGAGGGCGCCCGCCGGATCCTCCACGGGGTGGGGCTGACGGCCGACTCCCTGCAGACGCCGAGTGACTTCCCCCTGGATCCGCGGGTGCGCGATGCCTGGATCCAGTCCGGTCGGCGCCCTGAACCGATCGGCATGAACTGCTCCGGCAAGCATGCGGCGATGCTCGCGACCTGCGTCGTCCAAGGCTGGTCCACGCAGGACTACGTCGATCCGCAGCATCCGCTCCAGCAGGCGATCCTGGATGACGTCCGACGGCTCACCGGCGACGACGTGCCGCACGTCGGGATCGACGGGTGCGGGGCTCCCGTGCACGTCATGACTCTGGTCGGGCTCGCTCGAGCGCTCTCGGGTGCTGTCTCGGCGGATCCCCCGGCGCCCGAAAGGGTGGTTGTTGACGCGATGCGGATGCACCCCGAGATGGTCGGAGGCGTGAGACGAGACGTCACGGCGTTCATGCGCGCCGTTCCCGGACTCGTGGCGAAGGACGGAGCGGAGGGCGTCTACGTGGCGGCACTGCCGGACGGCACGGCCATGGCGATCAAGGTCGAGGACGGTTCGGCGCGTGCCCGTCAGGTAGCTGTTGCGGCGATCCTGCGGTCCTGGGATCCGCCGGGTGCTGACTCGGACGGCCTTGATGCGCTGGCCCGGGTGCCGATGCTCGGCGGCGGGCGTGAGGTCGGTGCCGTGGTGTCTGCGATCGTGGTGGGATGAGCGAGCCGCCGTCTCGTCTGCGTCGGAGTCTCGGGCTCCCCGGAGCGATCGTCGTGGGGCTGGGAGCCATGCTCGGCACGGGTGTCTTCGCTGTGTGGACCCCGGCGCTGGACTGGGCCGGAGGCTGGCTGGTCCTGGCCCTGCTGCTGGCGGCTGCTGTGGCGGCCCTGAATGCGGTCTCGGTGTCCCGGCTGGCGCGGGTGCATCCGGAGTCGGGCGGTGCCTACGCCTACGGCCGCCTCAGGCTCGGTCGCGCGGCGGGTGTCGCCGCGGGCCTGGCCTTCATCGTGGGGAAGTCCGCCAGTTCGGCGGCGGCGGCCCTGACGATCGGCGTCTACCTGTGGCCTGGCCAGGAGCGGGCTGTCGCGTGGGTCGCCATCGCGATCGCTCTGGCCATCGACCTCCGGGGAATCGTGCGGTCGGTCCGCGTGACGGCCGTCCTGACGGCGACGGTGCTGGTGATTGTCCTGGTCACCGTCCTGTGGGGCGGCTGGTCGCTCCCCGGCGGTGAGGCAGGTGACGGGTGGGAGCCGTCGAGTTCACCGCTCGCGGTGCTTGCCGCTGCGGGGCTGCTCTTCGTCGCGTTCGCCGGCTACGCCCGCATCACGGTGATCGGCGAGGAGGTGCGCGACCCGAAGCGGACCATCCCGCGGGCTGTGGCCTGGTCCTTCGTGATCGTGCTCGCGGTCTACGTGCTGGTGGCGTTCGTCGTCCTGCAGGCGGCGCAGGCCGGTGTGGTGCTGGGCCCGGCCGCGCTGGAGGACATCGCTCAGGTGACCGGATCCGAGGTCCTCCGGGGCGTCGTTGTTCTCGGGGCGGTCCTGGGTGCGGGCTCGGTGCTGATCAGCCTCCTGACGGGGATGGGGCGCACGGTGTTCGCGATGGCCGCGCAGGGCGATGCGCCCCGGCCGCTGGCGCTGGTCTCGGGACGTCACGTGCCGCACCGGGCGGCGATCACCGTCGCGGTCGCGGCTGCCGTCCTGGTCGTCCCGGGCCGACTGTCGTGGGCCCTGGCCCTGTCCGGTGCCTCCATCCTGATCTACTACGCGGTCGCCCATGCGGCGTCGTTCACGCTGCCCGGTCCGTGGCTGCTGCGCCGCGCGGTGCCGGTTCTCGGTGTCCTTCTCTCGGCGGCGATCGTGCTCGGGCTCGTGTCGGTGCGCTGACGCGGACGGAGGAGGGGGCGCTAGCGTCAGTTAGCAGTAGCGTTTGCAATAGCAAGCATTCGGGCGCATACTGGTCGCATGGCACGGATCAGCGACCTCGGCGGATACATCCGCGATCAGCGGGATCAGGCGCAGATGTCCCTTCGCCAGCTCGCCCAGGCGGCCGGGGTCTCCAATCCGTACCTCAGTCAGGTCGAACGCGGCCTGCGCAAGCCCAGTGCGGAGATCCTCGGACGCATCGCGACCGGCCTGCGCATCTCGGCGGAGACCCTGTACGTGCAGGCGGGCATCCTCGACGACCGAGCCGGGGATGCCGCTGTCACAACGGCCATCGCGGCCGATGCCACCCTCTCCGAGCGGCAGCGGGCCACCCTGCTGCAGATATATGCGGCATTCCAGGCCGAGAACGCCGCCCGGGAGACCCAGACCTCTGCCGAATCGGGAGATCCCCGGGCAGACGACATCACCGACCAGTGACGTCACGACCGACAAGTGAGGACACCATGACGACCGAGCACCCCACTACCCACGCAACCGCCCGCGTCAAGAAGACGACCACCAAGGCGGCTGCCACGGCCAAGAAGACGACGAAGAAGGCGGCGGGCACCGCCAAGACGACCACGGTCAAGGCAGCCACGGCGGCGACCGCGACCACGCGCAAGGCGGCGGAGACGGCGAAGGCCTCCTCCTCGCACTTCTCGTTCCCCGGAGTCGACCTGCCGAAGTTCGAGTTCCCGAAGTTCGAGTTCCCGAAGATCGATCTGCCCACGTTCGAGCTCTCGAAGTTCGATGTGCCGACGCTGCCCGAGGTGGCGGCCAAGGTGCATGTCCCGAATATCGGCGCCTGGGCGGGCGAGGCCCGGACCCGCGCCCATGACACCGCCGTGTCGGTCAAGGGCGGAGTGACGCACACCGTCACCCTGCTGCGCGAGGCCGTCGGCGTCTGACGCTCCTGTCACGGAGGGGTCGTGCTCGGACGGATCGTCCGGTGCGGCCCCTCAGCGCATTTCCCAGCGGTGCATTAGCGTGATGATCATGTTCGACACCATCCAGGGAATCCTCGTGTTCGGCCTGTGGGTCGTCATGCTCGGGATCAAGGGCTTCGCCTTCATCGACTGCCTCCGCCGTCCCAAGCAGGCCTTCCCGGCCGTGGGCCGAAAGAACAAGGTGCTGTGGCTGGCCCTGACGGGAGCATCGGCGTTCACCGGACTTCTGCTGTCCTACGTCTCACCGCTGGGCCTGATCGGGCTTGCCGGCATCGTGGTGTCGCTGATCTACCTGTTCGACGTCCGGCCGCGCATCAAGGAGATCACCGGTCCGCGGTGATCG
>DMPC01000010.1:3095-4284 GCA_003456155.1 Actinomycetota bacterium | reverse complement strand
GAGATCACCGGTCCGCGGTGATCGTCAGGGCTGCTCGCCGAGGGTGATCCGGATGCGCCGGAATCCCTTCCCCTTGTTCTCCACCTTCGCGACGCGCATGGCGCCGATCTGCCGCGTCGAGGCCACGTGCGTGCCGCCGTCGGCCTGGACGTCGAGGCCCTTGATGTCGACGATGCGCACGACCTCGATGCCGGGGGGCAGCAGGTTGGTGGCGGTCCGGATGATGTCAGGGATGGCGAGGGCCTCGTCACGCGGAAGCTCGTAGGACTCGATCGCGCGATCGGCGGCGACCTCCTGCGCGCATGCCGCCTCGATCGCATCCTTGAAGCCCTCAGGCACCTGATCGAGGTTGAAGTCGAGCCTGCCGCTCAGCGGGTCCATGTTCGACCCGGTGACGAGTGCTCCGAAGTCCCGGAAGACGACCCCGGACAGCAGGTGCAGACCGGAGTGCGTGCGCATCAGGGCGGTCCGACGGTCGTCCTCGATCGCACCGGTCACGACGGTGCCGACGGGTGGCAGTGGGTCCCCGTCGAGCGGTACGAGGGCGATGTCGTCGCCACGCCGCACGTCGACGATCCGGGTCTGGACGCCGCCCCACAGCAGGACCCCGTGATCAGGCGGCTGCCCTCCGCCACCGGGATAGAACGCGGATCGGTCGAGCACGATGCCGGTCTCCGGATCGCTGTGCAGGACGGTGGCCTCCCAGTCGCGCAGGGTGGCGTCGCTGAGCTCCAGCCGATCCGTGCGAGTCGGGCCCACCTCTACCTCTTCCCCTGGGCCGCCACCGCTGCCGCGGCCTCCGCGGCGGCAGCCGGATCGAGGTACTCACCACCCGGGACGATCGGGCGAAGGTTCTCGTCCAGTCGGTAGACCAGCGGAATACCGGTGGGGATGTTGAGCGCCGCGATGTCGTCGTCGGAGATCCCGTCCAGGTGCTTGACCAAGGCCCGCAGGGAGTTGCCGTGCGCCGCGACCAGCGCGGACTTTCCGGCCCTGAGGTTCTCGGCGACGATGACGTCCTCCCAGTAGGGGATGAGACGACGCACGACGTCGGCCAGACACTCAGTGGCAGGACGCGCCTCGGGCGGCAGCGCTGCGTATCGGGCATCGTGCGTCTGAGCCCAGGGATCCTCAGGATCGATGGGCGGCGGCGGAACGTCGTAGGAGCGGCGCCAGAGCATGAACTGCT
>DMPC01000010.1:0-2931 GCA_003456155.1 Actinomycetota bacterium | reverse complement strand
CCAGAGCATGAACTGCTCCTCGCCGAACTCCTCGAGCGTCTGCTTCTTGTTCTTCCCCTGGAGCGCGCCGTAGTGCCGCTCGTTGAGTCGCCAGTTGCGGACGACGGGGATCCACAGGCGATCGCAGGCCTCCAGGGCCAGCTGGCTCGTCTTGATGGCTCGCTTGAGCAGTGACGTGTGCACGACATCGGGCAGCAGCCCGGCTTCGGCGAGGAGTTCGCCACCCCGCTTCGCCTCGGCCATGCCCTTCTCGTTGAGGTCGACATCGACCCATCCGGTGAACAGGTTCTTGGCGTTCCACTCGCTCTCGCCATGGCGGAGGAGAATCAGGGTGTAGGGCGCTGCGCTCATGGCCTCATCCTGCCGAACGCCAATCCCTCAGGTCTCTCCCGGGTGACCGTGCTCCACGAGGTGCTCGAAGGCGTTCAGGTTGTCCGTCGAGAGTCCGCGCTCCTTGCGCCACCGCCACTCCCGCTGGATGCTCGTGGCGAACCCCAGCTCCAGGAGGGTGTTGAAGGAGCCGTCCGAGTACTCCAGGACGGAGCCGAGCAGTCGATCGAGTTCGTCCGCACTGACGGACGAGAGCGGGACGCGTCCGACCAGGTAGATGTCGCCCAGGTGATCGACCGCGAACGCCACCCCGTAGGTCCGACGGTTGCGCTCGAGCAGCCAGCGATAGACAGCCTCGTGGTTCTCGTCAGGGTTGCGGGCGACGAACGCATTGATGGTCAGCGCGTGCTCTCCCACGGAGAGCGCAGTGGTGGTGAGGAGCTTGCGCTCGCCCGGGAGGGTGACGACAAAGGTGCTCTCTGCGGTCCTCTCCCACGTCAGATCGCTTGCTGCCAGATAGGCCTGAACCTCCTGGATTGCTGCTGCACGCGTCATGAGGTCCGGCTGGCCAGCATGGGCGCGTGAGCGGCGTTCGCCATCGCGGCCGAGTAGCTCGCCAGCAGGCCTGCGGTGGTCGAAGCCCAGCCGAAGGCCGCCGCATGCATGTGCGCACCGGACGAAAGTTCGGCTCGCAGTCCCGGCTGGTTTACGACGGTGGCGATCGCCCGGGCGAAGTCCTGGGGGTTGTGGCCGTCCACGAGCAGCCCGCTGACCTGGTGGGCGACCGCGGTGCGCAGGCCGCCGACGGCGGCCGCCACCACGGGGGTCCCGCATGCCTGGGACTCGACCGCTACCAGGCCGAAGGACTCCGAGTGCGACGGCACCACCGTGACGTCGGCGGCGCGGTACCAGTCGACGAGGGACTCCCGGCCTGCCGGGGGCTCGAAGCGGACGAGGTCGGCGATGCCGAGCTCATGGGCCAGGTCGATCAGGGTCGTCGGCTGGTCGAGCCCCGATCCGGACGGTCCGCCACACACGACGACCATCAGGCGTCGGCGCAGTTCCGGATCGGTGGCGATCAGGTCGGCGGCCGCCCGAAGAAGGACATCGGGCGCCTTCAGGGGCTGGATGCGTCCGACGAACAGCAGCACGACGGCGTCCTGGGGAACCCCGTGACGCTCGCGGGCCGCGCTGCGACTGCCGGGGCGGAATCGATCGAGGTCCACGCCCGGGTGCACAACGTCGACGCGGTCCGGTGTGGCCCCGTAAAGGTCGATCAGCTCGCTCGCCTCGTCATCGGTGTTCGCGATCAGCCGGTCAGCGGCGAGGACGACCTGCTCTTCGCCGATGATCCGCATGTCGGGTTCAGGAATGTCTCCGTCGGCGAGATCGCGGTTCTTGACCTTCGCCATGGTGTGCATCGAGTGCACGAGCGGCACGTGCCAGCGCTCCGAGGCAAGCCAGCCCACCTGGCCGGAGAGCCAGTAGTGGGAGTGGATCAGGTCGAACCACCCCTCGGGGTGCGCGGCCTCGGCTCGCAGGACCCCGGAGGTCACCGCGCACAACTGGCCCGGCAGGTCCTTCTTGGCCAGGCCCTCGAAGGGTCCGGCGGTCACATGCCGCACCAGGACTCCCGGCGCCAGGGGGACCACGGGCGGAAGGTCTGACGACGTCGCCCGGGTGAAGATCTCCACCTCGACCCCGGCCTCGGCCAGTCGGGTCGCCGTCTCGACGATGTAGACGTTCATGCCCCCGGCGTCACCCGTGCCCGGCTGGTCGAGGGGTGAGGTGTGGACGGAGAGCACTGCCACACGCCTGGGCCGGCGCTGGCGCCGGGCCGAGAGCTGGGCGGGGGACTCCACCGGGGCAGTCTTCCGCATGCCCGCGGATCCGGCTACCCGATTAGAGGGAGACCCCCACGTAGGGCTCTCCGGTGACGATCGTGACGACGCGACGGGTCACCGAGACGGCGTGGTCGGCGTAGCGCTCGTAGTACCGGGAGAGGAGGGTGACGTCGATGGCGGACTCGACTCCGTGCGGCCACGAACTGGACAGCACGATCGTGAACAGCTCGCGGTGGAGTCGATCCACCTCCGCATCGTGTCGGCCGATGTCGGCGGCAAGGGCCACGTCACGGGTCGCGATCACAGAACCGGTCTTGGAGACGATGGCCTCGGCGAGGCCGCCCATCTCCGCGAACGTGCCGCGGAGCTCCTGGGGGATGGACAGGCGCGGGTAGCGGAGTCGGGCCTGCTTGGCCACGTGCTCGGCGAGGTCGCCCATCCGCTCGAGGGACGCCGCAATGCGCAGGGCGCCGATGAGCTCGGGGAGCTCGCTTGAGCCGGGGGAGTCCTGTGCGATCGCATCGAGGCACTGCTCCTCGACATCACTCGCGAGGATGTCGATCTGGGCATCGGCGGCGATCACGGACTCCGCCATCGCCAGGTCGGCGTCGAGCAGAGCCTGGGTGGCCCGGTTCATCGCGGAGCCCACGAGTTGCGTCATCCGGATCAGGTCGCCCTTGACGACGTCCAGATGGCGGGAGAGCGCTGCGTCCATGGATCCCCTCGTTCGGGTCGGTCGAGCACACGGTACGCCTGC
>DMPC01000188.1:6758-6946 GCA_003456155.1 Actinomycetota bacterium | reverse complement strand
GGGACAGCTCGAGCACCTTCTTGGCCCGCGGGGTGAAGGGGATGTGGCCAGACGGCGCCTGCTGGCCCTGGCCGATGATCTCCTCGACCTGCTGGCGCACCGCCTCCAGGGAGATGCCCAGGCTCTCGAGGGCCTTGGCGGCGACGCCCTCACCTTCATGGATGAGGCCCAGCAGGATGTGCTCGGTG
>DMPC01000188.1:3003-6567 GCA_003456155.1 Actinomycetota bacterium | reverse complement strand
CGATGTAGTTGTGGTTGAGCATCCGCGCCTCCTCCTGCGCGAGAACCACAACTCGTCGGGCCCGATCGGTAAACCTCTCGAACATCCCCAGCACTCCGTTCCGTAGCGGTGGCACAACCATAACCCGGTGACATGGCTGCCTTACCGACTCCAACCTTCTCGCGACTCGCGGTGTTCCGCCACGCGCCCGGATCCACTACGCCGACCGCGAACAGACCCCCCGCTCAGCCCACCACCCGTGCCCCGACCACCGGGCCGGTCGCCGTCCGAACCGTCCGGCACATGCCGGTGGAGGTGAGCCCGACGGCGAGGTCCAGGGCGTGCTCGTCGTCCCGAGCCAGGAAGGCGCAGGTGGGTCCGCTTCCCGAGACCACACCCCCGAGCGCCCCCAGGTCGTCCCCGAGATCCAGCAGGGCCGACAGCGCCGGACGCAGGCTGAGGGCGGCCGCCTGCAGGTCGTTGTGCAGCGCCTTGCCCAGCAGCACCGGATCGCCGGCGGCCAGGGCCTGCATGAGGATGTCCGACACGTAGGGGTTCGGGACGCTCCGGCCCTCCCTCAGCCGATCGCACTCCCGGTACACCGCGGGCGTCGAGAGGCCTCCGTCAGCGAGGGCGAACACCCAGGAGTAGGAGCCTCGAGAGAGCACCGGGGTGAGCTGCTCCCCGCGACCGGTTCCGATCGCATTGCCGCCCTGGAGAGCGAAAGGCACGTCGGATCCCAGTTGCGCCGCGATGCCCGACAGCACCTCTCGGGTCAGGCCACCGCGCCACAGTGCGTCGCAGGCCACCAGCGTCGCGGCGGCATCCGCACTCCCGCCGGCCATGCCACCCGCGATCGGGATCGCCTTGTGCAGCGCGAGTTCAACATCCGGGTCGACCCCGAGGTTCTCGGCCACCAGCAGAGCCGCCCGGTGAGCGAGGTTGCCGTCATCCACGGGCAGCAGGTCGGCACCCTCGCCGCTGATGACAAGGCGCACTCCACCGCTCGGGTTGGGTCGGGCGACCACCTCGTCGAAGAGGCTCACGGCCTGGAACACCGTGGCGAGCTCGTGATAGCCATCCCGGCGGACGGGACCGACGGAGAGCTGCAGGTTCACCTTCGCAGGAACGCGAACCGTGACCGACCCCTGACCCATTCCGTCAGGCTATTCGGAATCAGCGCCTGACGCGTCGCCGAGAGCGTCGGCCACTCGCGCGAACTCCTCGACAGAGAGCTGCTCGCCCCGGAGCGAGGGATCGATCCCCGCGGTGCGCAGGGCAGCCTCGGCTGCGGCGGGGGAGCCGGCCCACCCGGCCAGGGCCGACCGCAGCGTCTTGCGGCGCTGGGAGAACGCTGCATCGACCACCGCGAAGGTCGCCTCGCGACCGGCCCGGCTGACCGGGGCCGCGCGTCGCGTCATGCGGACCAGGCCGGACTCCACGTGCGGGACCGGCCAGAACACGGAGGTGCCCACATCACCCGCGGGCTCGACAGCGCAGTGCCAGCGGGCCTTCACGCTCGGCACCCCGTAGACGCGGCTGCCCGGCCCCGCGGCCAGACGCTCCGCGACCTCCTTCTGCACCATCACGAGCACCGAAGAGACAGAGGGGAACGCCTCGAGCAGGTGGAGCACAACCGGGACAGCGACGTTGTAGGGCAGGTTGGCGACCAGGGCCGTCGGCTCCACCGGCAGCGATGTGACGCGCATCGCGTCCGCGTGGAGGACCGTCAGGCGGTCGGCAAGTTCGGGCACGCGCTGCTGGACGGTGATCGGAAGACGCTCGGCCAGTACCGGATCGATCTCCACCGCGATGACCTGCTGGACGTGGGGCAGCAGGGCCAGCGTGAGGCTGCCCAGACCGGGGCCGACCTCCAGCACGATGTCGTCATCGCTGAGTCGGGCCGACGCCACGATGCGGCGGACCGTGTTCGGATCGGTGACGAAGTTCTGACCCAGGCGCTTGGTCGGGCGAATGCCCAACTCCTCAGCGAGCGCTCGGACGTCCCGGCCGCCCAGCAGCACTGCGGGAGTCGGCTCCGGGGGCTGCGTCACCACGCCCCGAAGGCCCGCTGGGTGTTGTCGTACAGAAGTCGACACAGCTCCGCCTCGTCCATACGGCGACGCTCCGCCATCAGCCGGACCGTGTGCGGCATGAGGTAGGAGGCATTGGCCCGGCCCCGGTGCGGAACGGGGGTCAGGTAGGGAGCATCGGTCTCGACGAGCAGCAGGTGATCGGGCGTCACGTCCAGCGCCTCGCGCAGGGACTCGTTGGCCTTGTAGGTCACCGGCCCGGCGAAGGAGAGATACCAGCCGCGGTCGGCGCAGTACCGCGCCATGTCGGCATCTCCGCTGAAGCAGTGGAAGACGACCCGCTCCGGGGCCCCCTGACTCTCCAGCACGGCGATCACGTCGTCATGCGAGTCGCGATCGTGGATCACCAGTGCCTTGCCAAGCTCGTTCGCCAGATCGATGTGGCGGCGGAAGGAGTGCTGCTGGGCTGCGTGCAACGGCTCGGCCGTGCGGTAGTAGTCGAGTCCGGTCTCCCCCACCGCATGCACCACGCTGTCGCGGGCGAGTTCGGCGATCTCGTCGATGGCGGCGTCGAGGGCCTCCGCGCCCTGCTTCTCGTGGATCCGGGCGGCATCATTGGGATGCACCGAGACACCCACGACGACATCCGGTCGGCTGCGAGCGAGCTCCACCGAATGCCGGGCGTACTCCACATCGCATCCGATCTGGACGACCTTGGTGACACCCACCGAGGCAGCGATCGCCAGGAGCTCATCGGGATCGGGCACGGTCTCGCCATGCAGATACCGGTCGTGGAGGTTCAGGTGGGTGTGCGAGTCGATCACGGGGGCGGCCAGCGGGGTGGGCGGTGTGACCGGACCCTCCTCCGTTCGCGTCACTCCGCTTCCTCGATACGCGGGAAGAGGGCCTCGCCCTTGGTCACTCGGGTGCCTGGGGGGAGCTGGGCCCACTGGGCCACCGAGGCGATGCGCTGCTCCGCCAGCGGACCGAGCTGGCCCTGTGCGCCGAGCTGCTCCCAGAGCGAGGACATCGCCTTCGGCATGAGCGGGTTGTACAGGACGGCCACCGCGCGCAGCGACTCGCAGATCGTGTTGAGCACGACGTCGAGCCGGGCGCTCTGCGCGTCATCCTTCGCCAGCACCCAGGGCTCCTGCTCGGTGACGTAGAGATTGACCAGGTCGATGAACTCCTTGACCGCGATGATGCCGGTGGAGAAGTCCAGATCGCAGAAGGCGCGGTCGGCGACGTCGACCGCGGAGACGAGCGCGTCGATGATCCGCTGCTCGGCATCCGTGAGGTCGTGGGCAGCGGGCAGCTCACCGTCGCGGTAGCGAACGACCATCGCGGTGCCGCGCGAGGCGAGATTGCCCAGCCCGTTCGCGAGCTCGGCGGTGTACCGGGCGTGCATGTCCTCCCAGGAGAAGGAGCCGTCCTGGCCGAACTGGATGGCGCGCAGGAAGTAGTAGCGGAACGCATCAGAGCCGAAGGTGTCGATGATCTGCTCGGGAGCGATGCCCGTGAGCTTGGACTTCGACATCTTCTCGCCGCCGAC
>DMPC01000188.1:1172-2841 GCA_003456155.1 Actinomycetota bacterium | reverse complement strand
CTTCGACATCTTCTCGCCGCCGACCAGCAGCCAGCCGTGGGCGAAGACCTTGCGAGGAGGCTCGAGGCCCGCCGCCATGAGCATGGCCGGCCAGTAGACGGCGTGGAAGCGGAGGATGTCCTTGCCCACGAGATTGACGTCCGGTGGCCACACGCGGGCGAACCGCTCGGCGTCGGCGCTTCCCGGCTCTGCTCCGTATCCGACCGCAGTCGCGTAGTTCAGCAGGGCGTCGAACCAGACGTAGGTGACCTGATTCGGGTCCCAGGACAGCGGGATCCCCCAGCTGACGCTGGACCGCGACATGGAGATGTCGACCAGACCCTGACGGATGAAGGACATCACCTCGTTGTAGGCGCTGCGCGGCTGGATCGCGTCGGGGTGCCTCTCGTAGTGCTCGAGAAGCCGATCTGCGAAGGCGCTCAGCTGGAAGAACCAGTTGGTCTCCTGAAGCTGCTCGGCAGGGCGCCCGTGCACCGGGCACACCTTCTGGCCCTCGTACTCACCCGCTCCATCGACGAGGTCGCCCGCGAGCTTGAACTCCTCGCAGCCCACGCAGTATGGGCCCTCGTACTCGGCCGAGTAGACGAAGCCGTTCGCCTTGACGGTCTCCCAAAACAGCTGGACGCGCTCGCGATGTCGTGGCTCGGTGGTGCGGATGAAGTCGTCATTGGCCGCATCGATCGTCTCGAGGACGGGCATCCACGCCGACGAGACCAGGCGGTCGACCCACGCCTGGGGAGTGACACCCCCCGCCTCAGCCGCACGCTGCACCTTCGTGCCGTGCTCGTCGACTCCGGTGAGGAACCACACCTCCTCGCCGCGCTGCCGCCGCCAGCGCGTGGCGACGTCACCTGCCGTGGTGGTGTAGGCGTGACCGATGTGGGGGGCGTCATTGACGTAGTAGATCGGCGTCGTGAGGAAGAACGCCTGAGCATCGGCCATGGCGCGATCCTACTTTCGCGCCGGACGGGCCTTCACGACTGCGTCGTAGACCTTGCGCTTGGGAACACCGGCCCGCCGCGCCACCTCGGCAATGGCATCGCGACGGGTTGTCCCCCGCGCCTCCTCATCGGCAACAGCCTCGATCCAGTCCTCGGTCGTGACGAGGCCGGCGGCAACACGTCGCTCGGCCGCCGATGCCCCGGCGACCACCAGCGTGATCTCGCCTCGAACCCTGTCGGAAGCCCACGCTGCCAGGTCGCCCAGGGTTCCCCGGCGAACCTCCTCGTAGGTCTTCGTCAACTCCCGGCAGACCGCAGCCGGACGGTCAGGGCCCAACCCCTCCGCCAGGGCGTCGAGCGTTGCCGCCAGGCGGTGCGGCGCCTCGAACATGACCATCGTCCGCGGCTCGTCGACGAGTTCGGCGATGCGGGTGCTCCGCTCTCCCGCCCGGCGAGGCAGGAACCCCTCGAAGCAGAAGCGATCGACCGGCAGGCCGGAGACCGCAAGGGCGGCCAGCACAGCGCTCGGGCCAGGCAGCACGGTGACGTCGACTCCTCGCTCGACAGCCGCCGCCACCAGGCGGAAGCCCGGATCGCTGATGGCGGGCATGCCCGCATCGGTGACCACGAGCACGACGCTCCCGGACGCAGCAAGGTCCGCGAGTTCCACGGAGCGCTCGCGCTCGACGGCGTCGAAGAACGAGACGATGCGCCCGTTCATCGACACT
>DMPC01000188.1:0-852 GCA_003456155.1 Actinomycetota bacterium | reverse complement strand
CTCGCCCGGCGTCGCCTCCTCACCCATGCCGTCATCCTGTCAGCGCACCTACGATGACCCGGTGATCGCCACGGGGACCCCCAAGCCCGCCGGACGGGTGTCGCCGCCCGACCCCGCCTCGCTTTCACGTCGACTGGTGCCCGCCATGCCGTCGTCCGGGATCCGCGGGTGGATCGGGCCAATCATCGTCACCCTCATCGGCGGGCTGCTCCGCTTCATCGACCTCGGTCGCCCGCACGCCCTGATGTTCGACGAGACCTACTACCCCAAGGATGCCCTCTCCCTGCTGCGGTTCGGGGTGGAGCGCCAGACCGTCGAAGGTGCCGACGACATCCTGCTGGCGTCCGACGGAGACTGGCGCACCGTCGACATCTTCACCTCCGAGCCGGCGTTCGTCGTCCATCCGCCGGTCGGCAAGTGGACCATCGCGGCGGGCGAGTGGCTCTTCGGGGCAACGCCCTTCGGGTGGCGCTTCGCGGTGGCCCTGCTCGGCACGCTGATGATCCTCATGGTCGCACGGATCGTGCGCCGACTGACGCGCTCCGATCTCGTCGGGACGATCGCGGGCCTGCTGCTCGCAGTCGAGGGGATGCACCTCGTGCTCAGCCGCACGGGGCTCCTCGACCTCATCCTCGCCTTCTGGGTCCTCGCCGCGTTCGGGCTGTTCCTCATCGACCGGGATGCCACCCGGGGAAGGCTGGCCAGGCTCGTCGATCAGGACGGGATCTTCGCCACGGCCACGCGCTGGGGGCCGCGGCTCGGCCTGCGCCCCTGGCGCTGGGCCGCTGCCGTCGCCCTGGGGCTGGCCGTGGGCGGCAAGTGGTCGGGCTTGTGGTTCGTCGCGTTCTTCCC
>DMPC01000161.1 GCA_003456155.1 Actinomycetota bacterium | reverse complement strand
CGTCGTCCGCATCCCTCGCGTCGTCAGCCCGCCCGACCTCCAAGCCGCCGGCTTCGCCGTCCTCCTCCGGGGCTCGGCCGGTGCTGGCGGGACGCACCGGCATCCAGCGCCGCGCCCGCTCCACGGCCCCCGGTGGCTCCTCCTTGAGCCAGACCACCCCGAGCGGCCTCGCCGGCATCCAGGGCACCGCCGAGCCGCGCACCGCAGGCCCTCGGCGCGTGCAGGTCCCCGAACGCGTGAAGCAGGCACTGCGCGCCACTGGGAGCGAGCCCCCGGCACACGTGACGGTCCACGAGGGAAGCTCGGCAGCCGATCAGTCCGACTCCGTCAACGCCGAGGCCTTCACGCGAGACGGCCAGGTGTATCTCGCGGCCGATGCACCGCTGTCCAGCGAGCGTGGGCAGCAGCTGCTCGCGCACGAGCTCACGCACGTCATGCAGCAGGGATCCCGCGGCAGCACGATGCCCGGGGAGCACACTCACGAGGGCAAGTCCCTCGAGGCATCCGCCCTGGCCGTCGAGCAGGCCATGATCTCCGGGCGCCTCGATACCGTCGCTCCCGTCGTGACCCCCAAGCCGCCGCGCGAGTCCGAGAGCCCTGAGCTCCACCATCGCCCCTTCGCGCCAGCCCCAGCCCCGGGTGGGCCCCAGGCCAGCGGCTGGCAGGGATCCCCCTCCCTCGGCTCGATGGCAGGCTCCGCCTCGGCCCCCGCGCCTGCACCGACGAACCCGTCCCCCGTGCAGTACCACGTCGACACGTCCGTTCAGCGACGCGAGCGCGACCTCGGCCGCAGCGCGCTCAGCGGTGGGGTGAGCGGGCTCGGTCGGTCAGCAATGGGAGGCCTTCAGGACGCCCTGCTCAGCCAGTTCGAGCAGGAGATGAGCGGGCCAAGCGGCCCGAAGAAGGACAAGGACAGCCGCTTCAAGCAACTGGAGCGACAGGCTGCCCAGCTCTACCCCTACATTCGTGCACGCCTACGCGCTGAACTCATCCGCGAGATGGAACGTCGCGGTCACATCACCCAGGAATGGAGGTAGTCGTCGTGTCCCTGATGCCCTTCGGTGATCTCAACGCCCTCCTGGCCGGTGCCGCCGGCATGGTGGGCGGCAACATGCTGGGCGGTGGCGGGTTCGGCCCGACGCGCTACGACCCCGACAACCCGGCCGGCTACTTCTCCGGCTTCTCCATCGCGGTCGACGCGGTGCGCGATCCATCCCTCGGCGGCGGCTGGCAGTCCATGTCTCTCGGCTCGATGGAGATGAACGCCAACGACCTGCCGGCCGGTGGCTACATGCGCACGACGTTCCGGCAGATCGAGCGGATCACCTACGGCCGCGTCACCCTTGCCCGCCCCTGGACTCCGGGCACCAGCACCCACATCACCGAGTGGTTCAGCTGGGCGAACAAGAACGGGCCCACCGACGTCGCGATCACCGTCGAGGTCCCCGATGGCTCCTCGAGCCGCAAGTACAGCATCGTCTTCCGCAACTGCCTTCCCGAGACCTGGAACGCACCGAGCTTCCAGGCTGGCCTGGTCAACGCCGTCGGCACGGGCGTGATGCCTCCGACGACGATCGAGAACCTCACGTTCACGTTCTCCGGCTACAACGTCGAGGCCTTCGGGGGCGCCACCCCGATGATCGATGCCTCCATCGCCGATGAGGAGAAGGTCGAGCCCTGCAAGCTCGTCATCATCCCCAACACCGGCAGCGTCACGCGCAAGTTGCTGGCCAAGATGAGCTCCTGGACCCTCGGCTCATCCGCCATCGGCGGCATGCTCGGCGTCGGTTCACTCGGCTCGGCCATCGCACGACAGGCCGCGATGCTGGCCGCCGAGTATGACTCCGTCGAGTTCTTCCTCCCCCCGGCCAGCATGAAGATCAAGAAGGGTGCGAGCTGGGAGGTCACCGACTCCACGTCCTCGGAGCAGTCAGGCCCGCTGGAGTGGAACGGCCCGCAGCCGATGAAGATCGAGTTCGAGTTCCTGATGATGACGCAGTCCCAGAGCCTGCGTCCCACGCGCTCGATCGGCTACGGGCGCCAGCGCGACGTCATGGGTGAGCTGAAGAAGATGCTCATGCTGGTCGAGAATTACTCGAACTCGTTCTGGTCCACGGCCACCACGCCACCCCTCGTCATGCTCCTGTGGGGCTCGTTCATCTCGCCCCTCTCGGTCGTCTCGCAGTTCTCGTCGCAGATCGTCAAGTTCAACGCCGACGGCTCACCGGCCAAGGCGGTCGGCAGCATCGAGCTCACGCAGTACCCGTCAACCGGATCCCTGACCAACCCCACCTCAGGAGGCCTGGCCCCCGAGCTCACCGAGACCCTGCTCGAGGGCGACACCCTCGCGCACATCGCTTATCGCGCGTACCAGTCGCCGCGTCACTGGCGCGACATCGCCGAGCACAACGCCGTCGACGACCCGCTGAGGATCCCCGCAGGTCGCACGATGCTCCTGCCCTCGCCGGGAGAGCTCCCCAAGCGTGGCGAGGGTGGCACGGTCATCGTCGATGAGGATGCCGAGGACGACATTCCCGGCGTCGAGGAGGATTGATGGGTCTTCTCGGCAATTCCTACGATGCTCCCGGCGGCAACCTGCGAATGCTGTGGGATCGCAGCCACATCACCGATGAGGAGCAGGCGCAGATCGCTCGCATCAGCGTTGAGGCAGCACTCGGTGTCCCTCGGATCTGCGAGGTGGAGATCAAGGGCGGCCCGAAGAAGCTGAAGGATTACGGCGGCTCCCGGTCGCAGATCGGCAAGACCATCTCGGTCTTCGCCTACGGCCTCGGCGACCTCACCGGCGACATCGTCTTCCGTGGCACCATCGCCAGTCGGGAGTTCCGCACTGATCCCGGCCATGGCTCGCGTCTCGTCCTTCGCGCCTACGACGATGCCTACGCGATGATGGCAGCGAAGCGGACGAAGTCGTTCACCGACATGTCCTACGGCGAGATCGCCAAGAAGATCGCCGGAAAGTACTCCCTGGACCCCTTCCTCGGCAGCGATATCTCCACCTCGGACTCGAGTCATCCCTTCGTCGTCCAGTCCAATGAGACGGACTGGGAGTTCCTCACCCGGCTTGCCCGTGAGCAGGGATGGGTCACGTTCGTCCGGGTCTTCACGCAGTTGACCATCGGCAAGACGCAGTTGTTCTTCGGACCGCCCAAGAAGGCGACCGGCTACGTCAACAGCGACACCCGGTTCAAGCTCGGCGATCGCCGCGTGCGTTCCGTGCGCGCCAGCGTCACCAGTGCCGGCATCCCGCAGGAAGTCGCCATTCCTGGCTGGGACGATGCCAAGAGCAAGCAGGCCTCCGGTGATGACTCCGTCGGCACCAGCGATCTCGTCACAGCCAAGATCGACAAGTTCCAGTCGTCGAAGAAGGC
>DMPC01000121.1:25465-31848 GCA_003456155.1 Actinomycetota bacterium | reverse complement strand
GCAGATCAGCACGGTCTCGGCGATCCGGTGAAGCCCCAGCGATGCCAGGCGCCTGTCCTCCAGCAGGGCGGCGAGAGTGTCGGCCGCATCGCTGCGCAGGTAGGAGAGAGCCGTGCCCACCCGCACCGCCCCGTGACGCCGTGCGACGTCGTCGACCAGGTAGGTGAGCGGCTGGGGGATGGGAGTCCGGGAGATCTCGCGCAGAAAGGCATGGATCCCCTCGGCATCCATGCCTGCGTCGAGGGCGCGCCGCACGGATGACTCGGTCACTCGATAGACGGTCGCATGCCCACGGGACTCGATGTCGGCGAGCAGGCCGAGGCGTCGGGAGATCGAGGCGGCGAGGGGGCCGGGCGCGGTGATCGTGAGGTCGCCCTGAATCAGCACATGGTCGACGTCCTCCGGCATCGCGTCCATCAGGGCGCTCGTGAGCCGGATCAGGCGATCGGTGCGACCCCTGACGCCACCGGCGGCCTCTTCGAGGAGCACCCGAGCCGCGGTGCTGAGGGCGCCGAAGCCGAGCAGACCGAGATCCTCGCCCTCCCTCAGCGTGGCCGCCACGACCTGATCCCTCAGCGTCCCGGCCTGCCGGGGACGACGGTGGTCGAGGATCGCGGTCAGCTGCTCGGCATCCAGGGCCGCCCCGGGCTCCTGCTCCATCAGGACGTCGATCACGGATCGACGCACCGCGAGGATGGGCCGCCGATCGCTGTCGCTGGTGAGCAGGCGTGCCTTCTCTCCCGCAAGGGACGGGAGCCGCGGCAGGCTCAGCCAGGCCTCGACGAGATCGGCCCACGCATGGGCGGGAGGTGACTCGAGCCAGCTGTCGAAGCGGTCGGTCGGCACCCAGGCCGGTGCCTCCTCCTCGTCGTCTGCCACGAGGTGCGCTGCTGCCGCGACTTCGATGGTCAGTGCTGTGCGGGGCCAGTCCTCGTGCACCAGCGCGCGAGCTGCGGCGAAGTCGCGCAGCGGCAGTCCGCCGGAGCGCAGCACGCTCGGCGGATCGGTCGACCAGTGGTCGAGGAGGTCTCGGGTCAGCGCGAGCGACTCGCGCGCGCGAAGGCCCGCCTGCCGGTCGACCTGCTGCACGGGGTGGACGGTTGCGCCGCTGCCATCCGGCTGTGGCCACGCGGGGACGGGGGCGCTGGCGACCAGGTCTGCTGCGGGGGCGATCGCGCGAAGGGCCTCGCGATCACCCCAGACCAGGGCTCGCATGATCAGGTCATCGAGGGCCGCCCGGCATACATCATCCGCACGCTGCGGCAGCTGCTCCGAGGCGAGAGCGACGATCTCGTCAGCGGACCGGGGCTGCTGCGCGGTGCACAGGGCCACGACCCGAAGCACGTGCAGGTGCACGGCGTGCAGGGTGTCGAGGCAGCGCGCGACCGAGGGACCCGCGGTGGCGCGCGACGTCAGCGCGGTGAAGTCGGGCGGAACCGGGTGGACGAGATCGGGGCGAAGGACGAGCAGGCAGGCCAGCGCATCGTCGTCGCGACGGCGAAGGTCGTCGGCGAGGCTGCGTGGGGAGCTCATCGGACCAACGTTACGGCGTGACGGCTCACGCCTGCGCCGTCACGAGCGCGAGCGGCGCTGCCGGGCGGCCTGCACGAGTCCGATCAGCACGATCAAGAGGCCCACTCCGGTCAGCATCGACAGGAACCACAGGACGCCCGGGAGCTGGAGCTCGGGGAAGACGAGGGGGAGCAGGGCGATGAGGGTGAAGACCAGCCCCAGGACGGTCACCCAGGCCCCAACCCGCAGGGTTCGGTCGGCGGAGGAGGTGTGCAGGGCCACGGGGTAACCTTCTCAGGCGCGGGGCAGACCCGCGCAGCGGCTCCCGGCCGCGCGACATGAGTGAGTGAGGCGGCCGTGCCAACCGGAACCGTGAAGTGGTACGACTCCGAGAAGGGGTTCGGGTTCATCTCGTCCGATGACGGTGATGACGTCTTCGTCCATGTCTCGACGCTGCCGGCGGGCGTGACGGCCCTGAAGCCGGGCTCCAAGGTCGAGTTCGGAGTCGTCGACGGCAAGCGCGGCAAGCAGGCCCTGTCGCTGAACGTGCTGGCCGCGGCACCGTCCGTCGTCAAGGGCAAGCGCAAGCCCGCGGACGACATGGCGGTCATCGTCGAGGACCTCATCAAGCTCCTGGACGGGGTCTCCAACCAGCTTCGCCGCGGCAAGTACCCGCCGGACGCTGCGGCTCAGAAGGTCGCTGCCGTGCTCCGCGCCGTCGCCGACGACCTCGACGCCTAGAGCGTCCGGGGATCGTCCCCTACGCGGGGGTCAGCTCGAACAGCCAGATGCCTCGGGTCCCGTCGCTGTCGCCGGCGACGATCTCCATGGCCAGGCCGTCCTCTCCCAGCTCCTGGAACTCGGGAAAGGTGAATCGCCAGTAGGTCGTCGTCAGGGGCGACGCCACCAGGGGCTGGCCAGCGATGCGGGGGGTCCAGCCGGCGTCGGCCACCGCGGGATCGACGCTGATGCCGACGACGGTGCCGGGCAGCACCGGGACGGTGGCCAGACTCGCACCCGAGGAGGCCTTGTCCAGTACCTCCTGGGCGCAGGTCGTGGCGTCGATCGGCGTCTCGTCGAAGGACCAGCAGGCGGCCTCTCGGTAGGCCGACGCGGTGCCCGAGAACACCGTGGCGCCGGGGGCAGGCTTCGTGCACCCGGTCAGGGCCACGGCGAGGACGACGGTTCCGGCAGCGAGGAGGGGGAGGCGACCTGGCGTCATGAGACGACCCTACTGCCGATTCGGCATCCTCCCCCGCCGAGTCCGACGCGAGTGGGGTGAGACACAATCTGCCCATGACCTCGCTCGTGCCGGTGGCGGATGTGAAGCGTGATGCCGCCCTGGTGGCCGCCGTGGACGTCGCCCGGGCTGCGGCTCTCGAGGAGGCCGGTGAGCCGGCCGTGGGGGAGCATCTCGATGTGGTCATGGAGGCCGAGCGTCTCGCGACGCATCTGTTCGCCTGCACGAATCCCGCGTACGTGGGGTGGCAGTGGGCGGTCACGGTGGCGCGCGTTCCTCGGCTGAAGGGGGTGACCGTCAGCGAGGTGGTGCTGCTCCCCGGGCCCGACGCCCTGGTGGCCCCGGCGTGGGTGCCGTGGAGCGAGCGGGTCCGCCCGGGTGACCTCTCGCCGGGCGATGTGCTTCCGACGTCGGCGGATGATCTCCGCCTCGTGCCGGGCCTGACCGGCTCGGACGACCTGGAGTCCCTCGCGTCGTCGGCGCCGCTCAGCCCGGGTCAGTGGGAGGTGGGCCTGGGTCGACTTCGCGTCCTCTCACCGATCGGGCGTGATGACGCTGCCGACCGGTGGGTCGAGGGCGACTACGGGCCGGATTCTGCGATGGCCAAGCATGCCTCGCTCGACTGCTCCAGCTGCGGCTTCATGCTGCCGATGAGCGGGCCGATGGGTCAGCTCTTCGCAGTCTGCGCGAACGAGATGAGCCCGGCCGATGGCCATGTGGTGGCCCTCACCTACGGCTGTGGCGCGCATTCGGAGGTGATGCCGGCACTCGCCGAGGAGCCGGCACCGGGTGGGGTGGCGCCGGACGACCTGATGCCTGGCGACGAGGTGATCGATGCCGAGGCCATCGAGGAAGGTGCTGAGGACATCGCCGTCGACGAGACGCCGGACGCTGCGTCCGAGGATGAGCCTCAGGTCTGACTCGCGCGCCGCTTGCGCCAGGTCAGGAAGGCGAGGCCGCCGAGCCCGCTGACCAGCCCGCAGACGGCCACCCCGATCCACCACGAGACCCCGGCCTCCTCCAGCCTGCCTGAGGATGCGACCAGGACGACCAGCGCCAACACCCAGAGGGCTGTCCCGACGACGCCGGGCAGGATCCCGTCGGTGTCGGACGTCGTGGCGCGACTCATGAGCACACGATCTCACGAGGTGGGCACGGCGGGCTCCACGTACGCTGGCGTCATGGATCCCCGCACCCGGCGCTTCGTGACGCTCGCCGTGCTGGTGTCGCTCGTTGTCGTGGTGGTCGTGGCCGCCCTGCGGGGGTGAGGTGACCGTGCGTCGATGGATGACGGCGGGACTCGTCGCACTGTTCCTCCTCGCCGGCGCCCCGACCGTGCATGCCGTGGACGGGGTGACCGAGGTGTGCCGGTTCACGGACGATCGGTTCACCGAGATCAGCGGGATGACCTACTCCCAGCGGCATCCCGGCGTTCTTTACCTCCACAACGACTCCTCCGGAGGCCCCTACATCTACGCCGTCGACTCGCGGACCTGCCGCACCCTGGCGACGCTGACGATCTCGGGCATCGAGGCCCGCGATCTCGAGGCAATCGGATCGGGCCGGGACGTGCGGGGGCGTCCGGTGCTGTGGGTCGCCGACATCGGTGACAACCGTGACTCGTGGAACGAGGTGCGCCTGCATCGGGTGCGCGAGCCGGTGCGCCTGCGGGATCGCACGCTGCGCACGACCACGCTCCGGTTCACCTACCCGGATCGCCCGCACAACGCCGAGGCGCTGCTGGCGGATCCGTCCTCCAGTCGCCTCTGGGTCGTCACCAAGCAGACCGCCCGGGGCAGCATCTATGCGCTGCCCGCCCGTATGTCGCCGGGTCGGGTGGCGGTCGCGCGACCGGTGGGTCGCGTGGGTGCGTTCGTCACCGACGGTGCCGTGAGCCCGGACGGTTCGAGGTTCGTCCTGCGGGACTACGTCGACGCGGAAGTTCTGCAGGGTCTGCCGCCCGGCTCGGGGGCCCGATCGGTCTACCTGCCGATCCAACTGCAGGGCGAGGCGGTGACGTGGACGGCCGATGGCCGTGCACTGCTTATCGCCAGTGAGCGGGACACGCGCCTGCTGCGTGTTGAGGTCCCGCTCCGCTGATCACGGTTCAGTGGGGCTAGGTCACTCGGGTGACGCCGGAGCGTCCACCGGAGTGTGATCCGGCTTGAGCAGCAGGATCGCGAGGGCGGCTCCGAGCATCACGGGCACCAGCAGGAAGGCCTGGTGGAATCCGAACGCATCGGACAGGGCGCCGAGCAGGAAGGGGGCGCTGCCGATCGCGATGCTTGCGTACACAGAGGCCAGGGCACTGGCGCGATCGGTCATCCCACCGGAGGCGTGCACGGCTCGTGCGACACCGAGTGGCCAGTGCACACCGATGCCGAGCCCTGTGAAGAAGAGACCGACCAGCATCACGATGCCATCCGTGGAGATCCACGCGACAGCGAAGCCGATGAGCGCGATGACGACCGAGATGCGCAGGACCCGATCGCCCTCCCAGTACTCGGCGAGGCGGGAGCCGACGTAGCGACCGATGGCCATGCCACCGGTGACGGTGGCCAGGGAGGCGGCAGCGGCGGCTGCCCCGTAGCCCGCCCTCTCGCGCAGCAGATCTGCGCTCCACAGCACCATCGAGAACTCTGTCCCGAGAAAGCACATGATGAGCGCGAATGTCCAGTACACCCGCCGGGGCAGGGGGGCTGCCCGGTGCTCGGCATGCTCCGCAGCACCGGGCAGCCCGAACTGATCCGTGCGCCGACCGCGGATGACCTCGACGATGATCAGCCCGACCGCGACGACGAGCACGCCTGCGCGCCAGCCGAGGACGGTGGCGGCTCCCGCCCCGACCGCGAGCGGGGCGACGAGTCCGCTCACCGCGGCCAGGGCATTCGCCTCGGTCAGTGAAGCCGGGCCCGCACTGCCCTGGTGGCTGAGCAGGAAGGCGTTGACGGAGATCACGATGAGCGTTCCCGCGAACCCGGCAAGGAACGCGGCGCTCAGCGTGACGGGGTAGGGCGCCGAGGGCCACGTGTAGATCACCACGGCGAGGATGCCGCCGAGCGATGCCAGCCGCAGGACCACGCCTCGCCCGAGACGCTCGATCAGTCGGGAGGCGACGATGCCGGCAAGGATGCCGGTGAGGGCCAGGGCGCTGCCGTGCAGGCCGGCGGCCGCTCGGCTGGTGCCCTGATCGTCCCGCAGGAGCGCAACGGTGGCCCCGAAGGCGTACATGAACCACGCCCACATGGAAAGCTGGCCGTAGCTCAGCCACGTGAGCCCGTCCCGCACCGGGCGGGCACCCGTCCGGGGTGCCCGGGACGTCACGTCAGCTGGGAGATGACATGGTCGATGCAGCGGGTCAGCGCCCGAACATCGTCCGGCTCGACCGACGGGAAGACGGCGATGCGCAGCTGGTTGCGCCCGAGCTTGCGGTAGGGCTCGGTGTCGACGATGCCGTTGAGTCGCAGGGCCTTGGTGATGGATGTGGCGTCGATCGCATCGTCGATGTCGATCGTGGCCACGACTCCGGAGCGCTGGGCCGGGTCGGCGACGAACGGAGTGGCAACGTCGCTCGCCGCTGCCCAGTCGTAGAGCACGCCGGACGACTCGGAGGTGCGAGCGACGCACCAGT
>DMPC01000121.1:10084-25280 GCA_003456155.1 Actinomycetota bacterium | reverse complement strand
AGGCCGCCGTTGGCGTTGAACCAGTCGACCTGCTCGGCCATGAGGAAGATCGTGGCGAGGGCCGGGGTGTTGTAGGTCTGGTCAAGCCGGGAGTTGTCGATCGCGGTCTGCAGGTCCAGGAAGTCCGGGATCCAGCGACCTGACTCCTTGATCTCGGCGGCCCGTGCGATCGCGGCCGGCGACATGAGCGCGAACCAGATGCCACCGTCGGAGCCGAAGCTCTTCTGGGGGGCGAAGTAGTACGTGTCGAAGCTCGCCGCGTCGACGGCGAGACCGCCCGCCGCGCTGGTGGCATCGATGATCATCAGGGCCTCGGCGTCGGCCCCGGCGACCCGGTAGGGGGTGACGGCGACACCGGTCGACGTCTCGTTGTGCGGGGTGCAGTAGGCGTCGATGCCGGCCTCCGCGACGAACACGGGAGCGGTGCCCGGATCGGCCTTGATGATGGTGGGATCGCCGAGGTGCGGGGCGCTCGCGACGCCACTGGCGAACTTGGCGCCGAACTCGCCGAAGGTGAGGAACTGGGCGCGGTCCCGGAGCAGGCCGAAGGAGGCAACATCCCAGAAGGCCGTCGAGCCGCCGTTGCCCAGCACGACCTCGTAGCCCTCGGGGAGGGAGAACAGGCTGGCAAGACCGGAGCGCAGGCGGCCAACCTCGGACTTGACGGTCTTCTGCCGGTGCGAGGTGCCCAGGTAGGTCTGCCACACCGAGGCAAGGGCGTCGACCTGCTCCTTGCGGACCTTCGACGGCCCTGCTCCGAAGCGCCCATCAGCGGGGAGCAGATCAGCGGGGATTCGGATGTCTTCAGGGTTGGCAGCCACGGGTTCTCCTGAGTCGGGGGCGTACAGCCAAACCCTAGTGCTCATCCGAGGATCGCCCAGACTCGGGCGAAGGCGGTCCTGTCAGGTGGGCGCTGAGACTCTGAGTCCGTGCACCTCGCAGGCCGCCGCCATGCGCAGGTCGTAGGTGATCACCCCGGATACCGCATCGCCCAGGCTGAGAGCGGTGGCGACGTGCAGAGCGTCGAGAGAACGCAGGATGGTGGGGTCCAATTCGGCTGCGCGCTCGCAGATGTCGCTCGTGACGTGAACGAGAGTCACGGCCTCGAGTAGCTCTCGCGTTCGGCGCAGGGCCTCGACCGAGTGGATTCGCGCGGCTCGAAGGGCCTCGGTGCGGAGGAGGTCCGAGCCGACCAGGTCGGTCCCTTCACCTGTCAGCGACCGGCGCAGTGCTGCCGAGTGCTTCTCGCGCACCACCAGCTTCACGAAGGCTGATGTGTCGAGGTACCAAGCCATGGGTTACCGCTCGTCGGTACGCTGCTCGGCCAGGAGATCCGACAGGGAGCGACGCCCCGACGCCGGAAGCGGCTCAGCCATCTGAGCGACTGTGCGTGTGGCTGGCCTTGCCTGGCCAGCTTCGATCATCTGTTCCAGCGGGTTCGACGTGACGGGGACGAGCCTCGCGACCAGGCGGCCACGGTCGGTGATGCCGATGTCCTCGCCAGCGCTGGCGCGCCTGACCACCGCAGACGCATGCTGCTGCAGTTCCCTGACCCCAACGTTCGCCATGTGCGTCAATGTAGCACTTTGCGGGATCCACAGGGATCTGAACGCACGAGTTGGTGCCAGGCGGACGTCGTCAGTACCCCGTGGGAGCCACCATCGACGCATCCCACCCCGGCACCTGATCAGGGCGTCGCGGCCCTGCTCCGACATATCGGGCCGAGGGACGGATGAGGCGGCCGGTGCGCTTCTGCTCGAGGATGTGGGAGCTCCAGCCGGCCAGCCTCGCGCAGGTGAACATCGACGTGAACATCGGCGCGGGCACCTCGGCGAAGTCGAGCACGATGGCGGCCCAGAACTCGACGTTGGTCTCCAGCACCCGATCCGGGCGCCTCTCGCGCAACTGCTGGAGCGCGGCCTGCTCGAGAGCCTCGGCGATCTCGTAGCGCGGTGCGCCCAGCTCCCGAGCGGTGCGCCGCAGGACGCGTGCCCGAGGATCCTCGGCCCGGTAGACGCGGTGGCCGAAGCCCATCAGTCGCTCACCGCGATCGAGTACCCCGCGCACGTAGGCATCGGCATCGCCGGTGCGTTCGATCTCCTCGATCATCCCGAGAACGCGCGAGGGAGCACCGCCGTGCAGCGGGCCACTCATGGCTCCGACGGCACCGGAGATGGATGCGGCGACGTCAGCGCCGGTGGAGGCGATGACGCGAGCGGTGAAGGTCGACGCATTCATGCCGTGCTCGGCCGCCGAGACGAAGTAGGCGTCCACCGCGCGCACGTGGCGCGGATCAGGCTCGCCACGCCAGCGGCGCATGAACCGCTCGACGATTGTGTTGGCCTCGTCGATGTGGCTCTGCGGCACCATCGGCACACCGATCCCGCGGGCCGACTGAGCCACGAAGGAGAGCGCCATGACGCTCACATGCGCGAGGTTCTCGCGCGCGGTGTCGTCATCGATGTCGAGCAGTGGCTTCAGGCCCCACGCGGGCGCGAGCATCGCGATCGCCGACTGCACGTCCACGCGCACGTCGCCCGAGTGGATCGGGATCGGGAACGGCTCCGCGGGTGGCAGGCCCGGGTTGAACTCGTTGTCGACGAGCAGGCCCCAGACGTTGCCGAAGGAGACCTTGCCGACAAGATCCTCGATGTCGACGCCGCGGTAGCGCAGCACGCTGCCATCGCGATCGGGCTCGGCGATCTGGGTCTCGAACGCCACGACCCCCTCGAGTCCGGGGACGAAGTCGGTCATCGGGTGCTCCCTCGTATCTGGTGTGCTGGCCGGGCGTCCCCATTCAACAGGGGACGCGGATTCGTGGTGTGATCGGGTCATGAGCCTGTGGACCCCACCGCCGGAGGACGCCCCTCGCCGGCTTGCCGACCTGCGCGTCTCGTACGACGCCGGCACCCTGGAGGAGCAGGACCTCGCCTCGACCCCGCTGGCGCAGTTCGGTGCCTGGCTCGAGGAGGCGCTCGATGTGGGCCTGCCTGAGCCGAATGCCATGGTCGTGGCCACCGCGGGCGCTGAGGGCCAGCCCTCCGCCCGCACCGTCCTGCTCAAGGAGGCCGACGCGCGAGGTTTCGTCTTCTACACGAACTACGGCTCGCGCAAGAGTGGCGAGCTGGAGGAGAACCCAGCGGCATCGTGCGTGTTCCCGTGGTTCGCCATGCATCGGCAGGTCGTTGTCGTGGGCCGGGTGGAGCGGGTGTCGCGCGAGGAGGCCGATGCGTACTTCCAGTCCCGTCCGCATGGGTCGCGCCTGGGTGCCTGGGCCAGTCGCCAGTCGACGGTGATCGAGGGGCGGGCCGGGATCGAGGCTGAGTACGCGCGTCTGGCGGAGCAGTATCCGGAGGAATCGCACATTCCCATCCCCGACTTCTGGGGCGGCTGGCTCATCCGGCCGGTCTCGGTGGAGTTCTGGCAGGGGCGCGAGTCCCGCCTGCACGATCGCCTCCGCTTCGTGGCGGTGCAGGGCGACTCTGCCCTCGATGACCCTGATGCGTGGCGTGTCGAGCGCCTCTCTCCCTAGCGCGAGCCACGAGGCCCCGAGTGGCATGGCGTTCGGGTCATTCGTCACCCAGCACAGTCAGATCGAAGGCACGGGCTGCGTCGGCCTGTCGTCGATCGAAGGTGATGAAGGCATCAGCACTCGCCAGTATGGCCGAGGCGATGTGCAGGGAATCCAGCGTCCGCACGCCCGTTGATGCGGCGATGGTGGATGCGAGGTGGGTCGTCTGCTCGTCGAATTCAAGGATGACCAGTCGACGCCTCAGCAATCAGGTCATTGGCTTCTCGAGATCGTGGCTCGGACAGGTAGCGCGAGAGAACCACGCTGCTGTCGATGCACGCGAGCATCAGTCGCCGCGATCCTCGTCGAGGATGTGCTGCACCGAACGCGTCGCTCGCACCGGGGTCAGGGGCGGGAGGCTCATGACCAGGGCAGGCGCTGTTGCGCGACCGCCGCTGATCAGTCGCCGCAGTGCCGGGGGGAGGTCCTCCCGGCTGTCCAGCGGAGGCGGCGTCAGCATGGCGACGGGAACTCCCCGGTCGGTCACGACGATCTGCTGGCCCTCGCGAGCGGCCTGGACGTAGCGCGAGAGGTGGGCCTTGAGCTCGCGAATCCCCACGTCCATGTAGCCACATGAGGGGGGCTTTCGTGACTACGTCAGCGCGGAGCGAGGCATCTCACTACTCTCGTGGCCGGCCGCCATCTCGGTGAGACTCGAATCGGGCGGCCGCGGCTCGACGAGGAGGGACGCGTGGCCCGCCTGCTCCTTGACCTCACCCCGCTGAGGGTGAGCGCGCCGTACCGGCGCCTGTGGGCAGCACTGGGCATCAGCAACATCGGCCAGCAGATGACGTCGGTCGCCGTCGGCCTTCAGGTGTGGGACATCACCGAGTCGAGCTTCATGGTGGGGCTCGTCGGCCTGGCCCAGCTGATCCCGCTGATCGGATTCGGCCTGTACGGCGGGACTCTCTCCGACGCCTTCGACCGCAGGCTCGTCGGGCTCGCGTCGGCGATCGGTCTGTGGGGGGCCTCGGCACTCCTGCTGCTGCAGTCGCTGGCCGGCTGGCAGAACGTCTACGTCCTGTACCTGATCGTCGGCATCGCCTCGGCGTTCTTCGCGGTGGGCAATCCGGCTCGGCAGGCGATCATCCCCCGACTCATCGAGCCTCAACTCCTGCCGGCCGCCAACGCGCTCAGCATGATCACGTGGAACCTGGGCTTCGCGCTCGGGCCGGTCCTGGGCGGCCTGCTCGTCGCCGCCACGGGGACGGTCACGACGGCATACGCCATCGACGTCGTCGCGTTCGCCCTCGTCGCCTGGGCCATGTTCCGGCTGCCGTCACTGCCACCGATCGTCGAGCCCGGCTCCGCTCGCCCCAAGGCGGGCTGGGCGTCGGTTCGGGAGGGTTTCGCCTTCCTGCGCGGCAAGCGCAACCTGCAGATGACGTTCTACCAGGACATCGTCGCGATGGTGTTCGGCATGCCGCGCGCGCTGTTTCCCGCGATAGCGGCCCAGTGGTACGGCGGCACGACCGCTGACGTGGCCCTCGTGCTGGGACTCCTCTCTGCTGCTCCTGCGGCAGGTGCTCTGCTGTCAGGCTTGCTCTCCGGATGGCTCGTGAACGTCCGCTGGCAGGGCCGCGCGATCGTCATCGCGATCATTGTCTGGGGTACTGCGATCGCGGCATTCGGTTTCGTGCGCGTCCTGTGGATCGCGCTGATCTGCCTCGCGATCGCGGGTGCAGCCGACAACGTGTCCGCCGTGTTCCGCTCGACGATCCTGCAAGCGGCGACTCCGGACGAGTACCGCGGGCGGCTTCAGGGTGTGTTCACCGTCGTGGTCGCCGGTGGCCCGAGGCTCGGTGATGTCGAGGCCGGCACGGTCGCGGCCCTGGGCGGGGAGATGGTGTCCGTCGTCTCCGGTGGAGTGCTGTGCGTCGCTGGTGCCATCGGGCTCGTGGCGAAGTACCCGGGCTTCCTCAAGTACGACGCACGTCACCCCGTGCCGTAGTTCGGCGTCTTCCTGATCGGGGACCCAGGCGTCACCGCGAGAGGCGGTCCTGCAGTGCCTCGATCACGACCTCGTCCACGCTGATGCCGCGGCGCTTGGCCTCCTGCCGCACTGACTTGCGCAGGGACTTGGGCACCGTCACCTCGAGCGTGACCGGCTTGTCCTTGTCCGGAGATCCGACGGAGTCGGAGGTCGATGCTCGGCCGCGCAGCCAGCCCGGGTCGTCCCCGGCGACCGGGGTGCTGGGGTGCAGGTCGGCGTCCCCGGCCTTGCGCAGGCCGGCGCGCGACTCATCCGCGGTCACGTCAGGTACCGGCGGATCGAGACATTCGGCATGGGGCGCACCTCGCGCTTCGGCGGCAGCAGGAAATCGAGCAGGTCGTCCATGATGTCAGCCGTCTCACGGGAGCCGGGGGAGTTCCAGGAATGCAGGGGGCTCACCGCGCGCTGCGACGCAGGGATCGCTGAGCAGGTGGGCAGGGGCGGGTCGTAGACCAGTCGACCGTGCTCGTCGGCAAGGAGCCGGAGGTTGAGCAGGTGCTCGCGATCCTGCGGATCGAACCGGTTGACCACGATCGCCTTGGCCCGCAGGCCGGGATTGGTGGCATCGGAGATGACCTGAACGGCCTCGAGGGCCTCCCGCGCCCCGTGCAGGGAGAAGTGACTGGGCTCGGTGACGACCACGGCGAGGTCAGCCGTGCTCAGGGCGTTGCGCGTGAGCTCGCCGAGGGACGGCGGGCAGTCGATGACCACGAGGTCATAGGCGCGTGGCACGGTCGCGAGCGCGGTTCGCAGGCGCAGCGCCGAGTGACGGCCCGTGACCACCGTTCGATGCTCGAGGGATCGCTCCGCCGGGATGACGTCGATCCGGTCGTCCCATCCGCTGTGGACGATGGCATCGGCTGCGACTCCCGGACGGGCGTCGGCCAGGACGTCACTGGTGGTGAAGACCGCATCGGTCACCTCCAGGGCCATGGAGGCGTTCGCCTGCGGGTCGAGGTCGATGACGAGGGTGCGCATCCCGCGGTCCCAGGCTGCGCTGGCCAGGCCCAGGGCGACCGTGGTCTTGCCCACGCCCCCCTTCATGGAGAGCACGGCCACGACGGTCATGACCTCATCCTGTCATCAGGACCGATGCTCGCCGGTGCAGGCGCGAGCGAGCTCACGCACCCTTGATGGCGGCGAAGTCGGCCAGGGCGACATCGCGCTCTGCCGCATGGTCGACGATCTGCTCGGGATACCCGTGGGCATATCCATCGAGAGCCTTCCAGGGCTCGTGCACCGACTTCCCCGGAAGGTGACGCAGTTCAGGGATGTACCGGCGGACGTAGTCGCCCTCCGGATCGAACTTGAGCCCCTGCAGGACGGGGTTGAACACCCGGTAGAAGGGCGACGCATCGGTGCCGCAGCCTGCCGTCCACTGCCACCCGTGAGAGTTGCTGGCGAGGTCGCCATCGCGCAACCAGCGCATGAACTCCGTCGCCCCGCGTTGCCAAGGCAGGTGGAGATCCTTGACGAGGAAGCTCGCGACGACCATGCGCACGCGATTGTGCATCCACCCCTCCGCCCGCAGCTGGCGCATGCCCGCGTCCACGAACGGGTAGCCGGTGCGCCCCTCGGTCCACGCTGCGAGCAGGACGTCGGCCTGATCACCATCCGTCCAGGGCATGGCCGTGTCGAAGCGCGCATCGAGGGATCGACGGGCGCTGTCGGGGCGCTGGGCCAGCACGTCGGCGTAGAACTCGCGCCAGGCGAGCTCCTTCCCGAACACCTCATCGGTCGGCCCGAGGTCGGCAAGCATCGACCGCGGATGGATCTCGCCCCACTTCAGGTGATGACCCATGGCGCTGGTGCCGGCGAGGTCAGCCCGGTTGCGCAGGGCGTCGTACTCGGCCAGGCCGGCTGAACGGAAGGCCTGCCAGCGATCCCAGGCGGCATGCTCGCCGGCGGGAGGGAGGACGAGGGCGCCGAGGTCGGGTCGAGGGGGACGACCCTGGCAGGCCATGGGCTCCCACCACTCGACGTCCTCCGGCGGGGCTGCCGCAGGCGCGCGCCACCCGTGCCGCACCCAGGCCCGCCAGAACGGCGTGTAGACGCGGTAGGCGGTTCCGTCGTCCTTCAGCACGCGACCGGGAGCCACCGCATAGGCCGAGCCGGTGCGAACGAGGGGCACGGTGAGCGCTGCCTCGACCTGGGCGTCGCGTGCTGCTCCGTAGGGCCCGAAGTCGGCGGCGATGTGCACGCTCGTCGCCCCGGATGCCGCGACCACCTCGGGCAGGATCGTGCGGGGGTCTCCGTGCCGGATCATCAGGTGCCGGCTGACGCTCGCCCCGAGGCTGTTGAGCGAGTCGACGAGGTAGGCCTGACGCACGGCTCCGGCGGGCTCCCACAGGTTCGGGTCGACCACGAAGAGCGCCACGACGCGTCCGTCGCCATCCGCCCGGGACTCCTCGATCGCCGCAAGAAGGGCCGGGTTGTCCCGCAGCCGAAGGTCGCGGCGGAACCACATGACGGTGGGCACGCCTGCAGGCTAGGCAGTAAGTTCGTGGACGGCAACAACCGGGAGGGAGCACGGGTGAGCGATCTGATCGACACCACGGAGATGTACCTCCGGACGATCTTCGAGCTCGAGGAGGAGGGGATCCGGCCGATGCGGGCCCGGATCGCCGAGCGCCTCCACCAGAGCGGGCCGACCGTCTCGCAGACCGTGGCCCGGATGGAGCGGGATGGGCTGGTCCATCTCGGATCCGAGCGTCAACTCGAGCTGACCCCGCAGGGGCGTGCCATCGCGACGCGTGTCATGCGCAAGCATCGGCTGGCCGAGTGCCTACTGGTGGAGATCCTCGGAATGCCCTGGGAGGAGGTGCACGCCGAGGCCTGCCGATGGGAGCACGTGATGAGCGAGTCGGTCGAGCGCCGGCTCCTCGTCCTCCTCGACCATCCGACCGTCTCGCCCTACGGCAACCCGATCCCCGGGTTGGACGAGTTGGATCCGTCCTCTGCAGCGGTCGGAGTCGACGCGACGGTCATGGTCCCGTTGAGCGAGGTGGCCTCGGCTGACGTCCGGCGGGTGATCATCCGGCGCATCGCGGAGCCGCTGCAGGAGGACGGCGATGCCATGGCGCGCATGCACCGGATCGGCGTGAGACCCGGTGCCTCCGTCAAGGTCCACCGGAGCCCGGGGGGTGTCACCATCGGGAGCGCGGGGGAGTACGCCGAGCTCGCCGACGACATCGCCGCTCACGTCCTGGTGGAGTCCCCGGCCTGAGGCGCGGGCGTGAGCCCTCCTGGTTGAGGCGTCAGCCCTCCTGGTCGATCTGCATGACGACGGCCTTCGGCTCGGTGAAGAACTCCCGGCTGAAGTTGCCGCCCTCGCGCCCCACACCCGAGTCGCCGACGCCGCCGAAGGGCGCTCGCAGATCGCGGATGAAGAAGCAGTTCACCCAGACCGTGCCGGCCTTGAGACGTGCCGCAGCGCGATGCGCGCGGGAGAGGTTCTCGGTGAACACCATGGCGTTGAGCCCATAGCGGGTGTCGTTCGCGAGCGCCACGGCCTCGGCCTCGGTGTCGAACCGGGTCGCCACGGTCACCGGGCCGAAGATCTCCTCCTTGATCACGCGGGCGTCGGCGGGGGCGTCGGTGATGATCGTCGGCCGCACCCCCCAGCCCTCGCCCAGGCCGCCCGTGAGGATGCGCCCGCCTCCCAGCGACTCAGTGCCGAGGTAGCCGGCCACCTTGGTGAAGTGCTCCTCGCTCGCCAGAGCCGGAGAGAACTGCGTCGCGGGATCCTTGGGATCGCCGATGACGAGGGCCTCCGCGGCGGCCTTGTAGCGGGTCATGAACTCGTCGAAGATGCCGCTCTGCACGTAGAGCCGGCTGCCCGCGAGGCACACCTGCCCGGCATTGCGGAAGATCGCCTCGACGGCCCAGTGGACGGCGTTGTCGAGGTCGGCGTCGTCGAAGATGATGTTGGCGCCCTTGCCGCCGAGCTCCAGGCTCACCGGCGTGAGGTTCCGGGCGGCGACCCCGCTGATGATCTTGCCGGTGCCGGACTCGCCGGTGAACGTGATCCGGTCGACGTCGGGATTCTCCGTCAGGGCCGAGCCCGCGGAGTCCGGGCCGTAGCCATGCACGATGTTGAGCACGCCGGGCGGGAAGCCCGCCTCGATGGCCAGGCGTCCGAGGATCGTCGCCGAGACCGGGGTGTCCTCGGCGGGCTTCCACACCACGGTGTTGCCCCAGGCGAGGGCGGGCATGACCTTCCAGGTGCCCAGCATGAGCGGGAAGTTCCAGGGCGAGATCGCGACGGCGACGCCGACCGGCTCCCAGCGGCTGTAGGCGTGGTGGCCGGAGTCCATCGGGTAGGTGTCGGAGGTGGACTGCCGCGCGTGATCGGCGAAGAAGCGCACATTCAGGATCGATCGGGTGACGTCGTGCTGCGCCTGGGTGATCGGCTTGGCCATGTCTCGGGTGTCGGCCATGGCGAGCTCGTCGCGGTGCTCCTCCATGAGGTCCGCGAGCCGGTGCATCAGCTGCTGGCGCTTCTCGAAGCCCATGCGGGGCCAGGGCCCGTGGTCGAAGGCCTCGCGTGCGGCCGCGACGGCACGGTCGGCGTCGGCCTTGCCGCCGCATGCGATCGTCGCCCACGGCTCTCGCGTGTAGGGATCGATATCCGGCATGGTCGCGCCGTCGAGTGAGGGGACTTCCTCGCCGTTGATGATGTGGCCGTAGAACTGCATGCTGTTCCCTTCGTCCCCCCGAGGCTAGGCCTGTCGCCCGGAATCGGGACGGGACGGTTCTGGAGGCCGGAACGACGGTCAGGTGGGCGTCGCGCCCGGGGCCCGCTGCGTCATGAGCGTCGACAGGCGCTTGGCGGCGGACTGCACGAGCCGGGCCTGGCGATCGGGGTGCTCTCCGAGCTCGCTGCTGCTCCCCGTGATGGAGATCGCGGCCACGGCCAGCCCGTGGCTGTCGAGCACGGGGGCCGCGACCGAGGCGAGGTCGGGCATGAGGTCGCCTCGCGAGGTGGCGTATCCCAGGCGCCGTATCCGATCCAGCTCGGTGCGGAAGGCTCGCTCGTTGGTGATGGTGTGCGGCGTGAACGCGGGGAACCCGGCATCGATGCGGGCCTGCAGCCCCTCGGGATCGTAGGCGCAGATCGCCTTGCCCGACGACGTCGCGTGGAGGGGCCAGCGCCGCCGGTACCTCTCCATCGCCTGCATCCCCCTCAGCGTGACCAGTCGCTCGAGGAACAGGGAGTCCGCGCCCTGACGGATCGACAGGTGGACCGTCCAGCCGCTCACCTCGCGCAGCTGCTCCAGCAGGGCCTTGGACCTGCGGCGCAGCTCGATCCGCTCGAGCGCGAGGTGGCCGAGCTCGAAGAGGTGGAGGCCGAGCCGGTAGCGCCCGTTCGCCGGGTTCTGCTCAATGAGACCTCGTGACGCGAGGGTGGTGAGCAGCCGGTGCGCCGTGCTCTTTGCGACGCCCAGGCGACGGGCCACGTCGGTGACGCCCAGTTCCTCGTCCTCGAGGAAGCAGTCGAGCAGGTCCAGCGCGTGGGCGACCGACTTCAATCCACCGGGTGGCTCGGTCACGGGTGTCGGATCAGACCGAGACGGGCGCGCGATCGAAACCGGGGCGAAGCGGCATGCCCGACCTGCCGCCCGGCCCGAGCTTCACGCCGAGCATCTGGTGCAGCTCGATCATGTTGATGTCGAAGCCCAGGCGCGAGGCGGCCATGTAGAGGCGCCACACACGCGCGGTGCCAAGGCTGGACTCCGCGACGGCCGCGTCCCAGTTGTTCTCGAGGTTCTCGCACCAGTGCTTCAGGGTCAGCGCATAGTGCTCGCGCAGGTTCTCCTCGTGCCGGATCTCGAACCCGGCCCCGTTCATGGCCGCCATCACCTGGGACGGACCGGAGAGTTCCCCGTCGGGGAACACGTAGCGATTGATGAACGACTTCTTGAAGTGGGTCTGCCAGCTGTCGTTCGGCCGCGTGATGGTGTGGTTGAGCATGCGGCCCTCGGGGCGGAGCTTGCCGTAGAGGAAGGAGAAGTAGGACGGATAGTTCGCCCGGCCGATGTGCTCGGTCAGCCCGATGGACGACACGGCGTCGAAGCCCGACTCGGGCACGTCGCGATAGTCGCTGAAGCGGATCTGGGCGACGTTCTCCAGGCCTGCATCCGCGATGATTCGCTGACCCCAGAGGGCCTGCTGCTCCGAGAGGGTCACGCCGATCGCGGTGACTCCGTAGTTCTTGACGGCGTGCAGCACCATCCCGCCCCAGCCGCAGCCCACGTCCAGCAGGCGCATTCCCGGCTGCAGGCCGAGCTTGCGGCACACGAGGTCGAACTTCTCCTCCTGGGCCGTCTCGAGCGAGGCGTCGGCGTTCGGGAACACCGCGCACGTGTAGGCCATGGACGTGCCGAGCACGTAGGAGTAGAAGCGGTTGCTCACGTCGTAGTGATGGTGGATCGCCTCTGCATCGCGATCCTTGGAGTGTCGGCGGCCACCCAGTCGTCGCTCCTGGGGCGGGGGAGCTGGTCGCTTCATGGCGAAGGGGGCGAACGCGCGGGCCAGCTCGAACTTGTCGCGCCACGAGAGGTGGTCGAGGGGCAGCGGATACAGCCGGGACAGCGCCGTGTAGGTGTCGCCGATGATCTCGAGGTCACCGGTCACGTAGGCCCGGGCCAGCCCGAGCTGGCTGGGGGCGCTGGCGAGGTACTCGACAGCCCGGGGGCTGCGCACGTCGAGGATGACCTCGGCGTCGGAGGGGCCGGCACTCGAGCCGTCGTAGGCACGAAAGCCCACGCCGCGCTCCTTCGGCACGATCATGGAGAAGGCATCAGCCAGCTTCACTTGCGCTCCACCACCTTCGCGTAGAGATCCTTCAGACGTGAGTCGGGATCGTAGCGACCCTTGAGCGCGGGGTAGTCGTTTCCGCCATAGATCGACCAGAAGGCCTCCCGGTCGTAGAACGCGGTGGAGTAGAGGGACTTTCGCCCATCCAGCTGCGTCACGACCTCCTCGATCCGGCGGTTCACGCGGCCCTCCTCGGGCGAGACGCCGTCGGGCAGGGCCACCGTCGACCAGAAGCCGACGTTCACGTACAGCACGGTGGGGTCGAACTCGTAGAGCGGCCACCGAGCCTGGGGATCCCGCTGCTGAAGCGGACAGATCCACACCGGTTCGATCCCGACCTCGCGGTGGAAGAACTCCAGGAACTCTGGGAGGCGGTCCGCGGGGACCTCGATGTCCTGCACGACCGCCTCGCGCACCGGGCGCCCGCGGCGCCTTGCGACCCGGTTGGACAGGTCGTGCCGGCGCTCGAAGGCGACGAGCTTCCAGTAGACGTCGCTGCGAAGGCGGGACTTAGGCCACAGGCGTCGGATGATCGGCTTCTGCGCCATGAAGGCGCGGGAGCACCAGAACCAGTCGGTGTCCCACCGCCACAGGTAGTCGTGGATCGTGAGTGCGTCGACGGTGCGGGCCTGGATCGACCGGTAGTAGATGCCCATGCCCGTGTAGTCGCTCGTCGTGAGGCCGGCAGGAAGGGCATCCACCATGGTGCCGATCGAGAGGTACTGCTCCTCGGTGGAGAAGACGGTGCCGTCGAGGAAGTCGACGGTGCGACCCTCGAACTCGCGCGATGCGGCGATCTGCTGGATCGCCTCGGTCATGGCGGCAGCGGTGGCGTATCGCACGTGACGAAGCAGCACGTAGGGCTTGGTGGGCTCGAGCTCGATCCGCAGTCGCAGTGCATAGCCCAAGGACCCGTACGAGTTGGGGAATCCGTAGAACAGATCGCGGTGAGGATCATCCGCGTCGCCGGTGACGGTGAGGATCTGGCCGTCACCGGTGAGGATGTCCATCTCGAGCACGGACTCGTGGGGCGTGCCGCTGCGGAAGCTCGCGCTCTCGATGCCCAGTCCGGTGACGGCGCCCCCGAGAGTGATGGTGCGCAATTGCGGGACGCACATCGGCATGAGGCCGTAGGGCAGCGTCGCGTCGACGAGGTGCTCGTATGTCGTCATGCCGAGGACCTCGGCCGTCCGGGTGACCGGGTCGACGTGGAGCACGCCGTCGAAGGCGGCCACGTCGAGGCCGGGGCCGCCCGAGGTGTCGCGCGGGCGGAACAGATTGGAGGTGTGCTTGGCCAGGCGGATGGGAGTGCCCGGGGGAATCGCGCGGTACTCCTGGAGAAGGGTGTCGCGCAGGCGGGAGTAGCGCTCCTGCCACGGAGCCTGGGTCGGGACGGCGGTCACGGGGCACACGGTAGCGACATGGGCCCGTCTTTGGTCAGCCGTGCCGGTGGGTGACAATGAGGCCATGACCCCCCTGACGCGTCGCCGGGCCTTCGGGCCCCTCGTGGGACTGGTGGCCTTCGTCGTCACCCTTCTTCTCGTGGGGTCGGTTGCGATCCTGGCCGATCTCGGCCTGCGCCAGGCGGAGATGACCCAGCTCGTCTCGAGAATCGAGGCATCCGAGGAGCAGATGATCCTCGTGCAGGAGGAGATCGAACGCATCACGACTGCCTACGAGTCCCTCGAGGCGCCGGACGACGCCGATCGGGCGGAGCTCGTCGGGGAGCTCGCCGACGCCGCGGCCTACGGCCAGGAGGCCATCGCGCAGGCAGGGGCGGCGATGGCGGGCGACACCTACCTGCCCTGGCACACCGCGATCATCAGGGCCCACAACGACTACCTGCTGCACAACCAGTCCTGGACGGACTACCTGGGGCGCTCTGCCGTCGACCCGGGGGAGCTGACTGTGCCGCAGGAGGACATCGACAGCACCTTCATGGACGCCGAGGCATCGGTGCGGGCGGCCCTGCCGCCGCTGGCCAGCACGGATCTGCGGAACCGGATCGACGTGATCTTCGCCGAGCCGGAGAACTCCGGCGGCCAGGCGGCATGACCTCGATCTTCCTCGGGCACGGTGCCCCTCCGCTGCTCGACGATCCCGTCTGGGTCCCCGAACTGCGGGAGTGGGCTCAGCGGTTGCCTCGGCCGACGGGCATCCTGATCGTGTCTGCCCACTGGGAGACGGCCCCGGCGATGCTGTCCTGCTCGGACGCGGCGACTCCGCTCGTCTACGACTTCGGGGGCTTCGCGGATCACTACTACTCCAAGACGTATCCGACGCCCGATGCGACGGCCCTCGCGGGCCTGGTGGCCTCGGTTTTCCCGGATCATGCCCCGCTGCATCGGCACGCGACCCGAGGGCTTGATCACGGTGCGTGGGTGCCCTTGACGGTGATGTACCCCCAGGCCGACATCCCGGTGATCCAGCTCTCCCTGCCGACGCATGACCCCGAGCGCCTGCTGGAGGTCGGCTCGTGGCTGCGCCCCCTGCGCGAGCAGGGCGTCCTGGTCATCGGATCCGGATTCCTGACGCACGGGCTGCCGTTCCTGCGCGACTGGAGCATCGAGGCGACGCCTCCCGGCTGGAGCGTCGACTTCGATCTTTGGGCGGCCGATGCCCTCGCGCGAGGGGATATCGACGAGCTGATGGCCTTCCGCGACCGCGCTCCCGGAATGCCGTACGCCCATCCGACCGTCGAGCACCTGTCGCCCCTCTTCGTCGCCCTGGGGGCATCCGGTGATCCGCAGGCTGCTCCCGTCACCGAGGTCGACGGCTACTTCATGGGTCTGGCAAAGAGGTCCTTCTCGTTC
>DMPC01000121.1:4321-9883 GCA_003456155.1 Actinomycetota bacterium | reverse complement strand
TGTGTGATCGCCTGACTCGGGCGATGGTGAGAACGTTAGGCTCGCGCGCGATGAACGAGACCTTCGAGACGATGGCCATGGCCGCGATCATTGCCGTCGCGCTGGGGGCCTTCCTGCGCCAGCGGGGCTGGGGCATAGCAATCCCTCTGGTGATCGCCGGCGCGGTCATCGGGGTGCTGCCCGTCGGGCCCACCGCTCCTCCCGATCCGGAGGTCGTCCTGGTCGCCGTGCTGGCGCCGCTCGTGTTCGGGGAGGCCCTGGGCTCCTCCTACCTTGACCTGAGGAAGGTCCGTCGTCCCGTCCTCGTCCTCGCGGTAGGCCTGGTGGCCGCCACCACTCTGGGGGTAGGCGCGGTGGCGGCGGCGCTCGTGGCCATGCCTCTGGCGATGGCCTTCGCGCTCGGCGCGATCCTCGCGCCGACGGATGCCGTCGCGGTCAGCGCGGTCGCGCGGCGGGCAGGTCTGCCGCGACGCATGGTCTCGATCCTCGAGGGAGAGAGCCTGGTCAACGACGGCACCGGCCTGACGGCGCTGAAGGTGTCGCTGGTCGCCGCCTCTGCAGGCGCCGTCACTCTGCTCGAGGTCGGACGCATCTTCACGGCGGCCGTTGTGGTGGGTGTCGGAGTCGGGGCGATCGGGGGCTACCTCCTCTCGCTCGTCCTGCGTCGCTCCAAGGACCTGATCCCGGCCAACTCACTCGTGCTCGTCGCGCCATTCGCGCTCTACGCACTGGCCGAGGCGCTCGACGGATCCGGCATCCTCGCGGTGGTGGTCGCCGCGCTGTTCGTCGCCAACCGCCAGCACGCTGATCCCGGCCATGCGGGCCGACTTCAGAGTGTGACGCTGTGGAAGCACCTGACCTTCGTGCTGCAGTGCCTGGCGTTCTTCCTCATCGGGCTCGAACTCCCCGACGTGCTGTCGCGGGTGACGCGCACCGACCTTCGGTCCCTCGTGATCCTGGTGCCCGTGGTGCTCGTCACCCTCATCGTGCTGCGCACCGTCTTCGTGTTCGCGATGATCGGGATGGCCAAGGCGCGACGGATGGAAGAGGGAGGCACCGTCCGCGGTGCGATCATCGTCTCGTGGGCGGGCGCGCGTGGCCCGGTCTCGGGCCTGGCGGCCTTCACGATCCCGGTCGCCTTCGCCACCGGTGAGCTCGTGCCGGCGCGGGACCTCATCCTCGCCACGACCTTCATCATCATCCTGCTCACCCTGCTGCTGTCGATCACGCTGACTCCACTGGCGCGCGCGCTGAAGATCTCCTCTGATGACGACTCGGCTCTGCTCGCTCGCGTCGACGCCCAGCTGGCGAGGGCAGCCCTGGACCGACTGACGGATCTCGAGGTCGAGGCGATGGATGCCGGCACCCCGGTTCCTGCATCGGTCTCGGATCGACTCCGCGGTGATGTCGAGCGGCGCCTCGAGGCCCCCTCGGGCCTGGCGACGGAGTCCACCGCCGCGGACGACGGCGTGGCCCTGGCCGCCGAGCTCGCACGAGCGATGATCCGCGCGGAGCAGGAGGAGCTCATCACGATGCGGGATGCGGAGGGGCTGCCTGATGCCCTCGTGCGGCCGCTCCTCCAGCAGCTCGATGTCCGTGAGCGGGCCCTTCGCTCCCAGCGCCCCTAGGGCCGGTCGGGAGGCTCGGTCACCGAGATTGTGGCGCAGAGGCGGCCAACCAGCTCCTCAGGGCGCCTGCCGTGGCCTGTTCCAGTGCCTGCGCAGGTGCCCCTGCGCCTCCCGACTCGGCCCACCCGGCGAGGCCGAGATCCTCCAGTTCCGCGGGCGTCAGGTCGATGCGGCCGCACACGGCCAGCACCGGGACGTTCGCGGTACGGGCCACGTCAATGACGTGACCGCTGCCCTTCCCGTGCCGGGTCTGCTCGTCGAGCCGGCCCTCGCCGGTGAGGACGACATCGCTGGCCGCGACGGCCTCCTCGAGGTTGAGCATCGCGGCGATGGTTCGGCTGCCCGGGCGGATCGCCGCGCCCAGGGCCGCTGCTGCAGCGGCGGTGCCTCCGGCGGCGCCGGAGCCCGGGAGCGAGGCCACCTGCATCCCCGTCTCCTCGTGCAGCACGCGGGCCCAGGTCACGAGCCCGGAGTCGAGGAGGGCGATCTCCTCTGGCGTTGCGCCCTTCTGGGCCGCGAACACCTGCGCGGCGCCGCTGCTGCCGTACAGCGGATTCGAGACGTCTGCCAGGACGGTCAGCGCACAGGTGGAAAGGCGAGGGTCCAGCCCGTCCAGATCCAACGAGCGCACCCGATGCAGCTCGCGTCCGGTGGGCTCGACCTCGTGCCCGAGTGCGTCGAGCAGTCGAGCGCCCAGGGCGACCAGCATCCCGGCCCCGCCGTCGGTCGATGCGCTGCCGCCCAGGCAGACCACGATCCGTGCGGCCCCGGTGTCAAGGGCGCTGCGGATCGCGTCACCCAGACCCAGCGTGCAGGCATCCAGGGGTCGGCGCGGCTGCGAGCCCAGGATCGCGAGTCCGCAGGTGTTGGCGATCTCCACGACCGCCTCGTCTCCGCGGACGGCGATGGTGGCGAGGTGCCTGCGCCCCAGGGCATCTCGCACGGGGGCCCCGACCGCGCGATAGCCCGCTCCGATGAAGGCGTCGACGGAGCCGTCACCCCCATCGGCGATCGGCAGCAGCCGGATCGCTGCACCGGGCAGCGCGGTACGCACGCCAGTGGCCATGGCGTGAGCGGCCTCGAGGGATGTGAGTGTCCCCTTGAACGCATTGGGTGCAAGTACGACGTGGATGGTCTGCATCTCCCGGCCCACCGTAATGGCACGGGCGCCTGAGGGGCATGCGTCAGGATGGACGTCGGTCCCGGACAGGACCGGAAACGAACTAGGAAGGGTGGACAAGGGCAGATGGCTCAGGACGAGACCCCCCTGCTGGACGCGTGGCGGCGAGCCCAGCGTTCCGGCAAGCGGCCCATGCAGATCCCGGGTCACAAGATGCGCTACACCCTCGACCGCAAGGGCTGGGCCGCCGACCTCATCGGTGACACCGTTCGCGACGACATCGTCATGCAGGGAGGCGTCGATGACAACGCCTACTCGCACGACTACCTGGGCAAGGCGGAGGCCCTGTGGGCGCAGCAGGTGGGCGCCGACGCAAGCCGCTTCCTGGTGGGTGGCTCCTCGCAGGGCAACATCACCGCCGTCGGCATGGTGGCTGATCGGGGCGTCCCGATCGCCATCGATCGCACGTCCCATCGCAGCACCCAGGCGGCCCTCGTCATCAGCGGCGCCGTGCCCGTGTGGATCTACCCGCGACTCCACCCGGAGTTCCACCTGCCGATCGGCATGGACCCCGAGGCGATCCGACGTGTGCCGGAGGACGTGAACGGCTTCTTCGCGACATCGCCGAGCTACATCGGGACGATGTCGGATGTCGCCAGTCTCGCGCGCGCCGCGCACGATCGCGGGCAGGTGCTCATCGTGGACCAGGCATGGGGAGCCCACCTGGACTTCCTCCCCGAGGGAGGGGCCGTCCGCAACGGAGCGGACATCAGCGTGACAAGCGTCCACAAGGCGTTGACCGGCTATTCGCAGACCGCCGTGGTCTCGATCCGAGAGGGCCGTGGCTTCGTCGACCGTTCGACCCTCGACAGGTGGGTCGACCTGACGACGACAACCTCGCCCTCGGGAACCCTGCTGGCCTCGATCGATGCGACCCGCGCGGCGATGGCGCGCGGCGGACGGGAGCGCCTTGAACTGCTGATGGAGTCGGTTGCCCAAGCGCGTCGCCGGCTGGCGGCCGTTCCCGGCCTGATCGTGCTCGACGACGCCAACGCCGGATGCCGCGTGGACCCGATGAAGCTGACCCTGATCCTGCCGGGCACGGGAGTCGACGGAACTGCCCTCGGCAACGCGCTGTTCGACCTCGGCCACGGGCCGGAGTCGTCGGATCGGGACACGATCGTCTTCACGGCCAGTGTCGCCGACGAGCCCGAGTGGATTCTCGCCTTCACCGACCTGCTCATCGGGCTGATCGAGTCGATGCGACAGCCGGGACGTCCCATGGCCCCGCTGGCCGTCTGGCGGGTCGAGCCGGAGGTGGTCGTGACTCCGCGGGAGGCGTTCTTCGCCGATCGTCGCCGGATCCCGCTGCGCGATGCCGTGGGCGAGGTGAGTGCGGAGCAGTTCTGCCCTTACCCCCCGGGCGTGCCGCTCCTGGCACCGGGCGAGCGCGTCACCGCAGAGACCATCGAGGCGATCCAGACGGCGGGCAAGGTCGGCCGCGTCGCCTACAGCAGCGATCCGACTCTCGAGACGATCGAGGTCATTGACGCCGTCTGACCGCTTCGCGGGTGAGGATGGCTCCATGCCCCTCGACGCAGCCTTCGATGCCCTCGCCCTCGCGATGCCGATGTCGGATCTCCCCGGCGAGAAGTGCCCCGACGGCCCGGTGTCCACCGGCATCGCGGTGCTGGCCCGGACGGACGCCTACGAGGTGGGTGTCTGGGAGCACTCGGTCGGCCGATCCACCGATATCGAGACCGATGAGGTCTTCGTGGTGCTGGCCGGCTCGGGTCGCGTCATCCTCGAGGACGGATCGGTGCTCGTCCTGCGGCCGGGCACGGTGGGGGTTCTCTATGCCGGGACTCGGACGGTGTGGGAGATCGACGAACCGTTGCGCAAGGTCTGGGTCGTCGAGCGCTAGCTCGTCGCCAGGGCGTTGAGCTCGGCCAGGGCCTCGTCATCGAGCACGAGGTCACTGCTCGCGCAGTTCTCGGCCAGATGCTCCAGCGAACCCGTTCCCGGGATGGGCAGCATCACGGGCGATCGCTGCAGCAGCCATGCCAGTGCGACCTGCCCGGGGGTCGCGCCGAGCCGGTCGGCGATGCGGGTGAGCGCGCTGCCCTCCTGCGCGAGACCGCGACCACCGAGCGGGAACCACGGAATGAAGCCGATGCCCTCCGTCTCGCAGTGGTCGAGCAGGCTCTCGGCACTCCTGTCCGCGACGTTGTAGAGGTTCTGCACCGTGACGACGTCGACATGACGCTGGGCGGCGACCACGTCGTCGATGGTGACCTCCGAGAGGCCGATGTGTCGGATGAGGCCCTCGCGCTGGAACTCCGCGATCGCCCCGAACTGCTCGTCGGCGGGGACCTGCGGGTCGATGCGGTGCAGCTGCCACAGGTCGATGCGGTCGACCCCGAGGCGGCGCAGCGACATCTGAACGCACTGGCGCAGGTAGGCCGGTCGACCCACGGGCTCCCAGGCGTCGGGGCCCTGCCGGGTCAGGCCGCCCTTGGTCGCGATGACGACTCCGTCATAGGGGTGGAGAGCCTCGCGGATGAGGTCCTCGCTCACGTCCGGGCCGTAGGCATCAGCGGTGTCGATGAAGTCGACCCCGAGCTCCACTGCCCTGCGCAGCACGGCCACGGCCGTGTCAGGGTCGGCAGGTGGCCCCCAGATGCCGTGGCCGGTGATCCGCATGGCGCCGAAGCCGAGGCGGTGGATCGTGAGCGGGTCATCGGTGCGTGCCGCGAGAGTGAACGTCTGCGTCGTCATGCCCCCATTCAACCGCGAGTGGTCACTGGGCACCGC
>DMPC01000121.1:1508-4112 GCA_003456155.1 Actinomycetota bacterium | reverse complement strand
CACTGGGCACCGCGAGTGGTCACTCGGCGCCCAATCCGGTTGACGGACGGCCCCCGGGCCGGAAGCCTGACCTCATGGTCGGAAAGCGCATCGCCGTCACCACCATCTGCCTGGTGGCCCTCATCTGCCTCCCCACCCCGGCGCACGCATCCTCGTGCGGTCTGACGAGGTATGCGGACGGAACCGCCGGCCCCAGCGTCTGTCCGGACGGCAGTGCGAACCAGGCGGTGGCGGCCGCCTACAGGAAGTCGACCCCAGCGATCATGGGGCTGAAGGGCGATGCCACCCGTCGACAGATCCAGGCCGCGGTGTGTCAGGACCGCACATTGAATGCCTCGGGGCCAGCGCTGTACGACGCACTGGAGTTCCAGTCGGCGTCGCTTGGCTGGAGCAGGTCGGTCGTGAATCCGGTCATCCGCAACGTGGTCCGGGATCGCTACTGCTGATGGCGTCTCATGACGAGGACGCCTCGCCGCAGGAATGGACGGATCTCGGGATCGTCCGGGCCATCCTCGATAGCCATCGCGAGCGGCTCGGCGTGGAGCTTTTCGAGCGCACCGGGGATACCGAGCACGACGCGCAGCTGCTGCGGAAACTCGACGCTGTCGTGCTCAGTCACGATGGTGGACAGGACCCGGTCTTCGTCTACGCGAACGATGCCGCAGCAGAACTATGGCGGTTACCGATTGACGCGTTGGTCGGAATGCCCTCTCGACTGTCGGCGCCGCCGGAGCGCCGCGGTGAGCGAGCCTCAATGCTTGCCGATGCGGCCTCAGCGGGGTTTCTCGTCGGGTACACGGGGGAGCGCATCGCCGCGGACGGCTCGAGATTCATGATCGAGGATGCAACGCTGTGGACGGTCGACGGGTTTCCCGATCGACCCGGTCAGGCCGTGGTGTTCCGCACCTGGCGACCCCTGGCGCAGCCGCTCATCGGCGTCAGATGACGAAATCCGGGCCCCCCGCAAGGCCGTGTTGGAACAGCAGTCCGGCGACAGCGGGGTAGTGCTGGTCGGCGACGGCATGCGCAAACGTCCAGAAGTCGTCCAGCCCCGGATGTGTTGTGATCTCCTTATCGGTGAACCGCAGGAAGTGCAGGTGCCGAACTGCGTGGCAGGCCGACGGTAGGCCCTCGAGCTCCTCGGGTGAGCCTGACCAGGCGGGCTCGAGGTCAGTGCCGTCACTCACCACGTGCGCGAAGGTGAGGACGAGGGCTTCCTGCTCCGACCTCCACGATGTCGAATGGGAAAGGGCGTTGGGCAAGAAGGAGAAGCCCATCTCGACGGGATCCTCCCCGGCCGGCAGCTCGACCTTCTCCGATCGCAGCCACAGCGAGGTCGCCGATGAGGCACTCATCACCAGGTGCTCCAGGAAGATCCTCATGGGCGTCATTGTCTCGCGCCCTGCGGGCTCAGCCGGCGGGTACCACCACCACGATGGCGTCGCCGGGCGCGAGCAGGAGGGGCTCATCCTTGGAGGGGTTGAGTCGGATGCCCTGGCCGAGGGAGTCACTCGACACCGCGAGGCTGACAGCGCGCACGCCAATGGGTGTGATGCCCCAGTCACGAGCAGCCTCGATGATCGAGCGGAAGGTCGTCTGGCCCGCGGGCACGTAGCGCTCGATCGGATGCAGGTCGATGACCATTCCGGCTGCGTCGAACAACTCCTTGAACACGGGGGCGAGATCGGGGCTCTCACTCAACTGCGCGATCAGCAGGCCGATCAGTCGCTCGCTCACGATGAAGTCGCTGTTGTCCGATGGTGCCGTCAAGTCCACGTAGTGGGGGTCGACGAGCTCCGCCACAATGTTCCCCGTGGCTCCGCCCTTGGCGATGTGGTCGCGCACATGCAGCAGCGCCAGCATCGTGCGGGCGTCGGCCTCGTCCAGGGGGAAGGTGTCCTTCTCGCTCAGCAGCAGGACGTGATCGTAGGGACCCTGTTGGAGAACGTTCTCGACGTCTCGCCGGCTGATCGGGCTTCCGGGGTGGATGGTGAGTGACTGGTGCTCGAGTGTCATGGCGGTGGCGATGGCATCGATCTTCGCGTCGGCGACGTCTACCAGCAGGTGGATCTCCGATTCAGGAGCCACATGGGTGTCGATCTCCTGCGCTACCAGAGGAGCGAGCGGGCTCCAGCCGATGATCAGCATGCGCTCGCGCTCGAGTGCCAGCGGCTGCCACTGGCGATCGTCGTCGGGGACCCAGTCCACGGGCGAGCGATCGAGGGAGAGACGAGAGTCATCCTCGGCGATCGCGATGAGACGGTCGCCGGCCTGGAGGACGGTTGCTGTCGCCGGTCCGACATGAGTGCCGCCAGCATTGCGCAGGCCGATCACTGTCGCGCTGCTGCTGGCCAGAAGGGCCTCGCCGAAGGTTCTACCGACCCAGGGCTCGGGGACGTCGATGGCGTAGAGCTCGTCGCCCTCGAAGTCGAGGAACTCCTCATAGATCTGTCCTAGCCCGGGGGAGCGCGAGACCTGGGCGCCGATGCGGGCGGTGACCTCCGTGGAGGTCACCGTGTGCAGGCGGTCGCCGATGACGGAGGTGAGAGCCTCCGCCGTTGCGCCATCCTCGAGCTCCGCGACGATCGGGATTCTCGAGTCCGC
>DMPC01000121.1:0-1232 GCA_003456155.1 Actinomycetota bacterium | reverse complement strand
TCCTGCTGGATTGCCCTGCGCGAGGTCGGCGATTCTCGTCGGATTGCCGCTGCGGACCACGAGCCGAGACGTCTTCATGTCAGGAACCTCGCTCCTGAGCTCGTCGGAGACCTCCACGACATCGTCAGGAGTGAGCACGACGATCGCTCGATCCTTCTCACTCGTGTTCGCCTTGACGAGTTCGGAGATGACTGCGGCGAGTTTGTCATTGCGTCCCACGATCAGCGTGTGCCCGGTCTCGATGACCTGCGAGCGGCCGCGACGCAGGTTCTCCACGCGTGCGTCGATCGCGGACGAGACCAGGCCGATGATTGCTGCAGCGAGGAAGATGCCGACGATGGTCACGACAAGCATCACGATGCGGAATGTCAGCCCTTCGTCACCGGAGAAGGTTCCCGGGTCGAGGGCGCGCGTCAGTGCGAACCAGATGCCCTCGGGAAAGGTGGTCGACTCTCCACCTGGTCCGATGCCCGTGATGAGCAAGAGCACCGTGATCACCAGCATGAAGGCGAGGGCGAGCACTCCAAGCCAGGCGAGCACCCCCCAGATGCCCCTGGCGAGGGTGTTGTCGAAGCGGTAGCGGAGCCGCTGGCGCAGCGTGAACGTCTGAGGCATACGCCCATCAAACCAGCGTCGCGTGCCTGCAGGAATGCCGTTGACGTGAAACCGAAGAATTGCCGGCGTGCCGGCTCCGGGCCAGGATCAGGTCGGCACGCCAATTGCCGAGTCATGCTGATGGTGACGATCCGCCACACTCGTGGTCGTCGAAGCAGACTTCTAGCGCCATCCGGCCCGTATCCTGACGCGGTGACTGCTCCGGCGCCGAGCCCTTCCGCTACGCCCCACTCATCCTCGGCGAGGATGCCGGTCAAGCGCCGCCTTGTCCTCGTCCTGGCCATCGTGCTCCTGACGCTCCTACCGGCGATCGTCATGGTGGTGGTCACGTGGGTCTCCACAGGTGAGGTGCAGGGTGCTGCCACCTGGGCGTCGATGCCTGCGATTGTGGCGATTGCGGCCGCTGTTGCAGCCGGCCGTCGCTACGCGGTCATTGCCTCCATCGTCATGGCTTTCGTGGCGCCCGTGGCGATCGTGGCCGGGCAGTCGCCCGTGTCGGGTGCTGCGCTGATGGCGCTGCTCTGTCTCGCTGTCGGTCGCATGGCCAGGATCGGGCTGCAGAAGTCTGCCTTGTTGGTGCCGGTGATGCTGTCGTGGGCGCTCATCGACCCGCCGGC
>DMPC01000113.1:6730-9057 GCA_003456155.1 Actinomycetota bacterium | reverse complement strand
CGGGGACGGATCCCGCCCGGTGTCGCCGGGCGCGTCCACGTTGCTGCCGGGCCGCCCGGACCACGTAGGGTGAAGAAAGCCAACGATTCCGAGCGGAAGGCATGGGAACGACAGTGATCACGGTGGTGGCCCTGGGTCCGGAGTGGCTGGCGCCGGAGAACCTCATCGGGGCCTTCGGGGCCTTCGCGGTGCTCGGCGTCTGCGCCATTGTGTTCATCGAGACCGGCCTGCTCGTGGGCTTCTTCCTCCCTGGTGACTCTCTCCTCTTCACGACGGGCCTGCTGGTGGCCACGGACGTGATCCAGACCCCCATCTGGATCGTCGCCCCGTTGATCGGGCTCGCTGCCTTCCTCGGCGACCAGGTCGGGTATCAGATCGGCCGCAAGTCGGGGCCGCGCATCTTCAATCGGCCCAACTCGCGCTTCTTCCGGCAGGAGTACGTCGACAAGACGACGGAGTATTTTGAGCGCTTCGGGGGACGCACGATCGTCATCGCCAGGTTCGTCCCCATCGTGCGTACCTTTGCTCCGGTCGTTGCGGGCGTGGGCTCGATGCGCTACCGAACCTTCGTCACCTACAACATCATCGGTGCTCTGCTGTGGGGTGTCGGCGTCACGCTGCTCGGCTACTGGCTCGGTCAGTTTGCCTTTGTCCAGGAGTACCTGGAGCCGATCCTCATCGCGATCGTCGTCATCTCGGCGATTCCGGTGGTGATCGAACTCCTCCGGGCGCGCCGGAATGGGAAGAAGGGCTCGGCGTCGGGCGACGACGCCACGACAGCGGCGGCGTCCCCACAGGGTGAGTGATCCGCCTGAGTTCGACGGGGTCGGCGTGGGCCCGCACCCCGGGCCCTGGCCGGATGACCCGCGCCTCGACCCTGAGCTCCTCGAGCACGGCGACCGGCGCAACGTCGTCGATGCCTACCGCTACTGGCGACTGGAGGCGATCGTCGCCGATCTCGATGAGCGACGTCACCCCTTCCACGTCGCGATCGAGAACTTCTCGCACGACTTCAACATCGGCTCGGTCGTGCGCACGGCCAATGCCTTCCTGGCAAGGGAGGTGCACATCGTCGGTCGCCGTCGCTGGAATCGTCGGGGTGCGATGGTCACGGATCGCTACCAGCACGTGCGCCACCACGAGAGCGCTGATGACCTCGCGTCGTGGGCGGCGGACCAGGGTCTCCCGCTGATCGGCATCGACAACCTTTCCGGAGCGGTTCCGCTCGAGACGGCCGATCTCCCCGAGGCGTGTGTCCTGTTGTTCGGGCAGGAGGGGGAGGGGCTCAGCGAGCAGGCGCGGCAGGCGGTGACCGGCGTGCTCTCCATCGCCCAGTACGGCTCGACCCGGTCGATCAACGCCGGGGCCGCCGCGGCCATCGCGATGCATGCGTGGATCCGGCAGCACCGCTTCGGGCAGACCCCACGCCCCTCGTGACAGCCGCGTGGAGCATCTGGAAGGATGACACCGCTTACATCCCGACCGAACCAGGAGTCTGACGATGCCCATCGCATCCCCCGAGGTCTACGCCGAGATGCTCGACCGAGCTAAGGCCGGCCAGTTCGCCTACCCGGCGATCAACTGCTCGTCCTCGCAGACCATCATCGCCGCGCTCCGTGGCTTCGCCGAGGCCGAGAGCGACGGCATCATCCAGTTCTCCTTCGGCGGTGCCGAGTTCGCCTCGGGGCAGACGGTGAAGTCGATGGTCGCCGGTGCGGAGGCCCTCGCAGAGTTCGCGCACTCGATCGCGCGCTCGTACGGGATCAACGTCGCCCTCCACACCGACCACTGCGCCAAGGAGAAGCTCGCCGGCTACGTCGAGCCGCTGCTGAAGATCTCGCAGGAGCGCGTGGCGGCCGGTCGTGAGCCGCTCTTCCAGTCGCACATGTGGGACGGGTCGGCCATCGCCCTCGACGAGAACCTCGATATCGCCCAGCGCCTGCTCGACGAGTCCGTCAAGGCGCGCACGATCCTCGAGATCGAGATTGGTGTCGTCGGCGGCGAGGAGGACGGGGTCGAGGCGAAGCACGACGCCAAGCTCTTCTCCACCGTCGAGGACGGCATGGCCACGGCTGAGGCCCTCGGTCTCGGCGAGCGCGGCCGCTACCTCGTGGCAGCGACGTTCGGCAATGTGCACGGCGTCTACAAGCCGGGCAACGTTGTCCTCACGCCCAAGGTGCTCGATGACATCCAGAAGGCGGTCGGAGCCAAGTACGGCAAGGACAAGCCGTTCGACCTCGTCTTCCACGGCGGCTCCGGCTCGCTGCTGAGCGAGATCCGCGAGGCCCTGGACTACGGCGTCGTCAAGATGAACATCGACACCGACA
>DMPC01000113.1:6397-6551 GCA_003456155.1 Actinomycetota bacterium | reverse complement strand
ACACCGACACCCAGTACGCCTTCACCCGCCCGATCGCCGGCCACATGTTCAGCAACTACGACGGTGTGCTGAAGGTCGACGGGGACGTCGGCAACAAGAAGGCCTACGACCCCCGCTCCTACGGCAAGCTGGCCGAGGAGAGCATGGCGGCGCG
>DMPC01000113.1:4615-6103 GCA_003456155.1 Actinomycetota bacterium | reverse complement strand
GTCCGACCTGGCTCATTTCTCCCACGCGCGGCGTCGTGGCAGGCTGACCCCATGCCTCTCGGTGACAACCTCCTCGGCGGACCCCCGCCCACCCTGCTCCCGGACGACCCCGCTGCTGTCGAACTCGCTGCCGGCGCCGACCCCGACACTGTCGTGCGCGATCACCCCACGAGCTCCCTGGCGTGGGCCGTGCTCGCCGATCAGGCGTGGGCCGAGGGCAAGGTGGTCGAGTCCTACGCCTTCGCTCGTGTCGGCTACCACCGTGGCCTGGATGCCTTGCGGCGCAACGGCTGGAAGGGTCACGGGCCGGTGCCTTGGGGTCATGAGCCCAATCAGGGCTTCCTGCGCTGCCTGCGCTCCCTCGCCCGCGCTGCTGGCGCGATCGGCGAGTCGGATGAGGTGGATCGCATCGGGGTGTTCATGGACGACTGCGATCCCTCCGTGCCGCGCGACTGATCGTGACGTCCTCCATGGAGGTCACCGTCGTCGGAGGCGGAATCAGTGGCGTCGCGTGCGCCAATGCCTTGGCCTCGTCCGGCATTCCTGTCGTCCTGCGCGATCGTGGTCGTGGACTCGGCGGACGCATGGCGTCGCGAATCCTGCGCGACACCGGCACTCCGTTCGATGGCCGTCCTGTCGACATCGGCGCGTCCTACTTCACGGCACGCGACCCGCTGTTCTCCGCGCAGGTCGACCAGTGGGTGGCAGCAGGTGTCGTGCGTCCGTGGACGGATGCGTTCCACGTCGCCACCCCGGAGGGCATCGAGGGCGTCCGATCCGGGCCGATGCGCTACGCGGCACCGCGGGGACTGCGAAGCGTCGTCGAGTCGACGGTCCGTGATGACGTGGACGTGCGATCCGGTGATGACGTCGCGGAGCTGCCGGACGATCAGGTGGTGGCCCTGTGCATGCCCTTGCCGCAGGCTCATCGACTGAGCGATCGGGTCCCGGACTCGTCCATCACCTGGGAGCCCGTGATCGCCGTCACCTGCGTCTTCGAGGAGCGGGCCTGGATCACTCTCGACGGTGTGTTCGTCAATGACGATCCGGTGCTGACCTGGATCGCCGACGATGGCCGACGACGCGGCGACGACGCACCCGTCCTCGTCCTCCACGTGAACCCCGTGCTCTCCGCGGGGCACCTGGACGACCCGGCGGGGGTCATCCCGCAGGCCGTGGCAGCGCTGCGGCGGATCCTGGGCATCACGGCCTACCCCGCGTGGGTCGACGCCCATCGCTGGACGTTCGCCAAGCCGCTGGCCGCCCACCCCGAGCCCTTCTGGTTGAGCGAGGACGGGCGTATCGGGGTGGCCGGGGACCTCTGGGCCGACGGTCCGCGCGTGGAGGCCGCCTGGCTCTCCGGGACCGCGCTGGGGGAGGCCCTCGCCTCACGCATGGCCGGGGCATGACCCCGAGGGCGGTAGGCTGACCGCCCGTGCCCGCAATCGTGCTCGTCGGTGCCCAGTGGGGCGACGAAGGCAAGGGAAA
>DMPC01000113.1:4182-4355 GCA_003456155.1 Actinomycetota bacterium | reverse complement strand
ACCGTCGTCATCGGTGACCGCAAGTTCGCCCTCCACCTGCTCCCCAGCGGCATCCTCACCCCCTCGGTCGTCCCGGTCATCGGCAACGGCGTCGTCATCGACCCGGCCGTGCTGCTGCAGGAGATGCGCGGCCTGAACGAGCGTGACGTCGACACGTCCAAGCTCGTCATCAG
>DMPC01000113.1:3614-3985 GCA_003456155.1 Actinomycetota bacterium | reverse complement strand
GCGCACCTGATCACCCCGTATCACGTCACCCTCGACAAGGTGACCGAGCGCTTCCTGGGCAAGGCCAAGATCGGCACGACCGGTCGGGGCATCGGGCCGACCTACAGCGACAAGATCGCCCGCCTCGGCATCCGGGTGCAGGATCTCTTCGATCCCTCGATCCTGCGGCAGAAGGTCGAAGGCGCCCTCGACCAGAAGAACCAGATCCTGGTGAAGGTCTACAACCGCCGGGCCATCGACGTCGACGCGACGGTCGACCAGCTCCTGGAGTTCGCGGACGTGCTCCGCCCGTACGTCGCGGACACCGCACTTCTTCTGAACCGGGCGCTCGACGACGGCAAGGTCGTGCTGCTCGAGGGCGGCCAGGGCAC
>DMPC01000113.1:1966-3368 GCA_003456155.1 Actinomycetota bacterium | reverse complement strand
GGCGCGTGCACGGGAAGCGGCATCGGTCCTACGCGCATCACCAGCGTCGTCGGGATCCTGAAGGCCTACACGACTCGCGTCGGCTCGGGGCCGTTCCCGACAGAACTGTTCGACGCGGACGGCGAGCGCCTTCGCCAGATCGGTGGCGAGGTCGGCGTCACGACCGGACGCCCGCGGCGCTGCGGGTGGTTCGACGCCCCGATCGCGCGCTACGCCAGCCGGATCAACGGCCTCACCGACATCTTCCTGACCAAGCTCGACGTCCTCACCGGCTGGGAGCGCATTCCGGTCTGCGTCGCTTATGACATCGACGGCGTCATCACGGACGAGGTCCCGATGACCCAGACGGACTTCCATCACGCTAGGCCCGTCTATGAGTACCTTCCTGGCTGGAGCGAGGACATCTCCGGCGCCCGGGAGCTGTCGGATCTGCCGGCGAACGCGCAGGCGTATGTCCGGTACCTGCAGGACGTCTCGGGAGCCCGCATCAGCGCCATCGGTGTGGGGCAGGATCGCGATGCAACGATCGCCGTGCACGATCTGATCCACTGATCGTCCTCGGAGCCGGGCGATCGGGGGTCCACGGAGGGGCGACTAGCATCCCGGACTGTGGTGTCCTGGCCGATCGACCCGTCGACCGTTCTCGCGTGGAACGGAATCGAACTCCGACTCGCCACGCCGAGGGATGCGCTGGAACTCTTCGGCGCTCTCGACCACGACGATTGCTGGGCTCATGTTCGGGGTCGACCCGAATCCGAGGACGACGTCGTGCAGGTCATCATCGACGCGACGCGTATGGGCCGATGGATGTGGGTCGTCAGGAAGGATGACGCGATCGTCGGGACGACGTCGTACCTCGACGTGGTGCCCGCGGACGAGCGCCTCGAGATCGGCTTCACCGTCTATCGGCCCGATGTCTGGGCGACCGACGTCAATCCGGCCTGCAAGCTGCTGCTGATGGAGTGGGCCTTCTCCCACGGCTTCGGTCGCGTGCAGCTCAAGACGGACATCCGCAATGAGAGAAGTCAGTCCGCGATTGCCCGGCTGGGTGCTTCGCGTGAGGGCGTCCTGCGCCGCTACCAGCGTCGGCAGGACTCCAGCATGCGTGACACCGTTATGTACTCGGTGCTGCGTGAGGAGTGGCTCGAAATCGAGCAGGGACTCCTCGCGCGACTCGCCTGACGGGTCCCTTTGTCCTAGACATTTCGTAGGTCGTACTCTGCGAGCACCCGCCTGACAGGAGAGCATTCATGACCATCACCCCCGATCCCGCGCGTGGCGCCGAGGTGTTCGCCGATGACCGTGCGTACGTCTTCCATTCCTGGAGCGCGCAGAAGGCGTTGAAGCCGATGTGCATCGCGGGGGCCGAGGGGTCCTACTTCTGGGACTACGACGGCAACCG
>DMPC01000113.1:0-1756 GCA_003456155.1 Actinomycetota bacterium | reverse complement strand
GTCAACGTCAACATCGGGCACCAGCACCCCAAGGTGATCGCGGCGATCCAGGCGCAGGCGGCGACCCTGTCGACCATCGCCCCGCAGCATGCCAATGAGGCGCGCAACCAGGCTGCCAAGCGGATCGTCGACCTTGCCGGCCCGAACATGGGCAAGGTCTTCTTCACCAACGGTGGTGCTGATGCGGTCGAGAACGCGATCCGCATGGCCCGACTGCATACGAACAAGCACAAGGTGCTCTCGACCTACCGCTCGTACCACGGCAACACAGGCGCTGCGATCGTCGCGACCGGTGACCCGCGTCGCTGGCCCAATGAGTACTCGGCCCAGCACGTGCACTTCTTCGGCCCGTACCTCTACCGCTCGGAGTTCTGGGCGACGACTCCGGAGCAGGAGACCGAGCGCGCGCTGCAGCACCTCGAGCACGTCATCCAGTTCGAGGGCCCGAACACGGTCGGCGCGATCATCCTCGAGTCGGTCGTCGGCACGGCCGGCATCCTCGTTCCCCCGCCCGGCTACCTCGAGGGCGTTCGCGCGCTGTGCGACAAGTACGGAATCATCTGGATCGCCGACGAGACGATGTCGGGCTTCGCTCGGACGGGCGAGTGGTTCGCCTTCCAGAACTGGCCGGCCCAGCCGGATCTCATCGTCTTCGCGAAGGGCTCGAACTCCGGTTACGTGCCGGTGGGCGGCGTCGTGATCTCGGCGGAGATCGCCGCGACGTTCGACGAGCGGGTCTTCCCGGGCGGCCTCACCTACTCCGGGCATCCGCTTGCCGCAGCGTCCATCGTCGCCTCGATCGACGCGATGAAGGAGGAGGGTGTCGTCGCCAACGCGAAGGCCATCGGTGAGAACGTGCTCGGCCCTGGCCTTCGTGCCCTGGCCGAGAAGCACCCGGTCATCGGCGAGGTGCGCGGCCTCGGTGTGTTCTGGGCACTCGATCTCGTCACCAACCGCGAGACCCGCGAGCCGCTGGCTCCCTACGGCGGCACGTCGGAGGCCATGACCACCTTGGTGACCGCCTGCAAGAGTCGCGGCCTGATGCCCTTCACGAACTTCAACCGGATGCATGTCGTGCCCCCGTGCACGGTCACCGAGGATGAGGCTCGGGCCGGGCTCGCGATCCTCGATGAGGCGTTCGGGGATATCGACCGCTACTACACCGGCTGAGGAAGGCTCCCGGAGTCGACAGCGACCCGGCACTGGAGCAGGGTTCCGCCAGCGTCCGTGCGCTGGCGCTCCCACGTCAGGCACCACTCGTCGAGCAGCGTGCTGCCGAGGCCTGTTCCCGCGCGCGCGGTCCAGGCGCCGTCGTCCCTGACGCTCACGTCCACCGTGCCGTCCTCGCCGGTCGCGACATCAATGGTGACCTGTTTGGCGTGCCCGTGCCGGATGGCGTTCGAAAGGCCCTCACGGACGATCTCCACGACGCGCTCAGCGGCTGCGGTATCGGCGGCGAGGCCGGCTCGTGAGTCGCTGTCGAGGGTCACGCTGATGCTCGCGACACGAGACCACACGGCAGTGATGCCGCCGAGCACCTCCTCGACGTCGACGGTGGCCTCAGTGGGTGGTTCCGCGGAGGCCAGCAGCACCGGGCGCAGTCGCTCGCGCGCCTGATCGGCGACAGCGCTCGGGTCGGCACCGGAGCGCAGGTGCATCTCGATGAGCAGAGCGGTCGAGGTGAGTGCGGACTGGACGGAGCCGTGCAGGTGTCGACCCCACTGCCGTCGCGTGGCCCAGGTGCGCTGCTCGTCCA
>DMPC01000208.1:2871-3090 GCA_003456155.1 Actinomycetota bacterium | reverse complement strand
CTAGGAGGCGAGAACTTCGTCGAGGATGGCTTCGGCCTTGACCTCGTTGGTCTTCTCCGCAAGTGCGAGTTCACTCACCAGGATCTGACGGGCCTTCGCCAGCATGCGCTTCTCGCCGGCGGACAGGCCCCGCTCGCGCTCACGCCGCCACAGATCGCGGACGACCTCGGCCACCTTGATGACGTCGCCGGAGGCCAGCTTCTCGAGGTTCGCCTTGTA
>DMPC01000208.1:0-2702 GCA_003456155.1 Actinomycetota bacterium | reverse complement strand
GCTTCTCGAGGTTCGCCTTGTAGCGACGGGACCAGTTGGTCGGCTCCTCGGTATAGGGCTGACGCAGGACGGTGAAGACCTTGTCGAGGCCCTCGGCGTTCACGACGTCGCGCACGCCGACCAGGTCGACATTGTCGGCGGGGACCCGAACGGTCAGGTCGCCCTGGGCGACCCGGAGGACGAGGTACTCGCGGTCCTCACCCTTGATGGTCCTGATCTCGACTGACTCGATGACGGCTGCCCCGTGGTGCGGATAGACAACCGTGTCGCCGACGTTGAACGCCATGGAGTGGAACCCCTTTCCGAGGGCCTCAAGGTTACCACGGGGTCCGAGCCGCCCCTCCCACGCTCAGCCGGGCCTCGGGTTCCTCGGTACTGTGGTCTCGTGAAGCGCACCCACCTCGCTGCCGTCCTGCTCCTGTCCGCCTCCGCCGTGGCCCTGACCGGCTGCTTCAACGGCCCCCGGGCCACCACGACGACCCAGGCCACCATGAACACGGGCAATGGGGTCCAGGCTCAGCAGGGCGACATCCGGATCGAGAACGCCACTTTGGTCATGAGCAAGGACGGCACCCAGTCGGCGACGCTCCTGGTCCGATTCGTCAACGAGGGGCTGGAGCCCGACGCCCTGACCTACGCCACGATCAACGGCGAGACAGCCGAGATCCTCGTCCCGGAGGCGGCGGGTGACGACGCCACCGTCCTGCTCCCCGGTGCCTCCGTCTCCTACGGGTGGGACTCCGAGCTCCGCATCGACGCTGGTGTCCTCGACGCCCCGGTGTCGTCCTACGTACCCGTCGACCTCGGCTTCGCCAACGCAGGTCTCGCCTCGCTGTCCGTCCTGGTCGTGCCGCAGTCCGGCTACTACGAGAACGTCACGATCCTGCCGTAAGTGCTGCGGGGCTCGGCTGCGCCTCACTCCTCGTCACGGCTCGCACCCATGCGCCACGACTGCGGGGCTCGGCTGCGCCTCACTCCTCGTCACGGCTCGAACTTGTACCCCAGACCCCGCACCGTCACCAGGTGCACCGGGCTGCCCGGATCCTCCTCGACCTTGGCGCGCAGGCGCTTGACGTGGACATCAAGGGTCTTGGTGTCGCCGACGTAGTCCGCACCCCAGACCCGATCGATGAGCTGGGCCCGCGTCAGGACACGCCCCGCATTGCGCACCAGCAGCTCCAGCAGGTCGAACTCCTTGAGCGGCATGGCCACGGCCTGGCCGCGGACCGTCACCACATGACGATCGACATCCATGCGCACGGGTCCGGCCTCGACCGTCGAGGCGACCAACTCCTCGGGCTCCCCGTTGCGCCGCAGGACCGAGCGCACACGCGCCAGCAACTCACGGGAGGAGAACGGCTTGGTGACGTAATCGTCAGCTCCGAGCTCGAGCCCGACGACCTTGTCGATCTCGCCGTCCTTCGCCGTAAGCATGATGATCGGCACCTGAGACTTCGTGCGGATGATCCGGCATACCTCGAGGCCGGAGACGCCGGGGAGCATGAGGTCGAGCAGGATCAGGTCCGCCCCCCGCTGCTCGAACGCCTCGAGAGCGTCATTTCCGTCTGCCGCGACCTCAACCTCATAGCCCTCACGCTTGAGCATGAAGGAGAGCGCCTCGGAGAACGACTCCTCGTCCTCAACGACCATGATCCGCGTCACGACTACGCCTCTCCTGCCGGAACATTGATGATCTCGACGTTTCCGCCGAGGATCCCGAGGTCGACGACGTCATCGTCGGTGACCGCCGAGGGGACATAGGCGGGGAGCCTGAGCGTGAAGGTGGAACCCACCCCGACCTCGGACCACACCGTGCACTCGCCACCGTGGTTCTGGCTCACGTGCTTCACGATGGCCAGGCCCAATCCCGTGCCGCCCGTGACACGCGAACGGGCCGGATCCACGCGGTAGAAGCGCTCGAAGACACGGTCGAGGTCGTTCGCCGCAATGCCGATTCCCTGATCCTTCACCGCGATCTCGACGATCGAGTCGGTGACCCGGGTGCCCACGGCGACTCGCGTGTGGCTGGCGGAGTAGGCGATGCCGTTGATCAGCAGATTGCGCAGCGCGGCGAGGAGCTGGCGCTCGTCACCGTAGATCAGGCTGCCAGAGGGCTCCCCCACCTCGACCTCGATCTGCTGACGACTCGCGAGCGTCCTGACCTCATCAGCAGCCCTGCCGACCAGATCATCGACGCTGACCACTTCCGCCCGAGTCAGCGGATCGTCACCCTGGAGACGGGACAGGTCGATGACGTCCTGTACGAGGGTGCTCAGCCGAGCCGCCTCGATCTGCATGCGCTCGGCGAAATGGCGCACCTGCTCCTCGTCGTCTGCGGCAGCCAGGACGGCCTCCGCCAGCAGCGAGATGGCCCCGACCGGGGTCTTCAGCTCATGGCTCACATTCGCGACGAAGTCACGGCGCACCACATCGACGCGACGCTCCTCGGCGAGGTCGTCGATCAGGACCAGGATCGCTCCGGTGCCGAGTGCCGCCACGCGTACCCGAAGCTCCAGCAGTTCCCGGCCCAGCGGTGGGCGGCGCACCCGCATCTCCTGCTCCCGGGCATGGCCGTCCTCGGCTGCTCGCTGGATCAGGTGCCGGATGTCCGGCACGGCCACCGCATCGCGCGCGATGAGGCCCAGACCGGTCGCTCGAGCATTCGCCCGCAGGACGGTGCCATCGGGCGCCACCACGATCGA
>DMPC01000202.1:2368-2612 GCA_003456155.1 Actinomycetota bacterium | reverse complement strand
CAGCGCCCTGGCCGAAACCGCCGGGCTGGTCGCCGACTGCGTCGCCGAAGGGCGCCAGACACTCGCGTTCGTCCGCAGCAGGCGCGGCGCCGAGGCCACCGCAGGCCTGGCCCGCGAGGCCCTGACCGACGTCGATGATGCGCTGGCCGGCTCCATCGCGGCCTACCGCGGGGGATACCTGCCCGAGGAACGTCGCGTCCTCGAGCAGCAGTTGCGCGACGGCACCATCCGGGCGATGGCGACG
>DMPC01000202.1:1127-2207 GCA_003456155.1 Actinomycetota bacterium | reverse complement strand
CGGCACCATCCGGGCGATGGCGACGACGAGCGCCCTGGAGATGGGCATCGACATCAGCGGACTGGACGTCGTCATCGTCGGCGGATGGCCCGGCACGCGCGCGAGCCTGTGGCAGCAGTTCGGGCGCGCTGGCAGAGCCGGTGCCCCTGCCCTCGGCATCTTCGTCGCGCGGGACGATCCCCTCGACACCTACCTGGTGCACCATCCCGAGGCCGTCCTCGACCGCCCGGTCGAGTCCGCCGTGTTCGATCCCCACAACACGCACGTGCTGGCTCCCCACCTGTGCGCGGCAGCGGCGGAGCTTCCGCTCGACGCCGAGGCTGTCGACGGCTTCGGTCCGACGGCGCGCGCCGTGGTCGACGCCCTCACCGAGCAGGGCTGGCTGCGCCGTCGCGCCCGCGGATGGTTCTGGACCCGGCCGGAGCGGGCCAGCGATCTGACCGACCTGCGCGGCAGCGGCGGCGCACCGGTGCGGATCGTGGAGCACGCCACCGGTCGCGTGCTGGGCACCGTCGACCAGGCGTCCGCCCCGGCGATGGTGCATCCCGGCGCCGTCTACGTGCACCAGGGCATCACCCACGTCGTCCAGGACCTCGACCTGGACGACGCGGTGGCCATCGTCATCGAGCAGCCGGTCGACTACACCACCGTCGCCCGCTCGATCAGCGACATCCGGATCGTCGAGACCCTGCAGTCGAGCGACGACGGCGTCCTGCACCGAGGAGTCGTCGACGTGACCTCACAGGTGGTCTCCTTCCAGCGGCGCCGACTCACCGGTCAGAGTCTCGGCGAGGAGGGTCTGGACATGCCCGTGCGCCAACTGCGCACCCAGGCCGTGTGGTGGACCCTTCCGGAGGAAAGCGTGGTCTCCGCAGGGATCGAGGCACCCGACATCCCCGGCGCAGCCCACGCGGCCGAGCACGCGTCGATCGGACTGCTCCCCCTCTTTGCCACCTGCGATCGCTGGGACCTCGGCGGCGTCTCGACCGCGCATCATCCCGACACCGGCCAGCCCACCGTCTTCGTCTACGACGGCTACCCCGGTGGCGCGGGATTCACGGAGCACGGCTTCCACGTCGC
>DMPC01000202.1:936-1059 GCA_003456155.1 Actinomycetota bacterium | reverse complement strand
TCGGCGGCGTCTCGACCGCGCATCATCCCGACACCGGCCAGCCCACCGTCTTCGTCTACGACGGCTACCCCGGTGGTGCGGGATTCACCGAGCACGGTTTCCACGTCGCTCGCGCATGGCTCA
>DMPC01000202.1:494-885 GCA_003456155.1 Actinomycetota bacterium | reverse complement strand
CCGTCCTGCGTGCAGTCGCCCAAGTGCGGCAACGGCAACGACCCCTTGGACAAGGCCCGAGCCGTCCTTCTGCTGGATCTCCTGCTGGCAGCGCCCGGTCTCGCGCGCGGGAGCTAGCCCGGGCCCGCGCGCGCCCAGGCCGACACCACAGGCTCCGGCCTGCCCAGCCACTGCGTCAGCTGCCGGACCGCCGGGGGAGCAGCGGCCTCGACCCGAACCGTCACGTCACCCTCAACGCTCTCGCAGGCGGCAAGCGCCAGGCCATTCGCCTGCGCCACCTGCCTCGCATCCGCACACCCTGCGCCCTGCACCGCGGCCACCGCGGCCAGATCGGCCACCGTCGTCGCCTTCACCCGCACCAGGACAAGGGCGGACACCGCCATCGCGACCA
>DMPC01000202.1:0-186 GCA_003456155.1 Actinomycetota bacterium | reverse complement strand
ACAGCACCGGAATCGGCGCTCGGACGACCGCCTCGGCCGAGACCGTCACCCACTCCCCCGACTCCTCGACCGTCACCGCTGCGTCAGGAAACTCAAGGGCGACGGCCTCCACGGCTGCGTCGATCGACACCCCGCGGGCCACATCTCGAGCGACCTGACGTGCTGCATCGGCCAGACCCAGAACGT
>DMPC01000215.1:6066-8133 GCA_003456155.1 Actinomycetota bacterium | reverse complement strand
CACTGGTCGTCCCGGTAAGCGGTCTGCCGGTCTCGTCCGCCTTTGCCTCGGTGACGCCATCACCTGGCCCAAGTCCAGTCGCGACGAGCGACTACATTCAGCCGCTGATCGGGGGCGGCACAGATATTGCGGTTGGTCGAGACCGAACCGTCTACGTGACCATTGGTGAGGGAATCGGAGCAAGACTTCATCGATTGACTCTCGAGTACACGGTCAGCAACAAGCAGAGCACAGGAACCACCGCGACCGTGACGATCGGGTCGCACCTGTTGAAGGCAGGCGACGTCGTTCAGGTCAACATCACGGATCCGAATTTCGATGGGACCCAAACCATCACAGGAACTACAAGTACGACGATCAGCTATGCATCCTCGGCGCCCTCAATGCCATCCGCAGCCGCAGTCGGCAGTGTGCGCCCTGATCCGATTTCCGGGGGGCCCGTGCACATCACGCCTACCGGGTTGCCTTCGGGGGTCGCACTTTCCGAGGTTCGTGCCGTCGCGGTCAGTCATGACAAGGCCAGCATCGCAGCGGGCTACATGAGGGATGCAGGTATCGCGGTCTACCCGTGGGATGCAGCAGGGCCGACGACTCCGACCCGCATCTTGCTCGGCCCAGCCGGCACATCCGCCCAGTTCGGATTCCGTAACCTCGCATGGGATCAGGATGGAAACATCTACGCCCTGATGCACCCGAAGGCGGGCGATCCCGCCCAGATTTGGGTGTTCTCCCCAACGGCCACGATCAACTCCGCACCTGATCGCATCATCATGTTGAACGCCGGGACCGTGGATGAGCCAACGGCGTGGAGTGGTTGGTCATGGTCCCATGTCACCAGTGGGATGGCTATTGATGCCAACGGGAAGCTCGTGCTCGCTGCCGGAACGAATGCCGGTTGGGTGATCGCGTACGTCGACCCAGGAACAACAGGGCCGACGAAGCCCACTGGCTACCTGAACGCAGGTGTTCGGGAGGTGTGGGGAGTTGCCGCCGACGACAGTGGCCGCACGATCATCACCTACATAGAAAATGACAGGGGCCTCCGAGCGTGGGCTCCAGGAGCACGAAGCACCGCAGCGAATCCTTCTGTCGACCCTGTCGTGGATGTGTCCTCCGTCGGCTCGGGCCCCACCCGTGGGCCGATTGCATTCGATCCAGCCGATCGGTCCTTTGTGCTCGCGAACGGTGACAACTACGGTCTCCTGCAGCGATACGCGACGGGTTCGTCCGCAACGTCGACCACACTCGCACTGCCCTATCTCGGTGCACCGTCCTCATCACCTCCCGCGTCGTCTGGGCCGGATGCCGCGGCGCCCTCGAGCCCGGCTTCGTCGGAAGACAGTGGATCTCGACCCAGTGATGCGGTTTCTGCTCCACAAGATGGTGCGTCATCCCCAATACCGAGCCCTGAGACAGCGGAACCATCTCTGCCTTCGGGAGACGCTGAGAATGTCTCACTTGCAGGCATTGTGGACGCACGACTCTTCGCGCGAGGCGCGCAAGGGAAGACATGCGTGGGGTCACAATGCGTGAACGGCAGGAGCTGGGTTCTCCAGATGTGCTTGCCTTCAGAGGCCAAGATCACCGTGCAACGTCGAATCGACAAGCGTTGGGTGAACCAAGAGCCTCGCCAGTCAAACCTCGCACCCCTCGCCTGCCCCGACCCCACGCGAAGTGTGTCCATCGTGGGCCCGCCTCGCGCCAAGGCTGGTGCGTTCCGCATCCTGCTGCGCATCGAGAATGCTCCACGCATTGTGAGTGGTTTGCGGGTCACTTGACCGAACCGGCGAACCGGCGTCCGCCCCGTACGATGCAGCTGCTCCCTCCACCTTGAACTGGGGTGGGGCTGGGAGTGGTGGCTGGAGCGAGTCATGGGCGCAGTGCCTGAACGACGGCAGGGGTGGAGCTGTCTGCTCACTTGTGCTCGTCTATAGCAACGCACAAGGCAGATGGATCGTCGACTGACCTGAGGTCCCCGAGAAGTCCACCAGCAAGGCAGAAGGCTCCCCCTCACCTATGGGTGAGGGGGAGCCTTCTTGCTGCGTGCGCGAGGGGGGAGTTGAACCC
>DMPC01000215.1:0-5851 GCA_003456155.1 Actinomycetota bacterium | reverse complement strand
GTCTGCCTATTCCGCCACTCGCGCGAGTCGCTTGGTGAAGCAGCAGGAGTCTAGGGCGTGTCCCTGCCCGGCTGGTACCCGGCCTGGCCCCTAGCCTGTGGGCGGCTCCCGTCGGGGGAGCACTTCCCCACGAGTCAAGGAATGGACCTTCCATGCGCATCGCCCTCATCAGCGCCACCGCGCTCGTCGCGGTCGCCGGCCTGGCCGGCTGCTCCTCCTCCAGCGAGCCCGAGGCCGTCGGCGGCATGACCGAATGCACGATGGAGGCCCTGGCCACCCCGGCGCAGGATGCGGCCACCGCGCTGGGCGCCGACAACCTCTACACCATGGATGGCGTCACCTGCGGTGGCGGCTGGGCCGTCACCACCGGCATCCTCGGCCCGAAGGATGCTCCGGCCGACGGCCCCATGGGAGCCCCAACCAACTTCATCTTCCAGGCGGAGGGCCAGTTCTGGATTCCCAAGACCGCGGAGCAGGTCTGCGGCACCTACAACCCGGACGAGCCCGACGCCTACCCGGCTGACGCAGAGATCCCGGAGATCGTCTACCCCGAGGGCTGCCTCAGCTGAGCTCGAGGATCGCGCGAAGCTCGGCCGCCGTCGTGACGAGGTGGTCGGGCTTCACGCTTTCCAGCTCGCCGTCATCCGCGTAGCCCCAGGTCACGCCCACCGAGGTCATCCCGTGGTGCTGCGCTCCGAGGACGTCCTCCTTGCGATCGCCGATCATCACCGCGGTCACGTCATTCAGTGATCGTCCTGCCCCTTCGATGCCGTGCGCGATCACACTCGGCTTGTCCTGGCGCATCAGGTCCAGTTCGGTGCCGCTGACGAAGTCGAAGTGGTCGAGCAGTCCGGCCTTCGTGAGCACCCGCGTGGCGGACTCGATCGGCTTGGCCGTGGCGAGCACCAGTGCTGAATCGGAGGCAGCGATGTCCTCGAGCAGGTCGGCGACGCCCGGGAAGATGCTGAACTCGTACTCCCCGCCTCCGAAGTAGTGGGCGCGGTACTCCTGCACGAACCGGTCCAGATCCTCCTCGCTGCGGCCGTACCGCTCGAGGAGGGTGACGCGCAGGGGCGGGCCGAGCCAGGTGCGCAGCTCCGCGTCGGTGAGGTGCTGCATGTCGAGCGCGGGAAGGGCCTCGCGCAGGCAGCGCAGGATCCCGGGAATCGAGTCAGTGATCGTGCCATCGAGGTCGATGAGGATCACGTCATGGTGGGGCACCCCCGCATCCTCGCAGTTACGATCCGTCAGGTGACGCTGAGGCAGTGGCAGCCCGAGCCCCTCGAGCTCCTCGATGCCGCGGAGAGGCATGCCGCGGAGGTCGTCGACCCCGAGCTTCTCGCCCTTGTCCGTGATCGCATCGCCGTGGCGCTCACCGGCACCCGGCCGTCCTGCACGGCCGTGAGCGAGCGTGAACTCGCGGTGTGCTCCGTGGTGGATCAGACCCTCCTCGACGTCGCCGGCCTCGACGACGCCACCGTCGAGGGCGCGGCCGTGCACTTCGTGGACGGCGAGCTGGCCGATCTGGTGATGGCGTCCTACATCATCGAGGCCCGTACGCGACTTCAGCTGGCCGCTGATCGACTCCTCGGAGGTGCGGGATGACGCGCGCCCCTCGCGTGCCCGTCGGGGCGGACGGTCGACCGCTGGGCCGTGACCCTGAGCTCGTTGGACTCCTCTCCGCCTATCAGGACGCCGTTGTCCGGTCGGGTCATCTCGATCCCGTCACGACCGAGCTGGTCCGCCTGCGATGCGCCCGGCAGCACGACTGCCGCATCTGCCAGTCCCTGAGGCTCGCCGAGGCGCGCGACGCTGGAGCAACCGACGCTGTCACCGCGCAGATCGATCACTACGAGACGAGTGACCTGAGCGAGCGGCACAAGGTCGCGCTGCGGATCGTCGATGCCGTCATCTGGCTCCCCGGCGAGATGACGGACGATCTGGTCGAGCAGGCCCACGAGCACTTCAGCGACGAGGAGCTGGCCGAACTGCTGGTCGATATCACCAAGTGGAGCACGCAGAAAATCCACGTCACGCTGGGCACGGACGGCACGGAGCGGGTACCGCTCGACGAGTCCGGAATCGCCCTGCTCAGCTTCAACGAGCAGGGTGCAGCAGCGGTCCGCCACACCTGATCGTGACGGTCCCGCAGTCTGACCGGTCATGGGACGCCATCGCTGATCCGAAACGCCTAACGTGGGGATGACACCTCGTGCAGAAGGGCCGGAGAGTCGATGAGTGCAGGACAGTTCGAGGCCACGGCCGAGGAGTGGGCGGCGATCCGCACCCGAGCGGGTGACGTCCATGCCGACGTCGCCTCCGATGGCACGGTCCGCTGGTGGTCCGACGGCACCCATGTGGCCGGTGGTCGACTCGCGGATGCGCTCGCCAACGATGACGGACGCCTGCTCGGAGCGGTGTTGAAGGACGTCGTGACGGGACCGCACTGGCTGCGGCTGCTGGACGCGAACGGTCATGGTCGCTGGATGGCAGTCCTCTCCGTCCCGCGTCCGGATGGCTGGCTCGTGGAGTTCCGGGACGTGCGGGCCCTGGGCCCTGCGGCGGGGGTGCCCGACCATCGCGGCGGCGTCGCCGACCGCGATCAGGTGCTGAACGAGGTGACCTGGCTGCTCTCGGCCACGCCGCGCACGGGGAAGGAGACGGCGATCGTCACCTGCGAACTGACCGACCTGGGCGCGATCGATCGTGCGCATGGTCGGCTGGCAAGCGAGGAGGTCATGGAGGTCGTCATCGGGCGCATCTCCGACACCCTCCGTGCCGGGGACCTCGTCGCGCGGATCGCCCCCGAGCGACTGATCGTGATCCTGCGCCGCGTGCACGATCTCAAGGGTGCGGTGGCGGTCGTGAAGCGACTGCAGGAGATCATCGCCGAGCCCATCCCCCTCGAGGCGGCGGAGGTGGAGCAGGTGATGTCGGTGGGGGTCACGCTGATCAGCCGGGGGGAGAGCGTCGATTCGGTGCTGGAGCGCTCGGAGGGTGCCCTGGACCTCGCCGTCCACGCGGGGCCGTCGCGGGTGATGACGAGTCCGCCCCTGTAGTGGGCACCCCCCAGGCATGCGGTTGAGCATGCAGTGATGCGTATACGCATGTTACGGTGCGTTCATGGCGAAGACCGTGCAGATTCGCGAGATCCCGGACGAGACGTATCACCAACTCGCTCAGCGCGCGGCCGAGGCACGAGTGTCCGTGCCCGACTATCTGCGTCGTCTGGCTGAACGCGACATAGCGCGCCCCTCAGTGGCCGAGTGGATCGAGCGCACTCGCCTTCGTGGTGGTCCTCAGCGCGAGTCCGACGTTATCGAGGCCCTCGATGACATCCGGGGTGCCTGGCCGGGCAATGCTGGTCGTTGACGCGTCGTGCCTCTACGAGGTCATCACCGAAGGTCCTTTCGCGGAAGAGACCCGCAACATCCTTGCGACATCCGATGAGCTCGCGGCTCCGGCCATCATCGATGTGGAGATCGTCAGCCTCATCCGTCGCGACCTGCTGAGCTCGACCCTGGCGCCCTCCCGCGCTGACATAGCCATGGCGGAGCTCAATGACTGGTGCGGGGAGCGGTTTCCCGTTCGACCCATGAACGAACGCGTGTGGCAGTTGCGCTCGAACGTGCGAACGTGGGATGCCTACTACGTGGCCCTGGCCGAGTACCTCAGCGTGCCCTTGGTGACCCTCGATCGTCGACTCAACGCATCCCAGGGCCCGCTGTGCTCCTTCATCGTCCCCTGTCGCGAACCGGAGTGATTCGCCCCCACGCGACCGCCTAGCCTTCGCCGGTGACCACCCCACGCGAGCGCGTCCGTCTGGCCTGTGCGGCCATGGACGATGCCGGTGGCCCTGTCCCACTCGACAGCCTCTGCGGTGCCGCGGCCTGCACACCTCGGCAGCTTCAGCGCGACTTCGCCCATGTCCTCGGCATCTCTCCGCGTCAGTACGGGCAGGCCGTGCGCGCGGAGCGAACCCGCGAGACCCTGCGTGCCTCGGCGTCGGTGATCGACGCGGTCTACTCCTCGGGATACGGATCCGTGCGCGCCTTCTATGAAGAGGCGGCTGTTCGCCTGGGCATGACCCCGTCGGAGTACGTCGCCGGTGGTGTGGCCGTGCCCCTGCTGTGGTCGATCGTCTCGACGGACGTCGGTGAAGTGATCGCCGTCGCGACACCGCGAGGCCTGGCTGCCGTGCGCATCGGCGCGCAGGACGACCTCATCCGGGAGGTCGAGGCTGAGTTCCGTCCGGCGGCTCTCGTACGCGACGATGCGGCCATGTCCGACGTCATGGCCGCGCTGCGCGAGCTCGCGGTCGGCCACCCCGCACCGGAGCTCCCCGTCGACGTGCAGGGCACGGCGTTCCAGGCCCGCGTCTGGTCGGCCCTGCGGATGATCCCGGCGGGCGAGACCCGGAGCTACACCGAGGTCGCAGAGTCTCTCGGCAGCCCGACGTCGGTGCGCGCGGTCGCGCGGGCCTGCGCCACCAATCGGGTTGCCCTCGCCATCCCCTGTCATCGCGTGGTGCGCAGTGACGGGAATCTGGCCGGGTACCGGTGGGGCCTTGAAGTGAAGGAGCGGCTCATCGCCGCCGAGCGCGGATGACGACCACGCATCCGGTGCGCAGCTGGCTGCCCGCCTACCTCCTGCTCGCTGTGATCTGGGGCAACTCGTTCTTCTTCATCAAGGTCGCGCTCGAATCGCTCACGCCGGCGGGTGTCGTGTTCGGCAGGATCGCTCTGGCCATGGTGACCATGCTCGTCATCAGCGCTCTGTTGCGCGTAGCCCTCCCGGCCCGCCGCTACTGGAAGCCGCTGTTCATCGCGGCCTTCCCGATGAGTGCAGGCGGCTGGCTGCTGTTCTCCTTCAGCGAGCAGTACATCTCCTCGGCCCTCGCGGGCATCATCAACGGAGTCACTCCGCTGACGACGCTGGCCGCGATCCTCGTCGCCTTCCCGGAGGAGAAGCCCACTCGACAGCGTGTCGTCGGCCTCGTCCTGGGATTCCTCGGTGTCGTCGTGGTCGTCGGCGTGTGGCAGGGCCTGGGTGCCTCGACGTGGCTGGGCATCGCGGCCTGCCTCCTGGCTGTCATCGGCTACGGCATCTCCTACCCCTACACGCGGCGGCACCTGGCCACGGGCCGTCCCGATGCCGTCCCGCCGATCGCTCTGGCGACCGGCCTGATGGTCATGGGCACCCTGCAGTCGATCCCCTTCGTCCTCGTGAGCGGCTTCTCGCATGCACCCATCACGCCGCAGGTCGTGTGGGTCATGCTCACGTTGGGCATCATCGGAGGCGGCATCGCCTACGTGCTCAACTTCCGAGTGATCACCAGGTCCGATGCCACGACCGCCAGCACCGTCACCTTTGCCATCACGGTCGTCGCCGTGATCTCGGGCGCGGTGTTCCTGAGCGAGGACATCACGTGGAACCAGCCCGTGGGCGCCCTGATCGTGATCGTGGGGGCGTCGATCGCTCAGGGGCTCCTGCGCCTGCCGCGATTCGCCCGTCCTTAGATCCTCGGGAAGAATGGGTGGGCCATGACCGCCAGCCCCGAGACCCTCAGCGACGAGACCCTCAGCACCGACGTCCTCATCGTCGGTGCCGGTCCCGCAGGCTCGGCCACCGCGGCCTGGGCCGCTCGCCACGGCCTCGACGTGACGCTCGTCGATGCGGAGACCTTCCCCCGGGACAAGCCCTGCGGTGACGGACTGACCCCCCGGGCGATCGCCGAGCTCGACCAGCTGGGGCTCTCACCGTGGCTCGAGGGGCGGGCTCGGAACTGGGGCCTGCGGGCCGCCGGGTTCGGGCAGGAGCTGTATCTGCCGTGGCCGGGCGGTTCGCTGCC
>DMPC01000176.1:47438-54352 GCA_003456155.1 Actinomycetota bacterium | reverse complement strand
CGATGGTGCCTCCCCAGACGGCGAAGGCCACCGCCCGTGACTTGCCGACGAAGACGGCGTTGATGACCGACAGGGAGGCGGGCAGGATCATCGCCCCGCCGATGCCCTGAAGGGCCCGGGCCGCGATGAGGGTGGAGGAGGAATCGGACAGGGCCACGAGAACGCTGGCGACGACGAAGACGACGATGCCGAGGACGAAGATGAGTCGTCGACCCGATCGGTCCGCGATGCGGCCGGAGAGGATGAGCAGCGACGCGAAGGTCAGGGAGTAGGCCGCGGTCACCCACTCCGCATCCGCGGTGGTGAGCCCCAGATCCCGGACCATCGTGGGGATGGCCACGTTCACGACCGTGGCGTCCAGGATGATCATGGCGACGCCCAGTGCCAGGAAGAGCAGGGCGAACCAGCGCTTGGAGCCCGTGAGGGCCGAGCCGGTCTCGTGGGCGGGCGGGGTGCTCATGGGTCTCCAGGGAGAGGTCGGGGCGCGGTTGCGGTCGTGATTCTGCCCCATCGAGGGAGTGGAACAATCACCTTGTGCCGATCCCCTTCTCGCCCCCCGTGGTGCTCGCCCCGATGGCCGGCATCACGAATCGGGCGTTCCGTCGGCTCTGCCGCGAGTCGGCTCGTGCCTCGGGAGCAGCGGGCGTCGGGATGTACGTCTCGGAGATGGTCACCTCCCGCGCCCTCGTGGAGCGCAGCGAGGAGTCCCTCGACCTCGTCACCTTCGGCCCCGAGGAGTCGCCGCGTGCGGTGCAGCTCTACGGGGTTGCTCCGGGAACAGTCGGTGCGGCGGTGCGCCTGCTCGTCGACGAGGACCGTGCCGATCACATCGACCTGAACTTCGGATGCCCGGTACCCAAGGTGACCCGACGCGGCGGCGGCAGCGCGCTGCCCTGGAAGCGGGACCTGTTCCGCAGCATCGTTCGGTCCGCCGTTGAAGCGGCCGACGGTCGCGTGCCCGTGTCGGTCAAGATGCGCAAGGGCATCGACGACGATCACCTGACCTACCTCGACGCCGGTCGCGCGGCGGCGGAGGAAGGCGTGGCCTGGGTGGCGTTGCACGGACGGACCGCCGATCAGATGTACGCCGGAGTGGCGGACTGGCAGGCCATCGCCCGGCTCAAGGAGGCCCTCGCCCCCCTCGGCACGCCGGTTCTGGGCAACGGTGACATCTGGACGGCACAGGATGCCCTGCGGATGGTCGAGTCCACCGGAGTCGACGGTGTGGTCGTCGGCCGTGGCTGCCTGGGGCGTCCCTGGCTGTTCGGCCAGCTGGCCGCGGCATTCGAGGATCGTTCCGTCCCCGATGATCCCGGCCTGGCAGATGTGCTCGCGACACTTCGCCGTCACGCTCAACTGCTGGTCGATGACTACGGCGAGGACAAGGGCTGTCGTGACATGCGCAAGCACATGGCCTGGTACCTCAAGGGCTTCAGCGTCCGGCAGCAGGTGCGCCAGGCCCTGGGCACGGTGGCATCACTGGCTGAGCTGGACCAGCTCCTGGCCCAGATCGACGCCGATCAGGCGTTCAACATCGAGGTGGGCAGTGGGCCGCGCGGACGCACGTCGGGCAACAAGCGCCCCGCGCTGCCGGACGGCTGGCTCGATACCTGCGACATCGATACGGAGACGGCGGCCCTCGTGGCTCGGGCGGAGATCAGCGTCAGCGGCGGGTGATCCTCAGCCGCCGAACAGGACCGAGCCGTACTTGATGACGATCATCGCCGTGAGTGCGGCCACGATGAGGATCACGATGAGGGTGTCGACGCCGGCCCGGAGCCAGGAGGCCACGGTCCGGTAGGTCGAGGCCGAGAGTCGGATGTTGCCGTCGAGCAGGTTGACGCGGGTCATGCTCGCGAACACCAGGGTCGTGGTCACGGTGATGGTCAGGCACCACGGGCACAGGGCCCCGATGACGAAGTAGGACTGGGCGAACAGCCAGTAGGCGAAGATCAGCCCGATCGAGTAGACGACCTGCGCGGCGATCATGAACCATCGGGGGAAGCGGACACCCCCGAGGGCCGCGACCGCGAGGGTGATGACCACGGGCTCGGCGATCAGCCCCAGATAGGCATTCGGGAAGCCGAGCAAGCTCGCCTGCCAGGACTGCCCCACGGTCCCGCAGGACAGCACGGCGTTGAGGTCGCACCCGAGATCGGCGAACGGGTTCTCGGCGAGGGTGATCGCCTCGATGGACAGCACGAGGGCGGCGATGAGGCCGATGACCGCGGACACGAGCATCTCGATGTAGGCGCCTCGGTGGCGCACGGGGCCGGCGACGAAGGGCGTCGGCCGCTGATCCTCCGGATCGTCCGGGCCTGCGTCGGCCCCATCGAGGTGCTGGTTCTGGGTCATGAGGAGAGCCTACGTCGGCGGGTCCTTGGTCCTGTCCGTGGCCGAGGTCACACGCATGTAAGCGCGCACATGACCATGGCTGGTTGCAACGGGGGCACCGGTGGGTGTCAGGTGAGGTTATGACGGTCACCCCTGCGCTCGCGCCGGCCTATGTGTACGACTTCTCCGAGGGCGATCGCACCAAGGTCGACCTGCTGGGCGGCAAGGGAGCCAACCTTGCCGAGATGACCCGTCTGGGCCTGCCTGTGCCGCCGGGCTTCACGATCACGACCGAGGCATGCCGGTACTTCCTCGAGAACGGTCATGGACCCTCCGGACTGCGCCGGCAGATCGCCGATCACACGGCGCGGCTCGAGGAGGAGATGGGCCGCAGGCTGGGGGATCCGGAGAACCCGCTGCTCGTCTCCGTGCGATCAGGGGCGCGCTTCTCGATGCCCGGGATGATGGAGACCGTCCTCAACATCGGCCTGAACGATGCCAGCGTCGCCGGGCTGGCACGGATGGCTCACGACGATCACTTCGCCTGGGACTCCTACCGTCGACTGATCCAGATGTTCGGCAAGACCGTGCTGGGCATCAACGGGGAGGAGTTCGAGAGCACGCTCGACCAGATGAAGGCCAAGGCCGGCGTGGCGACGGATGTCGAGCTTCCGGTCGACGCGCTGAGGCGCCTTGTCGACGCCTACAAGTCGATCGTCCGTGAGTCCACCGGTCACGAGTTCCCCCAGGATCCCTACCAGCAGCTTGACCTCGCGATCCGCTCCGTCTTCCACTCGTGGAACACCGAGCGCGCGCGGCTGTATCGCCGACAGGAGCGCATCCCGCACACGCTCGGGACAGCGGTGAACGTCCAGGTGATGGCCTTCGGCAATGCGGGAGAGGGGTCGGGCACCGGTGTGGCCTTCACTCGCGATCCAGGCACCGGGCACAGCGGTGTCTACGGGGACTATCTGGCCGATGCCCAGGGAGAGGACGTCGTCGCAGGGATCCGCAACACCAGCCCGCTGCAGGCCCTCGAGTCGATCGATCCGGTCTCCTACGCGCAGCTCATGGAGATCATGAGAACACTCGAGCTGCACTATCGGGATCTGTGCGACATCGAGTTCACCATCGAGCGCGGCAAGCTCTGGATGCTTCAGACACGCGTGGGCAAGCGCACGGCCGCAGCGGCCTTCCGGATCGCCGTTCAGCTGGTCGATGAGGGTGTCATCTCGATGGACGAGGCGCTGATGCGCGTCACGGGGCACCAGCTCGGCCAGCTGATGTTCCCCAGGTTCGCCGTCGGGGGATCCGACGGGCGGATCGCCAAGGGCATGAACGCCTCTCCGGGAGCAGCCGTCGGCCGCGTCATCTTCGACTCGCCGACTGCGGTGAAGTGGGCGAAGGACGGCGAGTCGGTGATCCTCGTGCGTCGCGAGACCAACCCGGACGACCTCGAGGGAATGATCGCCGCTGCGGGCATCCTCACCAGCAGGGGCGGCAAGACGTCCCATGCTGCCGTCGTGGCCCGGGGCATGGGCAAGACAGCGGTCTGCGGTGCTGAGTCCCTCGATGTCGACACCAAGGCCCGGGTGATCACCACCTCGGACGGTCACCTGGTCAAGGAGGGCGACGTCGTCTCCATCGACGGCAGCACAGGAGACGTGTTCCTCGGAGCGATGCCGGTGGTGCCCAGTGCCGTTGTCACCTACTTCGAGGCGGGCCTCCATGCTGCTGTCGAGGATGCGGATGACGAGACGGCCGAGCTCATTCGCGCCGTCGACCGGATCATGACGGCGGCTGATCGTGCACGTCGGCTGAGGGTCCGGGCCAATGCCGACACTCCCGAGGATGCGACGCGCGCGCGTCACATGGGCGCGGAGGGCATCGGTCTGCTCCGAACCGAGCACATGTTCCTCGGCGAGCGCAAGACGCATGTCGAGCGGCTTATTCTCGCCGACACTGACGAGGACAGGAGGCAGGCGCTCGACGCTCTGCTGCCGCTCCAGCGCAAGGACTTCATCCGCATCCTCGAGGCGATGGACGGACTTCCGGTCACCATCAGGCTGATCGACCCGCCCCTGCACGAGTTCCTGCCCGATCTCACCGAGCTCGCCGTCCGCGTGGCCGTGGCGGAGGCTCGTGGCGAGGAGCACGAGGCAGATCTGCGCCTCCTGCAGGCCGTCAATCGGCTCCACGAGCAGAACCCGATGCTGGGCCTTCGCGGCGTCCGTCTGGGGCTGGTTCTTCCCGGCCTGTTCGCCCTGCAGGTGCGTGCGATCGCCGAGGCGGCCTGCTTCCGTCAGCGCATGGGAGGCGATCCGCGGGCGGAGATCATGATCCCGCTGGTGGGGTCGATCCAGGAGCTCGAACTGGTCATCGACGAGGCGGCCGGTGTTCTCAAGGAGGTGGCAGACGCCCACGGCTGCACGCTCAAGTTCCCCATCGGCACCATGATCGAGCTGCCTCGAGCCGCGCTCACGGCCGGGCAGATCGCCGAGGCCGCCGAGTTCTTCTCGTTCGGGACGAATGACCTCACGCAGACGACGTGGGGCTTCAGCCGCGATGACGTTGAGGCGGCCTTCTTCTCGGCATACCTGGAGAAGGGCGTCTTCGGCGTCTCCCCGTTCGAGTCGATCGACCGCGAGGGAGTCGGCGAGCTGGTTCGAATCGCCGTCAAGAAGGGTCGTGCCCGACGCCCCAACCTCCACTGCGGTGTCTGCGGTGAGCACGGCGGGGATCCTGAGTCGATCCACTTCTTCGACGAGATCGGCCTCGACTATGTGTCCTGCTCGCCCTTCCGTGTGCCGGTCGCGCGCTTGGAGTCGGGCCGGGCAGCGGTGTCGCGTCACGTGACCCGCAGCGATACGCGCTGATCCACGCGTGCCGATGACCGGTGTCGCAGCCGTGCATCCCGAGCAACCCGTGTGACGATGGGCCCGTGGGTGCTCCGTCGGCGTCATCAGGTGCGCGGAGCGCCTCCCGCAGGATCGCTGACGGGGCCCGGCTGGTCGCGGGCGCTGAGCCGAGCGCCCGCACGTCCAAGGTTCTCGTTGCGGGTGTGGCGACCGCCTTCGTCGGCCTGCTCCTGCTGCTCCCGATCGGCGCCACGCTTCAGGTCGTCCTGAGTTCGCACGTGGATGATCGCACTCCCACCCAGGCCATCGTGGTGCTGGATCCGGCCCAGTACTGGGGGAACACCCGACCGGTGCTCCGCGCCCGCCTCGAGCACGCGGCTCAGCTCTACCGTGAGGGCGTGGCACCTGTGGTGATCGTGACGGGTCCCCAACGGCGTGCTGGCGACGAGCGCCGCATCCTCGTCGAGCAGGGCGTGGCCGATCGGGACATCGTCTCGTTCGACACCGGCGCAGACACCGTTGGATCACTGCGGGTGGTGGCCGGAGTCATGCGTGATCTCGGGTGGTCCTCGGCGACCGTGGTCACCGATCCTGCACAGGCGGCGCGAGCCGGCGCGACGTCGTCCGCACTCGGCATCGATGCCCATCTGTCGCCCACCGCGGATGGTCCCGGAGCAGCGCTGACCTCGGAGCAGGTCGCCAGGGAGGTTGCCGCGCTCGTCCGCCACCATCTGCTCACCCGATGGTCGCTGCGCCCGGTCATCGACGCGCCTGCCTAGCATGGAGTCATGAGACGCGCCGCTGCACTCGCGCCGCTCCTCGTTCTGCCCCTTCTGGTCGCCGGATGCGGACGTGAGCAGCCGGCGTCCGCTCTCGTGGGCGTGGACGCAGTGGCGGTCGAGGATCGCGAGGCACCCCTCGACTTCACCGGCACGACCCTGGAGGGCGATCCGTTCTCTCTCGCCGACCTGCGGGGCCAGGTGGTGGTGATCAACGCCTGGGCCTCCTGGTGCGCCCCCTGTCGATCGGAGATGCCCGCCTTCGTCGACCTGGACGGGTCGGCTGATCCGGCGGACATCGCCGTGGTCGGACTCAACGTCAGCGACGACCGCACGGCGGCGCAGGACTTCATCGACGAGATGGGGATGACGTTCCCGAGCATCGCCGACTCTGACGGCGCGATCCTCGCCACCATTCCCGGCATCCCGCCCAAGTCCCTGCCGAGCACCGTGATCCTGGACCGAGAGGGCCGGATCGCGACCCGCATCATCGGCGCGACCGATCCCATCGGGCTGGCCAACGCGGTGGGTCAGGTGCTGGCGAAGCAGACCGGCTGACGCGCCCGCTCGTAGCGGGGCAGGCGAGTCTTGCGTCGGTGCCCCGGCACTACTCTCGACCGGTGACACCGATTCCTCCGGGCTACGTAGAGCACGATGCGGCGCGGTTCGTGACCGAGCCGGTCAAGGAGTCCGTCCGCACCCCCTTTGCCCGTGACCGCGCCCGCGTCCTGCACTCCGCGGCCCTGCGGCGCCTGGCAGCCAAGACGCAGGTGATGGTGGCCGGNNCAGGTGCTGGCGAAGCAGACCGGCTGACACGGTCGGAGCGGGGCAGGAGGCGCTCGCGTCGGTGGCCCGGCACTACCCTCAACCGGGTGACACCGATTCCTGCGGGCTATGGCGAGCACGATGCTGCTCGGTTCGTGACCGAGCCGGTCAAGGAGTC
>DMPC01000176.1:43279-47379 GCA_003456155.1 Actinomycetota bacterium | reverse complement strand
CCAAGACGCAGGTGATGGTGGCCGGTGTCTCCGACTTCCCTCGCACCCGGCTGACGCACACCCTCGAGGTCGCCCAGATCGGCAGGGAGCTTGGCGCTGCCCTGGGTTGCGATCCGGATCTCGTCGAGGTTGCTGGTCTCGCCCACGATCTGGGTCACCCTCCCTTCGGGCACAACGGGGAGTCAGAGCTCGATCGCCTCGCGGAGCGGATCGGTGGCTTCGAGGGCAACGCCCAGTCGCTGCGGGTGCTCAGCCGGCTCGAGGCCAAGGTGGTCGACCCAGCCACCGGTGAGAGCGTGGGGCTCAACCTCAGTCGCGCGTCGCTCGATGCGGCATGCAAGTACCCCTGGACCCGGCGAGAGGGCACGCGGAAGTTCGGTGCGTACGACGACGATCTCGTCATCTTCGACTGGCTTCGCGAGGGGGCTCCGGCTGAGCGCACCTGCATCGAGGAGCAGGTCATGAACTGGGCTGATGACGTCGCCTACTCGGTCCACGACTTCGAGGATGCGGTCCATTCCGGAATCGCCTCCCTGGAGGTGTTCGGATCACCGCAGGAGCGGCGAACGCTCGTCGAGACTGCCCATCGCCGCTTTCCCGGTGAGGGCGAGCCCGCAGAGCTGAGCGCTGCACTGGATCGGCTGGTCGCCCTGGACTACTGGCCCTCGTCCTTCGACGGCACCATGCGGGATCTCGCCGCGCTGAAGCACTTCACGAGCTGGCTCATCGCGCGCTTCTCCAATGCCGCCCAGGTCGCGACCCAGGTCAGCTTCGGAGCAGGGCCCCTGACGCGCTACGGCGCCGACCTGGTCGTTCCCGACGAGGTCCGGGCGGAGGTCTCCGTCATGAAGGCCGTCGCGGTGCAGTACGTCATGAATCGTCCGGGAGCTGACGAGCAGTACGCCCGGCAGCGGGAGATCATCGCCGAGCTGGTCAATGCGATGGTCCTCGATGAGGGACGATCCCTGGAGCCCTGGCTCCGGCCGGCCTACCTCGAGGCGGTCGACGATGCCGAGCGCATGCGCGTCATCATCGACCAGGTCGCCAGTCTCACCGATGTCAGCATCCTGGAGTGGCATCGCCGCCTGGTGCGGTGACCCGCGGCTCGGGCGGGCGGTCCCCCGGTCGGACGTAGGGTGGGGCCATGGCCGGCCGCATTCGTGACGAGGACGTCGCCCTCGTGCGGGAGCGCGCCCGGATCGACGATGTCGTGCGTGAGTACGTGACCCTGAAGTCCGCGGGCGGCGGCTCGCTGAAGGGTCTGTGCCCCTTCCATGACGAGCGGTCGCCCAGTTTCCACGTCACTCCGAGCAAGGGCATGTGGTACTGCTTCGGCTGCGGCGAGGGCGGGGATGTCTTCGGGTTCGTGCAGAAGATCGACCACCTCTCGTTCGCAGAGGTGGTCGAGAAGCTGGCCGGTCGCACGGGCGTCGAATTGCGCTACGTCGAGGGTGGGGCGACGAACCATCGCCAGCAGGGGCAGCGCACCCGCCTGGTGGAGGCCCATCGCGTGGCGGCCGCCTTCTACGCCAAGCAGCTTGCGAGTCCGGACGCCCAGGTGGCGAGGGAGTTCCTCAAGGAGCGCGGGTTCGATGCCGAGGCGGCCGAGCACTTCGGGGTCGGCTTCGCTCCGAAAGGCTGGGATGCCCTGACCACGCATCTTCGGCAGCAGGGTTTCACCGATGACGAGCTGCGCACCGGCGGGCTCGTGAGTCAAGGGAATCGGGGCCCTTACGACCGCTTCCGAGGACGCCTGGTGTGGCCGATCCGCGATCTCGGTGGGGAGGTCATCGGGTTCGGTGCCCGCAAGCTGTTCGACGATGACGATGGCCCGAAGTACCTCAACACCCCTGAGAGCCCCATCTACAAGAAGAGCCAGGTGCTCTACGGCATCGATCTCGCGCGTCGTGAGATCTCGAAGGGCCAGCAGGCGGTCATCGTCGAGGGCTACACCGACGTCATGGCCTGTCATCTCGCGGGCATCACCACCGCGGTTGCCACGTGCGGCACATCTTTCGGCACGGAGCACATCAAGGTGCTTCGTCGACTGCTCATGGACGACGACCAGATGAAGGGGAGCGTGGTCTTCACCTTCGATGGCGATGCTGCGGGGCAGAAGGCTGCTCTGCGGGCCTTCGAGGAGGATCAGCGCTTCGTGACCCAGACCTTCGTGGCGGTCGAGCCGACCGGCCTGGATCCGTGCGACCTCCGGATCCAGCACGGCGACGAGGCGGTCCGCGCGCTGGTCGGGCGCCGGGTGCCCCTGTTCGAGTTCGCGATCCGTTCGGCACTGGCCGCCTATGACCTCGAGACGGCCGAGGGTCGGATCGCGGCGCTGCGCGATGCCGCACCCATGGTCGCCCGGATCCGCGACACTGCCCTGCGGCCGGAGTATGCGCGTCGATTGGCGGGCTGGCTCGGCATGGATGTCGATGTCGTGACCCGTGCGGTGCAGGAGGCCCAGCGCTCGGGGCGCCAGCCGGTGCCGAACAGGCGTGAGGTCCCCAATGAGCAGCGGCCGGCCCCCCGGCCGAGGCCGGAGGCGGGCCAGCGGCGCGATCCGGTGCTCATGGTGGAGCGGGAGGCCCTGAAGTGTGCTCTGCAGGAGCCTGAGCATGTCTCGGAGTGGTACGCCTCGGTCGAGGAGACGGCCTTCACCCATCCCGCTGCCCGACGTGTCCATCAGGCCATCGCCGCGGCCGGGCTTCCGCGGCCCGAGCTGACGGGCCTGGCCTGGATCGATGCCGTGCTCGACGCGAGCGCGGATGACGAGGTCCGCAGGCTGGTGCGCGAGCTCGCGGTCGAGCCGCTGCCCGCTGATGAGGGTCGTGACGAGTCCTATGCCATCGGGGTCGTCTCCCGATTGCTCGAGCGGGATGCCTCCCGTCGGATCGATGATCTGAAGGGGCGACTCCAGCGCATCGACGCGACGGCCGAGGCGGAGGAGTACCGACGCACGTTCGCGGACCTGCTGGCGCTGGAGGACATCCGCCGGTCGCTGCGGCAGGAGTCGCTGGGGGGAGGGGACTGATGGGCATCCTGCCTCGCCGCGCGCCGAAGGCACCGGGCGACCTGAACCGCCGGTTGGACATTCCGGCTGGCGAGCGGATCCTCGCGTGGGGATCCGGTCCGGTCCGAGGGGGGGACGGCTCGGTGTCCACGGGGTATCTCGCTGCCACCAATCGCGCCCTCTATGTCGAGGCGATCGGGCAGCGCCTCGCCTGGGACATGGTCAGCCGCGCCTCCTGGGAGCAGCCGGTCCTCGAGGTGGATCTTCTTGACACCGCGGGGCAGCCTGCCGAGCGTCTGCGTCTGGAGGTGAGCACGTCGGGTGACCTGCCGGCGGCCGTTCATGATCGGGTCAGAGCCAGCGTCATGGTGAGCGAGATCGTCGAGGTGCGTGACGGCGTGCGCGCCCGGATGGTGGCCCGTCGAGCGAGTGACGACGCCCCGGTGCGCTGGAGCGTGGTGTTCGAGACGGGGGTCGATGCGACGGATCCCGGCCTGCAGGAGGAGGCGCGCCAAGCCCTGGACGCCCTCCGCAGCACGCTGGGCATCTGACGCGGGCGGGGTGCCTGGAGGGGGCACCGCGGGGGCCTTGCTATTCTCTGCGGGCCAGTTCAACACGTAGTCCCCCATAGCTCAATTGGCAGAGCATTCGACTGTTAATCGAAGGGTTTCTGGTTCGAGTCCAGATGGGGGAGCCACTGTCCTCGAGACCGCTCCACGCGGCACGATGAGGTCATGGCCCATCGCATCAACGAGATTGTCCTTGACTGCGCGGATCCGCAGTCCCTCGCCGCGTTCTACCTGGCTCTCGTCGACGGTCGACCTCGTCAGTCGCGTCCGGATTGGGCGACCATTTGGGCCGATCCGATCATCATCGGGTTCCAGCAGGTTCCCGAGCCGAAGACGATGAAGAACCGCTGCCACCTGGATTTCGACTGCGAGGATCTCGAGCAGGCGGCCTCCCGGGCCGAGCGACTCGGAGCCGCTCGGCTGCGCTTCGTCGATGACCCGCCGGGGGCATTCATCGTGATGGCGGATCCCGAAGGCAACGAGTTCTGCTTCGTCGCGGGGTACCCCGACGAGCCGGAGCG
>DMPC01000176.1:38244-42981 GCA_003456155.1 Actinomycetota bacterium | reverse complement strand
CCCAGGATGACGGCCACGACGGGGTTGACATACGCGTAGGTCGAGGTCAGGGAGATCGGGGCGTTGTCCAGCAGCCACACGTACGCCGCGTAGGCGATGAGCGAGGCCGTGGCGAGGTAGGCCCACCCGATCCAAGAGGCGGTCGTGATCGCAGCGAAGTCCCACCGTTCGCCGAGCAGGAAGCCGACGATCGTGAGGACCACACCGGCCGTGAGCAGCTCGTAGGCGGTCGTGGCCAGGGGATCCTTGGGGAGGTCGTAGGCGGTCGATCGCCACGAGAAGTACGCCCAGGAGACACTGCCGAGGAGGATGACCGCTGACCAGATGACGACATCGGTGTCGGTGCCTGAGACGGGCACGGTCCCGCCGGGCAACAGCATGAGGGCTAGTCCTACCAGGCCGACGGCGACGCCGATGAGGGTGAGCCGAGCCGGGCGGTCTCCTGCGCGAAGCCGGAAGATCACGATGAGCAGCGGAGTGATGGAGACCAGGAGTGCGGCGATCCCGGAGGGCACGTACTGCTCCGCGAGCGCGAGCAGACCGATGCCAACGCCGAGGATCATCACGCCCATCGTGATCACTGCGCGCAACTGTCGGAGCGTGATCGCGAGCACCCGGGGGCCCTTCACGAGGATCAGGCCGAGGGCGAGCACGATCCCGGCGGCGAGGAACCGGCTCCCGTTGCCCATGAGGACCGGCATGGACTCGAGAAGAAGGGCGATGCCGAGGTAGGTCGCTCCCCACAGGAACCACACGGGAATGAGACGAACCACGATCTGCGACGTCGGGGCCCGCACCACACCTCGGGCATCCGTCGTCGTCACCGGGTCACTCTGGCAGATGAGTCGGGCTGATCGGACAGCCGCGCCCGGTCAACTAGGGCAGGCGGATGTCGATGACCCTGCCGACCCCGGCCGCGAGGGCCGAGGTCATCCCTATCTCGCTGTCCTCGTAGGCGATGCATCGGACCGGATCCACCTCGAGAAGGGCCATGGCACGTGAGTAGACGTCGGGTGCCGGCTTGCTGTGCACCACGTCATCGGCCGTGACGATCACGTCGAACAGATGGGTGATGCCGGCGGCATCGAGAGTGGGGATGATGATCTCCCGATACCCACCGGTGACGACCGCCATCGGCAGGCGGCCATGATGCTCGCGGGCGACCTCGATGACGTGTTCCAGCGGCTCGACGAGGTGGAGAGCATCAATGAACATGGCCATCCCCTCCTGGTTCAACTCGTCTGCCAGCTCCATGCCGGCATCCGGGATAACGGCCTGGACGAAGGGCACCAGAGCGACGTTCGCATACTCCTCCCACCAGTCATCCGTCATGGTGAAGCCGTAGCGGCCGAAGATCTCCGCCCACACCAGGCGGTGCACCCCCATCGTGTCCACAAGGGTCCCGTCGCAGTCGAAGAGCAGAGCCGCTGTCTCGGGGTCGGCATGGGGCAGGCTGGTCGTCATGGCCGCTCGAGACTACTGGAATGCGGCTCGCCGCAGCCGCCGAATCACCCCCGACGCCCTCAGAATCACTGCACTGCCGGGCAGGCTCGCGTTGCGGGGACTCCCGTAAGGGAAAGCCCCGACACCGACTTCTCCCGCGCGTGTAGCGTGCCGGCAGACGCGACGCTGGAGGAACGGCATGGTGAATGAGCCCGGTGCTGGTGACGACACGATCACCGTGATTCTGGAGGAGGCCTCTTCCGCCGGCACGGCTCGAGATCGCCTGGATCAATGGGCCCGCCACGAGGATCCAGAGGTTCGACGTGCTGTCGCGGAGAATCCCAGTACGCGGACCGACAGCCTGGTGGCTCTCTCGAAGGACGATGACAAGCGGGTTCGCGCTGCGGTCGCTGCGCATACGGTCGCACCTGCTCGCGTCCTCGAGGAGCTTGCCTTCGATGAGGAGTGGAGCGTGCGCGCGGCGGCTGCGGGCAACACCGCCTTGGATGAGTTCAGCCTGAGTGAGGCGGCGCGTGACGATGATGTCCGAGTGCGCAGAAGGGCGGCGTCCAATCCCGGGTTGTCCTTGGACGATCTCGATCGGGTGTCCGAGGATGACGATGTGCGCATTCGAGTGGCCGCTGCCGCTCATGAGGGAGCCTCAGAGACGATTCTGTCGCGGCTTTCCGAGGATTCGGAGTGGCAGGTGCGTGCAGCGGTAGGGGAGAGTGCCGCAGCAGCAATGGTTCTCTTGCGCACGCTTGCCACGGACGAGGACTGGCGGGTGAGGATGGCCGTGGCCACCAATGCCGCGACTCCGGCCGAGGTTCGTGAGGCGCTCCTCTTGGATGGTGACGAGGGTGTCCGCGTCGCTGCCGCTCGACATGGCTCCCAGGCATGACTCAGATGGCTACCTGCGTGGTGGGCCCGACGCTACGAACCTAGAAGGAACTGCCGCCGCCACCGCCACCGCCACCACCGCCACGACCGCCGCTGCTGAATCCCGATCCGCTGGATCTCATTGAAGCCCCACTGGCCATCGATGAGGACATGTGCTGAGTCAGGGTCCGCACCCCGCTCCATGTGGTGGCACTCACCCCGTACGTGAGGAGGCGTTCGGGATCCACATCGCGAAAGCTGTCAATCCAGGTGTCCTCGAGGTCCAAGACGATGGCATACGGAAGATAGGTCGCGAAGAGTGCATCCTCGTGGATCCCCGCTCGTTGGGCGAAGTCGCGTCGTGCCGCGGCTGAAGCCGAATCGAGGAATCGGCGGAACCCCTCGGTCTCGGCAATGAAGTTCGCCGATACCTTCGTCTGGCGGCGGGGCGTGATGACCGCCCCGAGCAGGCCGCCGACGATCAGCCCGATGCTGATGGGCGTCACGAAGACGAGGATGCTGGTTGGGACTGTCTCACCACCCATGATGACCAGGGCGATGCTCGCCACGAGGCCCAACAGGCCGATGAGAGCGGTGAGGCGAAAGGGCTTGTCGGGCCTGTGGCCATCGGGATTGAAGCGACCGCTCGTCCGTGCTGCATCCGAGAGTTGCGTGCGTACTCGCACCACTGCTGAGGCCAGTGCGGGGTTCTCCTCCCCGAGAACGGCAACGTCACGTCCGGCGAGAATCGCGTTGAGCACGTCAGACTCCCACGTCGCAAGGTCCTCGGCGGCGTGGCCGGTCCGGGTGACCGTCAGCGTCTCCCGACTCAGGAGGCCTCCGTCCTCCGCGCGAAGTCTGACGTGGCCGCGGGCGGCCAGATCAGCCAGTGTCGCGGCGAAGCCACGTGAGTCGAGCGTGCCCTTGAGTCCTGCCTGCACTTCCGCGGGGCGCAGGCCCTTCGGTGGCTCGTACCTGACGGGGGACGCTGGCGAGACGACGCCCCTGCTCCGTCGACGCAGGGCAACAGCGACGAGAACCGGCAGGAGAAGGGCTGCAGCGGTGCCGATCCCGGCGAGGGGGGCGTTGCGAACTGCTTGGCGACTCTGGGTCGCCTGGGGGTCATCCATGATCAGGGGAGCAGGGAGTTGCGTGAAGGCGTCCGGAGCCCAGGCGATGGCACCCGTCAGGTAGCCATCGAGTTCGAACCATCCAACGGTCTCGGCCGTCATCGTGGTGGCACCCTCGGGGCCACCGTTCAGGTCCACGGTGCAGCCGAGAGCATATTGCGGATCTGGATAGCATCGCGCGGCCAAAGCTGGGGCGGGGCCACGAATGCTGACCCTGGATTCGTAGACGGGGAATGTCCATTCGTCACCGACGAAATCCCAATAGAGTTCGATGTCGCCCGCGCTGACCTGGGGTGGAACATCGCTGTCGAGGTCCGATGGCTGCAGCAGGTCGAGACCGTTCGCGACGCTGTAGGTGATCTCGAACTCGTGCACTCCTTGGATGGTGCGCTGCTCGTCGCCAATGCGCAGGGACAAGGTGGTGCCGGAGTCTTCAACGGTGTAGGGCACTTCAGCACCGTCGCGCCGGACAGAGATCAGGGACACCCCGTAGATGCGCTGCTGACCATTGTCGAGGAGATCAACCTTGGGAATGTCCCGAATGATGCCGCGTCTGACGTCTCGCGTCCCGGTGTTGTACGTGATGCGCTCGTGGATCGTGATGTCAGTGCTGGGCAGCACATCAACGTCCATCTCGAAGGAGATGATCGCCTCCCTGTCCTCAGGAAAGGAGGTGAGGAATTCGGGCAGGATCTCTTGGTACTGCTCGAGAGTCAGGTCAGGCTTAGGAGTGGCACCAGATGACTCCTCTTGGCCGACAGCAGCCGGCCCCGCGATGGCAACGGCGACGGCGGTCAAGCCCAGGGTGAGCGCAATGCTGAGAAGCCAGTTCGACAGGGAACGCAGAGATCGGATCTGCGGCGTCGGCTTCCTCGGCCTGAACACGCGCTTCCTAGAAGGCAAGGGGAGGTGCGGAACGGCGCGTCGGATCTGCTTCCTCGTAGACAGGGCGAGGCTGAACACCCGCGATACCCGCGAACCACATGGACGGAATGGTGCGGAGTGCCGTGTTCAGCGTGACGACAGTGTCGTTGTAGAAGCGTCGCGCAAACTGCAGTTGAGACTCAATCTCGGCCAGTTGCCCCTGAAGATCTCGGAAGCCCGCCGTCGCCGTGAGCTGAGGGTAGGCCTCGGCAATGGCGAAGAGCCGTCCGAGTGCGGCGGTGAGGCCTTCATCCGCCTGAGCGGTCGCCTCGACTCCACGCGCCTCCAGGGCCGTGGCACGTGCCTGCGTGACCGTCTCGAGGGTGGTGGCTTCGAAGTCCCGTGATCCCCTCACCGTGCT
>DMPC01000176.1:37522-37926 GCA_003456155.1 Actinomycetota bacterium | reverse complement strand
ATCACGCTTACCCACGTCACGCGGAACCTCCTGCAAGGCACGGGCCATGGTGCTGGGCGGGGCAGCCGTCGCGCTGTGGAGTGCTCCTGACGTGTCGGCTGCCGCTCATAGGATGCCAGATCCGACCACGGACTGTCGTGCAGGAAGCGCTGCTGGCTGCTTTCGAACACAACCAGCAGGCTTCCTGAGCTGGTTGATGTGCCACTCCCATCACATCCACCACATGCGTGGCCAAGTGGAACGAATCCTTGCTGCATTGCGCTCGTTTCGGGCGTGCGCCCCGACACAACAACCGGGGATCGCGCCCACCTGCTCGGTCGCCCTCGCCGACCACACTTCACTGAAGGAGTTCGCGTGAGTTCCATCTTCCAGGAAACTGCCACTGCGCTGGCCAACGACAGCGA
>DMPC01000176.1:18548-37144 GCA_003456155.1 Actinomycetota bacterium | reverse complement strand
CGACTTGTTCGACCGGCCCTCAGCGGCCTACCGTGCTCACCATGTCGATCACCTTGCAGACCCGTCTGTCCGCGTCTATCTGGGAGGCCCTCCAGGAACGCTCGCGGACCAGCGGGCAGAGCGTTGCTCACATCGTTCAGATGGCTCTCGCCGAGGCCCTCGACGTCGAGCACCACTCGATCTTCCAGGTGTCGACATCCGGGGCGATCGTGCAGGGCCTCTACCAGGGGTGCGTCACGGTGGCCGATCTGCGCCGCCACGGCGACCTCGGTCTCGGCACTTTCGAGGATCTCGACGGCGAGATGATCCTCATCGAGGGGCGCTGCTTCCAGGCTCGGTCCGACGGCACGGTCGTCGAGGCACCCGATGACGCGCTCACTCCGTTCGCCAGCGTCGTGAACTTCGCGCCCGACAGCACCGCGGAGATCGAGAACGTCGGCTCCCTCGGCGATCTGACCGAGCGACTCGACGGGCTGCGCAGCTCCAAGAACGGCATGGTGTCGCTCAGGGTGACCGGGCGCTTCGGCTCGATGCGGGTGCGCACGGCATGCCGTACGGAGTCTGGAATAGACCTCGTCGAGGCCACGTCGAATCAGGTGGTCTTCGACTATGAGGATGTGCCGGGAACTCTCGTCGGCTTCTGGAGCCCGGACTACGCGAAGTCGATCGCCATCTCCGGCTGGCACCTGCACTTCATCAGCGATGATCGTGCGAAGGGTGGGCATGTGCTGAACCTTGCCGCCGACGCCCTGCATGTCGAGCTGAACGACGTCAACGATGTGCACCTGGCGATCCCGGAGACCGCCGCCTTCCTTGAGGCCGATCTGCGGGAGGACAACGAGGAGGCGCTGCAGATCGCCGAGCACGACGGGCGTCGAATCGGCGCGTCGAGCTAAGGGTGTTCAGGCCCAGGATCACGGACGAACAGGCTGACCTCCACCTGTGACATGCCTGCGCCGTCTTGCTGCTGTCCCGTGACCGCGCTCATCAAGATCTCCATGATGTCCAGCTGCGCGGGCTCAGCGGTCTTCGCGGCGGTGACCGCCTGTGCTGCCAATAGCTCCGCCGCGGAAGCCCGCTCGACGAAGCCATGGGACGCACCTCATGCTGAGTCCTCGTCATGTGCAGACTCGCGGACCAGCGGATCACCGTCAAGGACTGCTGACCCGACCTCTAGAATCGGGAAACCGCAGGGGCGGTAGCTCAGCTGGTTAGAGCCCCGGACTCATAATCTGGTCGTCGTCGGTTCGAGCCCGACCCGCCCCACCACCCACCTGTGGCCCGCACCGTTCAGACTGCTAACAACCTGTCTATCAGCTCACCCTGTAGCTGTCGGCAAGAACTCGCGGTGGGCAGAATCTCGTTCGCGCGGCGCAGCTCGGCGTTCTCCTAGCGCAACGCCGCAACTCCGCGCTCCGCTCGTCAGTAGTCCCGGCGTTGATCTCACGCTCGATCCAGCCGCGCAGCGTCTCCGAGTTCAGCCCCAGCAACGCACCAACATGCTTGCGCCTGGCGATCATTGATTCACCAAGGGCGGACTTGCGTCCCTACCGGTGCAGCCGGACCGACCGGTCCCGGGTCTCATGGTCGTACTTCCTTGGTGCAGACATGAACACCACCCTCCTTCGGAGATCACACTTTCCAGGGGATTCAGGACGGTTCACGCAATGCTGCCTGGCCTTTCGCTAGCGAACCGAAGCGGGAATCCTCATGGAGTAAAGAACGCCCAACGGGTACTTCCCGCCGTTCTGCGTATAGATCAACCTCTTGCCGTCGGGAGTGATCGTCGGAGCAGCCGTATTGTTGAGCCCTGTCTTGGGCCCGAACTGCTGGAGAATGCGATAGTCGGAACCATCGGCCTTGATCGCCAATAGCGTTCCTCCACCAAATTCTCCTCCCCTCCATGTCAACGAGTAGATCCACTCACCGCTGGGACTGAAAGCCACTCCGCTGTACGGCTGAGTACCAGTGGTGGGCGCATAGAAGAAGACTGGCTCGATTTGGTTGGTCTTTGGGTTGTAGCGAAAGACGGACCCACCATTGTTCTTGCCCAACGCCCAGCTGTTTCCGTAGAGAGCCTTGTCGGGCCCGACCACGAGGGCTCCTGTCTGAGGAACGCCTCCCGTGGCGGCGGTGAACGAAGCCATCAATTTGTAGGACCCAGTTTTCGGATTGATCCTGAAGATGCCTCCGAGTCCTTCGGCGGCTTGGGCAAAGGCCATCCCGTACAACATGCCGTCGTGGGGGTTCAGCGTCAACGCACCGAACGGAGTAGCAACATCCTTCTTGCCGCCAACGAAGGAGTGAAGCACCTTGATTTCACCGCCGGAGCGGGGCAGGGTCCAGACAACGCCACGCGAACTCTTGCCGCCCTGGCCCGCAACGCCGAAAAGTTGTTCTCCGACGATGATCGGAGGGGCCTGCGGGGTAGAACCATTTGGCCCCGTGAAAGAAGCGAGGGACGTGATTGTGCCAGTGGTGGTATCGGCCATGTAGATCGCTCCAGAACCAGCATCGCCACCCTGACTAGTTGTGCCGTAGAGCGACTTGCCGTCTGGTGAGATGGCGGGAGCCTGCGATGGTTGCAGCCCGTTCGCTCCCTCAAAGTTGCCCACGACCGAATAACTGGTGCCATCTGGCTTGACGCGGTAAACGGTGCCCATGTTGAGGCTGCCCCCAAACCATGTAGTTCCGTAACACCACTCAGTGCCGCAGTTCGGGGAGTAAGGAAAGAAGCTGCCGTTAGAGCCGTCGAGGCGCACCGATGGTCCTCCCGATGACGCCTGGACACTAGGGGCAACGAGCAGAGCTGCCACTGTCAGGACAACCGTGACTGGAGCCATAAGCTTCCGCTTCATTGTCATTCCACACTTCCCGGCGCTGGGGGGGGCGAACTTGGATCAAGCCCAAACGCAAGTGCGATGGGCGAACAATTTCTTGGACAAGTTTGCCCCAAGGAGAAATGGTCACAGTGATGTGGGGGAAATCCCTCATTCTCGCGTGTGCCCTCCAATTGAGCCCGACTGAGAGTCGGAAATTCCACGGTGGGATCCCGTCCCTGGTCACCGAGTTCCGTAGGCGGAGAAGAGGAATTTCATTTTGCTCAACACTCGTCTCACAGGAGTCCCTGTGACATCCATGAGATCGTCCTGAAGTGCCATGTTTCACAATGAAACTTCCACCAAGGCGTCGTGGGGCGGATCATGAGCTCTGGTGACTCACCGTGGTGCACCCCATTGCTCTCGCCGCCACCTCATGATCTGGTCGTCGCTTCGAGCCCGACCCGCCCGACCAGTCCCTGGCACCGTTCGGGGAAGTTTTCGCGATCAACCAAGAATTGGTCCACACTCGAGTCATGGAACTCACTGCTGAGCAGAGAAGCAGCCTCGAAGAGTCGGTTCTTTGCTGGATAGCCACAGCGGACGGTGATGGACGACCAAATGTGAGCCCCAAGGAAGTGTTCTCGTGCGACCGCGACCGTATTCTCATTGCTCACATTGCCTCCCCGAAGACTGTGCGCAACATCGCGATCAATTCCCATGTGATGGTGTCCGTCGTTGACGTGTTCGCCCAGGAGGGATGGCAGTTCTCAGGAGATGCCTCGCTGGTGTGGGCTGACTCGTCTGAGTTTGGTGAGTTGGTTGCGCCTCTCGAGGTAATCACTCAGGGCGAGTATCCGATCAAGGCGGTGATGGTTGTTGCTGTCAGGGACGCTCAGCGGATTGTTGCCCCATCGTCATGGTTGTTTCCAGACCGACCTCATGGCGTTGTCCGCCGGCAAGTACTGTCGCGGTACGGGGTCCGTGATCTGTGACTTCGCAATTGGAGGTCGAAGATTGCGGCTATTCCCAGAACTGTCCAGCACTCCTGCTGTCCTCTACATATTCAAGACGCGAGCAGAACCTGCGACATCTTCCTATGTCGGTTCGAGCCCGTCCCGCTTCACCAAAGACCCGATTTGCTTCGGCTGACGTCTCGCGCTGGTCTTCGGTCGAAACGCATCAGTCGGTGACATGCATCGGTGAGTCGGCTGCAGCCATGGCGGCACAGGCATCGAGCAGTGCCCGAAGGCCGACCTCGAAGGCCTCCTCGTTCAGGGCTGACATAGATTCCAGGGTGCGCGAGCAGTCGTCGAAAGCCTCATCGCCCACCATGCGACGGCCCCGTCGGCGCGCCTCGAGCCCATCGGGGAAGTTCCCCCAGTCGTAGGCGTTCGAACCGACGCTGTATGTCTCCAGCATCTGGTAGGCGACGACGACATCGCGACCACGAAGGCCCATTTCCCTCAGCAGAGAGAGGGCGACACGGACGAAATCGACCGTGGCCTGCTCGTCCTGGAAAGTGAGGTTCGGCAGGGCGAGGTTCGGATGCTGTGCGAATGCGAGGCGCAGGGATCGCACGAGGCTGGCTATGCGATCTCGGGGAGTGCCGACGTCGGGAACCTCGACGCCGGACGTCACGAACATGCGGGCCATGACGGCCTCGACCAGCTCGTCCTTGCTAGCGAAGTGCCGGTACACGGCGGTTGCATGGACCCCGAGCTGCTCGCCGAGTGCGCGCATGCTGAGGGCATCAAAGCCGTCCGCGTCGATGATCCTGAGGGCGGCGTCGGCGAACACCTCACGCGAAAGGGGCGCCTTCGATGCCTCTCGCGTCACCTCGGCACGGTACCCGATGACTGGGTCATATTCCTTCCCTGGAACGGACGCGCCGTGCACCCGCCGGCCTGGCCACGCCGTCAGTGCCGGCGAGGCCAGTCCTGACCCTGGCCGCCGTCGATCGCGACATCGGCGAAGTAGTACGGCTCGGTGATGCCCTTCTTCCGCATCGCGATGCCGGTGAGCACCTCGCGGATCACCCGGTTGGCCACAAGTGCGGTGGCGTAGGTGGAGTCTGCGAAGGGATTCAACTCGACGAGCTCCACGCCGACGATGTTCTTCTCCGCTGCAAGGCGCCGAAGAATGGGGAACATCTCGCGCGGGGTGAGCCCATTCGGCTCTGGTGTCCCGGTGCCGGGAGCGAATGCTGGATCGAACACGTCCATATCGATCGAGATGTAGAGATGTTCGGTGCCCTCACCCGCCTCCTCGAGGGAGCGCTCCATGACCCAGTCCCAGCCGAACTTGTCGACCTGCGCCATGTTGTGATACCGGAAGCCCTGGTCGCGCATCCAGCCGAGATCAGCGTCATTGGGGGCCCAGCCACGCGTGCCGACCTGGATGAAGTTGTGGCCTGAAGCGTGCTTCTGCTCGATGAGTCGCCGAACGGGCGTGCCGTGTGTCAGGTTCAGGCCGAGCCCGGCATCGGTGGCGTCGTAATGGGCGTCGAAGTGGATGACCCCCACCTTGCCCTTGCCGTACACGTCGGCCATGGCGGCGACGTTGGGGTACATGAGCGAGTGATCGCCACCCACGATGAACGGGATGGCACCGGTCTCCGCGACTTCCCTGACGAGGGCCCGAATTGGCTCGATCGATGCATACAGCGACATGTTGTTGACCGGCGCATCGCCGTAGTCCGCGAGCACCAGTTCGGTGATGGGATCGACGCGCGTGTGCTGATGGGGTGTGCCGTACCCGGGGGGCATGTAGATCTCGCCGTTGCGCACCATCTTCGGGCCGAAGGCCGAGCCCCGCATGCCGTAGGAGAAGTCCAGTCCCGCGCCGATCATCGCGACCTCGACCCCGGCCGCTGTGAGGTCTGCAGGGGTAAGGGCGATGGGGGCGCCGACGAAGGTCTGGAAGCCGGACATGCCGAGCTGAAACATGTAGCGGCGCAGGTCGATGAGCCCCGGTGGTCGGTCGCCCTGGAGATCGGGCCGCTTGGTGAAGACGCCGAACCCCGACTTGTCGGCCTCGTTGAACTCGGGGAAGTCGCTCTCGATGGGGAACGACCCATGATCTGCACTCATGCCACGGCCTCTCTCAAGTCCAGCGGGCGTACGGGTGTATACAGTGTCGTCAACACTGTATACGACCGTCGGCGCTCGTGCGGGGCGTCGCTCCGGGAAGGACAGCCCGATGCCCGATTACCAGCCGCTCGCGCGCGGGCCCTATCCCGTCGGTGTTCGCACCGAGGCGTGGCATGACGCCGAGTACGGCATCACATACCCGGTGGAGATCTACTACCCGGCCACAGCTGAGTACGCCGGCGCTGATGTCGACCCCACGCAGCAGGACTCCTTCGAGAATCAGTGGGAGCCGGGTGTGATCCTGCGGCAGGCAGCCGTTCGTGACGCGCAGCCGCTGACCGGTGAGTTCCCCTACGTCATCACCATGCACGGCTGGTCAGGGTTTCGCGTCGAGTTCACCTACCTCTCGACGCATCTGGCCTCCCACGGCTACCTCGTCGTCTCGCCGGACATCCCCGGCAGCACCGCAGGCGACGTAGCCGCCTTCTTCGCCGATCCGGCGATCGTCGGACGGCCGGAGGCCCTGCACGGTCACGTGACGCCCATCCGAGAGACCCGCTACCTCGCCGTCCCGTTCCTCGTGCAGACCGGCCTGGATCGGCTGCCCGTGAAGGATGAGCTGGTCGGCTTCACCGGCCCCAGCTTCGGCGGCTGGACCGCACTCATCGCGCCCCGCCTCGATCCGCGAATCAAGGCATCTGTTCCCCAGTGCCCAGCCGGTGGCAATGTCTACGTCGAGGGCACCAGACAGGAACTCGGCGCGATCGACCACGGCTGCCCGACCCTCATGCTGGTGGGATCGCGCGACAGCATGCTGCCGCTCTTCGGGCAGTTCGAGATCTACCACGACCTCGTGCCGGGAACCCGGCGCATGATCATGCTGCTCGGCGGCGACCACAACCACTTCGGCGACGACATCGAGGCCGGTCACGAGTGGATGATCGGCTTCCTGGCACAGATCGCCGAGGTCTGGCCGACAACGGACTGGGACATCGTCTCCAGGCTCGTTCGGCCCTACTCGGAGCTCGCTCCGGCCGCGCCGACGAACGACCTGTGGCGCATGGCGATCCTCGGCCACTTCGATGCGCACCTGAAGAAAGATCCCGATGCCGCCGCCTTCATGGATGATGGCAACTTCACCCGGGTGCTCGAGAGCAAGACCGGGCTGAAGATCGTCACCGTCGACGACTGAGCGGGACGTGCGGGCCAGTGCGCTAACGCGCCGATCGGCTCACCAGAGGGCGGACATTGCTGAGTCGGTCGCTGTCCGGGATTCACTGCGCGACTGGGCTGCTGACGTCCGTTGAGGCGTGGCCTTGAAAGAGAGCTGATGCGTCCACGACAAGTTGCCTGCGTAGCTGTCTGCATAGCAGGGGAATCTGTCGTAGCTGTCTGCATTGCAGGGGAATATCGTCCGAGGACGTTCGGCTCACGGCGATGCGATGGGGGCGACGAATTTCGCGAGTACGGCGTGGAGTGCCGCCGCCCATTCATCAGCGAGTTCCTTGTCGCTCAGGCGAAGGGGTGAGACCTCATTCTGGTCGAACATCACCTGCTGGAACGCCATGGCGATGAGCAGCCGGCACATCATGTCGAGTCGGCGTTGTTCGTCGCGAGTCTCGGGTCTGGCGAGGAAGGCTTCGATCAGCTGCGCAAGTGCGGAGCGTGCCTGGAGGACGAATGCCGCCCCCCGCTCCCGGGTGTGCGGCGCCTGAGTGCCGCCGACGGCGAAGAAGCAGATGGTCGCCCGGTCCCGGCGCAGCTCAGCAGCAGGTGCGTGAGCACTCAACTCCTTTTGACGGTCGTCGGCCGCTTCAACCGCATCCACCCTGATCGTTCCGCGGGTACGCCCGAAGGCGACGGCTCCGGAAGTGGCGCTCCCTCGGGCCCGGGCTGCATCCGTCGCACGTGCCCTGCGCGCGCAGGAGTTCACGCAGCCGATCTGGATCGGCACGGGGATTGCTGTCGGTTGAGTTGACACCTTTTCTTGCGGGACTTGGTCCCGCGGGAGCTAGCGTCGTGACTCGATGTCGACGTAGCGGAAGGGCCCCTCGTGACTCTCCTCCAACGCCTTGGCCGGCTGGGATCCGACCTAGGCTCCTTCGTCAAGGGAATTCGGGCAAAGGACTTCTACCCCTCTGAGGAACTCATTGCGGCGGTGTCTGTGTCGCAGTCCAGATGGCACCTTCTCGCGCCGCTGGTGATCGTGGCTGCCGTGGGAGTCAACTGGATTCTCTTGCCCGCGGATCCGGGAACCGATCGCTTAGGCCTCTTCTACGGCATGGGGTCGATTGTTCTGATGTCTGCCACCTTGCTTTTGGCATCCCGACTGCCTCTGATTGACCGACTCTTTGGTGGCTTTGACCGCGTCTACATCTGGCACCGGTGGTTTGGCATTGCCGCGATTGTGTTCCTGCTGTTGCACGCTAATGCTGAGAACGAAGTAGCGAATGCGGTTTTTCCCTTTGGGGAAGACGCGGAAGAGACCGGGACAGGACTGGCTGAAACAGCGCAGAACTTCTTCCTTGTCCTCATCGTGATCTCAATCCTGAGAGTCCTGCCTTACCGCACGTGGCGCTACTCGCATCTCCTGCTCATCGTCCCGTTCACGTTCTCTGCCATTCATGTTGTGACAGCGGAGCAGCCGTTTGCTCTGGGGAGCCCAGGCTCGCTGTGGCTATGGGCCTGGTCCGGCATCGGATTCCTATCGTTCTTCTACCGCGTTCTCATCGTTGACTCGGGCCTGCTCGATGTTCGTGCGACCGTTGTCAGAGTTGAACACACTGCAGACGCTGTCGCCGTGACCATCCAGCGAAACGACAAGAAGCCGTGGAAGAGCCTCAGGCCTGGCCAGTTCGTCTTCATTCGCGACGCCCTACCGTGGCACGAGCGGCATCCCTTCACTGTCGTCCATGACGACTCCGATGCATCGCATCTCACGGTCATCATCAAGGAGGTGGGCGACTGGACGATGCGCGTTGCTCCGAAACTGCACGAAGGAATGCGAGTGGCAGTTTCGCGTCCCTTGGGCCACTTGAGTGTTGTCACCCAAGGTCAACAGGATGTGTGGATTGCCGGAGGCTCTGGGGTCACTCCCTTTCTTTTCTCTGAGGAGCAAATCCAAGAGATGGACATTCCCCCGCGCATGCTCTACTTCTACCGGGGGGCGGAGACAGCCATAGCCCTGACGACTCTCCGGCGATGGAACGAGGCTGGTCTTCTCGACCTGACAGAGGTGGACACCTACGCAGGTAGGCCGAACACCAAGAAGATCATCGGTGAACACATCAACCCTGGAGACCACGTTGTGGTTTGCGGGCCTCGATCTCTCGTTGTCGACACGATCAGACAAGTGCGAAGGAACAAGGCTGAATCCTTGGCTTTCGAACTCTACGACTACCGATCCCCATACGGGCCGAACCTCAACCCCGTCATCGCAGCGATTGTCCGGTTTCTCTTTCCCTCGGCATGGCTCAAGGGTGGACGCTGGCTGATCGAAGAGCAGCCGGACAAGACACCGTCGCCTGCAGCCCAATGATCTGGGTGCCAGCGATGGCGCCTGCGATGTAGAGCCAGGTGTGCCATGTGACTCTCGGGAGCGCGTTGCGGCTGTCCTCGCGATCTATACGGAGTGCGTTCCTGAAGCGGCCCACACGACAGGGGCTATCGGAACTGAAGCCAATGCCTTCAGAACGGCTGCGAAATCTGGTGGCCAGTCCCGATCACCCTGGTGCAAGTGCCCATATTCACCGGAGGGAAGCTGACCTGTACTGCCTCGTTCCGACGCCTCCTCATCCCCCCTGCGTGCGAGCTCGGAACCTCGTCGTCGAGTCGGTCTCGTTCATCCCTGGGCCAGTTCGGTTCCGACAGCGACCGCGAGGTCCACGAGCGCGCGGATGTCCTCCGCGGTCGTGCGGAAGTTGACGATGCAGGGTCTGAGGCAGGCGCGTCCGTCGACCACCGCGCTCGTCACGTAGACGCGGCCGTCGGACTGCAGGGCGCGAGCCAAGCGCATGTTCAGTGCGTCGAGATCGATGCCTGGCTGGTCGGGCACGAAGCGGAACGGCACCACGGACAGCTGCGGAGACTCGACGAGCAGTTCGAGTCGCGGCTGCTCGCGCACGAGCCGCGCGAGGGTCTGGGCCAGGATGAGGTTGCCGGTGATGGCGGTCCTGAAGGCGTCGGCGCCGTGGCTGCGCAGGGCGGTCCACAGCTTCAGCGACCGGAACGGTCGGGAGTACTCGAGCGTGCCGTCGACGGGGTGGGCGTAGCCCTCCTCTTCGACCATGTACGCCGAGTCGTGGCAGAACGCCTTGGCGAGTGTCGACTGGTCACGCACCAGGACGATCCCGCAGGCCTTGGGCACGAACATCCACTTGTGCGCGTCGAGGGACACCGAGTCGGCGCGGTCCAGCCCGGTGAAGAGGTGGCCGGCGAGCTCGGTGGATGCGGCAGGCAGCCCATAGGCGCCGTCCACGTGCAGCCAGACGCCGAGAGGCTCGCAGACGTCGGCGACGGCGTCGATGGGGTCGACCGTCCCGGTGAGTGTCGTGCCCGCCGTGGCCACGACGGCAACCGGTCGCGCACCCGAGGCGAGATCGTCGCGCAGCATGTCGGCCAGCAGGTCGGGTCTCATCCGCCGATCGGCGTCGAGCGGCACGCTGCGCACCCCTGAACGGCCGATGCCGAGGAGCTCGGCTGCCCGCTCGATGCTGGAGTGCGCCTCTGCGCTGCAGTAGACGACGGGCCGTGCGCCCTGCAGCCCGAACACGCGGCTGTCGGGAAGGGCCTCTGTGCGGGCCGCCATCAGGGCGGTCAGGTTCGACAGCATGCCGCCGCTGGTGAAGGCACCGCCGGCAGTGGGGTAGCCGACGAACTCGCCAATCCAGCGCAGGGCCTGCTGCTCGCACAGGTGTGCTGCCTCGGACTCGGCCGCGAGGTTCACGTCATGGGAGGCGGCCAGGGCGTCCGCGAGAACGGCCGACTCCAGGCCGGAGGAGCCCACGTAGCCGAAGAACCGCGGCCGCGACTGCGCAAGGCTCTCGTCAAGGATCGCGGCGGCCTCGTCCAGGGCTCGCCGCACGCCCACGCCCGCAGCGGGGAGGCCCGATGCGAGGAGGTCCGTCGTCTGGGCCGACACCGGTGGCTGGTGGGGTCGGGCGGAGTCGAATTCCTCCCACGCGCTCATCAGGAGCGACAGTCCGTGCTCGAGCGATGCTCGTCGCTCGTGTCGGAGGGAGTCCTGAGAGCCCTTCGCCGTGGTGCCCTCGGCCGAGGAGCCGTCGGTGACCGTCGTCATGCCAGTGATGCCTCCCGTAGCGCGAGGGCCTCGCTCAAGCCGGCCTGTGTCCAGCGCAGATGGGGGAGTGCCGGATTCTCGACTCGCAACCGTAAGTTTGTTACGGTCTGCCGGAGTCTAGGTGGAAGGTATCCCATGATCAAGGTGATGTGGTTCCTCAAGCGCGCGGACGGGCTCTCCCTCCAGGAGTTCACGGCGTGGTGGGAGGAGCACCTGCACCTCATCGCGGCCCGGCAGGCGCCGTACCTGAAGCGGTACGTGGTCAATATCCGCACGTCGGACGACGACACCTGGTCAGGCAAGCCCGCAGCCGACTGCGAGTGGGACGGGGTCGCCGAGCAGTGGTTCGAGACCGAGGAGGACTTCGACCACGTCTATGGGCGGCCTGCGGCGGCCGAGACGCGCAACGACACGCTCCATCACGTGTCGCGCTTCGAACGGATCGTCGTCCGCGAGATCCCGGTGGTCTGACGCAGCATGGGTGAGCGAGTTCTGCGCGCACAGCGTGAGGACGTGCCCTGGGACATCACCACCGACGTCGTGGTCGCTGGTTCGGGCGCTGCAGGGTGGTCGGCGGCGATCGGTGCTGCGCTCAGTGGGGCCGAGGTGCTTGTGCTCGAGAAGGACGTCACCGTCGGTGGCACGACCGCCAAGGCCGGTGGGCGCTTCGACGGGGAGGTCGCCAGCACCTGGCTGTGGATCTGCAACCACCCGTGGATGGCCGACCTCGGCCTGGCCGATCCACGCCCTGAGGCGCTGCGCTACCTCGCCCGGCTCGCGCGCCCCGAGCTGTACGACCCCGGACACCCGACCCTCGGCCTGCCGCCGGCGGAGCATGCCCTGCTCGAGACCTTCTACGATCGCGGCGCCGAGGCGGTCGCAGGGCTGGCCGAGTGCGGCGCTCTGCCGCTGCGATCGTTGGCCGGGACGTTGGACTACTACGCGGACCTGCCCGAGAACGCCGCTCCCAACGGCCGCGGGCTCTACCTGCCGATGCCGGACGGGACCGAGGGTCTCGGGATGGACATCATCGAGGCGATGAGGTCCACGGCCGACTCGCTCGGTGTCGGCCTGCGCACGGGCAGCGCGGTGTGGGGCCTGGTGATGGATGACGACGAGCAGGTCGTCGGCGTCGCGGCCGGTACTCGGGCGTCGGACCAGGTGCTGGTCGAGGCGCGACGGGGCGTGGTGTTCGCAACGGGCGGCTTCACCCATGACGAGGACCTGCGCCGCAACCACCTTCGAGGCCCGGTGCTCGGCGGTCTCGCGAGCGCCGGCTGCACCGGGGATCTCGTCCGGATCTCAGCCGAGGTCGGCCTGGACCTCGCCGGGATGAACGAGGCGTGGCACGTGCCGATGGTCCTCGACCACGCTCCCGCTCCGGTGAGCGGCGCCTTCCGGCTGCCCGGCGACAGCATGATCGTGGTCAACACCGCGGGCCATCGCGTCGTCGACGAGAAGACCACCTACAACGAGATGACCCGCGCGTTCTTCGCGTGGGACCCCGCGAAGGCTGTCTATCCCAACCTCCCGCTCGTGATGGTCTACGACGAGGACGTCTCGCGGCGTTGTCGATCCATGCCCGAGGATGCCCCCGTCACCGAGGGCGGCGGCAACCCCCTGCCCTCGGTCGCCGGTGAGGGGCACGAACTGGTGGGTGAGACCTGGGCGGAGCTCGCTCAGCGCATCGACGAGAAGCTCGCGGCGTACCAGCACGTCCTCCCGGGCGCGCGCCTTGACGAACGATTCGTCGACACGCTGCACGAGACCCTGCACCGGTGGGCCCAGATGTCCGAGCAGGGTGTCGACGCCGACTTCGGCCGCGGTGGCACCAGCACCGAGCGTCGCCGATCTGGCCCTCCGCGGCACGACGGGATGCCCAACCCGACGATGCACGCGTTCGCCGAGTCCGGCCCCTACTACGCCGTGGTCCTCGTCCCCGGCGTCCTGGACACCAAAGGCGGCCCGCGGATCGACACGCGTGCGCGGATGCTGCGCACGGACGGAGAGCCCGTTCCCGGCCTGTACGGCGCGGGCAACGCGGTCGCATCCCCGGCGTGCCAGGCGTACTGGGCCGGCGGGACCACGCTCGGACTCGCGGTCACGTTCGGCTGGATCGCCGGTGTTGACGCAGCGGGACGCGGATGAACGTCGACGTCATCGTCATCGGCGGGGGAACCGCGGGAAGCGTCGTCGCCGGACGGCTTGCCGAGCGCGGCGACCGGCGGGTGCTGCTCATCGAGGCTGGGCCCGACTACGGCTCGCCGACGTCCGGCCGCTGGCCCGCGGAACTCCTCGACGCCAGCACTCTGCCGACGACGCACGACTGGGGCTACCGGGGTCCGGCGGCCGACGGGCGTGTCATCCCGTTCGAGCGGGCGCGGGTCCTCGGGGGGTGTTCGACGCATAACGGCTGCGCCCAGTCGTGGGGATGGTCGGGCGACTACGACCGATGGGCTGTGTCAGGGCTCAGCGGATGGTCAGCGGCGGACCTGCGTCCGCACTTCGCCGCTGCGAGGGAGCGGATGCGCGTCCGCCGGTACTCCGACGAAGAGGTCCAGCCTCTCCAGCTCGCTTTCGTCGCCGCGTGCGAGGCGGAGGGGATCCCGCGCCGCGCGGACCTCGACGACCTCGACGGGGCCGTCGGAGTGGACGTGAGCCCGGTCAACGTCGTCGACGGCGTCCGGTGGAACGCGTCGTTCGGCTACCTGGACCCTGTCCGACTCTCGGGCCATCTCGAGGTGTGGGGCAACGCCGTGGCGCAGCGGGTCGTGATCGAGGGCGGGCGCGCCACCGGCGTGATCGTCGAGAGGTTCGGCGAGACCAGCATCGTCTGGTGCTCCGAGGTCGTCGTGTGCGCCGGCGCCTATGCGACGCCCGAGCTCCTCGTCCGCTCGGGCATCGGATCGGCGGATGATGTTGCGGCGGTCGGGGCCGACCACCTGGTGGAGCTCGCGGGCGTCGGAGCGAACCTGCACGACCATCCGGCGGTGACCCTCGAGTTCGACGCCTCGGCGCTGCTGGTGGCGGAGCTCGACGCCTTCCGCGCTGAGCACGGTTGGCTGCCTGAGGAGCAGGCGCTGGCCAAGATCGCCTCTGCGACCGCGAGCGGACCTTACGACCTGCACGTCTACCCCTGGGTCGAGCCGCGACCCGATTCCCCCACAGGATGGTCCGTCGTCATGCCCGTCGGTCTCCTCACCCCGCGGTCGCGGGGACGGCTGGTCATGAACGGCACCGCCGCACCGGCGACGCCCGACCATCGGTACCTCGAGTCGTCCGTGGATCGCTCCGCCCTCGCCGACGGGCTCGAGGTGGCGGCGCGGCTCTGCCTCAGCAGTGAACTCGCCCTTTTCCTGGGGGAGCGGACCAACTCCCCGGCCGACGGCGAGAGCATCGACCAGTGGATGCGACGTACCCACAGCCACTACTGGCATCCTGCGGGGACGGCCAAGATGGGCGATCCGGGTGAGGGGGGAGTGTGCGACGAGGACGGCCGGGTCCACGGAGTGGAGGCCCTTCGCATCGCCGATGCGTCGATCTTCCCCGAGCTCCCGCGGTCGACTCCGGCGCTGCCGGTCGTGGTCGCCGGCGAGCGCATAGCTGCGAGCATCCCGTGATCTCCACCAGGAGACCTCGTAGGGAAGGGGGCCGTCGATGACGACGCCGATGAGTGCACAACGCGGCGCGCTTGCGCAGGTCGACGGGCACCTCGATGTCCGCGGCTTCCGCACGTGGTACCGCGTCACGGGCGACCTGAGGTCCGGACGGGTGCCGGTGATCCTTCTCCACGGCGGCCCCGGCTACCCGTCCTACTCGCTGGAGCCGATGGAGGGCCTGGCGCTCACCGGGCGGGCGGTCGTGCGCTACGACCAGCTCGGCTGCGGCGAGTCCTCGCTCAAGGACGTGCCCCACGATCCCGCGATGTTCGAACCGGGCCTGTACGTCGAGGAGCTCGCGCTCCTCGTGAAGGAGCTCGGCCTCGACCGCTACGCCCTCATCGGCCAATCATGGGGCGGCATGCTCGCCCTCGAGGCTGCCCTGACGAAGCCACCGGGCCTCGTCGGGATGGTCCTGTACTCGACGCTCGCGAGCATCGAGGAGTGGATGGTCGCCACGGATGCACTGGTCGCGACCCTGCCCGACGAGGCCCGCGCAGCCCTGCAGGAAGCGGCGGAGACGGGCCAGATCGATAGCGCGGAGTTCCGCGCGGCCGAGCGCGAGTTCAACCGGCGATTCGTCTGCCGGCTCGACCCGATGCCGGAGTCGATGCAACGCGGTGACACGTCACTTGAGGAGGACGGAGAGGTGTACCGCGTGATGGCCGGAGGCTCGGAGTTCGACAACGGGACCGCGATGGGTGTGCTCAACGGCTGGGACGTTCGACCGAGGCTGGCGGAGATCGACGTGCCGGTGCTCTGCGTGTCGGGAGAGTATGACGAGGCGACCCCGGCCGTCATGCGCACGTTGGCCGAGGGCATCGCCGACGCACAGTGGCACCTGCTGCCGGATGCATCGCACAGCAGCCACGTCGAGGCGCCGCACCTTTTCTACCCGCTCGTGAGCGACTTCCTCGCCCGGCTCGATGGTGGCCAGGCATGAGCGCCGCTCAGGTCACGGTGGTCACCGGTGCCGCGTCTGGAATCGGTCGCGCCACTGCGGCTCGGCTCGCCGCGCGCGGTGACCGGGTAGTGCTGTCGGACCTGCCGTCCGAGGCCCTCACGGCAGCGGCTGACGAGTGCGGAGGGGCGGCCATCGCGGCCGACGTGACCGATGAAGCCGACACCGCACGCCTGGCACGCGCGGCCGTCGAGGCCTACGGACGCATCGACGCGCTCGTGCACTGCGCTGGTATCGAGGAGGAGTTCGTCGACGCGCACGAGATGCCGCTGGACGTCTTCGAACGGACGATGCGCGTGAACGTGACGGGCACATTCCTCGTTGCCCGCGCCATCGGCGCCCGGATGGTCGCCCAGGAGTCCGGCTCGGTGGTCCTGCTCGGCTCGATCCTCTCCCAGGTCGGGTACGGCGGGAACGCCGCCTACACCGCGTCGAAGGGGGCGGTGCTGCAACTCGGCCGCGCCCTCGCGGTTGACTGGGCCAGGCACGGGGTCCGGGTCAATGTGGTCGGCCCCGGACCGGTCGCAACCCCGATGAGTCAGGGCACCATCGACGATCCCGTCCGAGGAGCCTGGCTGCGCGAGCGGATCCCACTGGGACGGCCCGCCACCGCAGAGGAGATCGCGTCGGTGTGCGCGTTCCTCACCTCGGAGGAGTCCTCGTACGTGACGGGTGCCTATGTCCCGGTGGACGGCGGCTGGCTCTCCCTGTAGCGGATCATGGCCTGGCTGCGAGAAGGTAGCCCCCGTCCCGTGTGAACCCGATGACGCGCCCGGCCTCGACCGGCTCTCGAAGCTCCTCGCGCAGCCGCAGCCGCCAGACGCTCGCCGCGGCCGGATCGGTGACACGCAGTGCCTCGATGTCCTCGGGCGTGGCGACGACGTCGTGCGTGGTGGCGTCGATGGCCGCGTGGGGGAGCTGCCCCGCCACCTCCCACACCATGAGCAGCCGGTCGGACGGATCACCGGCGTTGATCGCGTCAGTCATGGGCCCGTAGAAGTCCACCAGGTACTCGGCCGGCCGGGCTCCGAGCCGCGAGATGTTGAACCAGGCATTGCGGCGCACGAGTGGATCGAACGTCCAGGTGATCAGGGGAATCCCTGAATCGGCAGCCCAGTCGCGCTGGTGCAGCTTGAGCGTCCGGCCGACGTGAAGTCCACGCGCCTGGACGGACACGCCGGTGGCGTGCGAGTGCAGAGTCGCGCGCCCGTGGTGGCTGCCGCGGAAGCCGACGGACGCCCCCACGAGCCGGCCCTTCAGGTAGGCACCCGAGACATAGCCGCCGCCGTGCGAGAGCGCCCGCAGGAGCTCCACGCCGATGACTGGGGTCCCTGGGCCCCAGACCGACGCGAACAGCACATCGACGCTCTCGAGGTCGGCCAGATCGTCCAGCATGCGCACCTCGACGGCGTCGGCGCGCGCTCCATCGTCAGTCATGGCGGCCATCGGTCAGGATCACGCGATCTGTCCGGAGCTCCTCGAGAGCATCCGGGATCGGGGTGCGGCCCAGCCCGGGGTCGGTCGGCACCGTCATCATCCCGTCGGCGTCCATCGTCAACGGCTCCGTCACGTCCTGGTGGAAGAACCGAGAGGACGAACTGGTGTCACCGATCACCGTGAAGCCCGGCAGCGACGCCAGTGCGATGTTGGCCGCGCGGCCGATCCCCGTCTCCACCATGCCGCCGCACCACACGGGGACTCCGCGGCTGAGCGCGACGTCATGGATCGCTTTTGCGCTCAGGTAGCCGCCGACGCGGCCTGCCTTGATGTTGACGATCTCGCAGGCGCCGTAGTCGATCAGGCTCTCGGCGTTGTCGGCCGACAGCACCGACTCGTCCAGGCAGACGGGCGTGCGCATCCTCTCCGCCAACAGTTTGTGGCCGAGGTAGTCCTCCTCATGGATCGGCTGCTCGACGAGCAGGAGATCGAACTCGTCGAGGCGGCAGAGGTGATCGATGTCGTCACGTGAGTAGGCCTGGTTCGCATCGACCTGCAGCGGCAGGTCGGGGTAGCGCTCGCGGATCACTCGGGTCGGCTCGATATCCCAGCCCGGCTGGATCTTGAGCTTCACGCGCCGGTAGCCCTCGGCGACGTAGCCGTCGACCTCTGCCACGAGGGTGTCGATCGAGTCGTCGTCCGGGATCCCGGTGGAGACCCCGCACGGGATCCGGTCGTGGACCGAACCGAGGTAGGAGGCGAAGGACTGCCCGGACGCACGCAGTTGCGCGTCGAGGACGGCGAGCTCCAGGGCACCGCGCGCCATGGGGTGTCCGCGGACGGGGCCCAGGATGGCGGGGACCTCCTCCGCGGTTACGTCACGGCCCATCAGGCGGGGGATGAGATGGTCGCGCCAGACGAGCATGACGGCATCGTTGAACTCATGGCTGTATAGCGGATCCGTGGCGGCAACACACTCACCCCATCCGGTCCCGACGTCGGTGGTGACCTCCACGAGGAGGACGTCCTTGGTGTACTCGGTGAAGAACGAGGTCCGGAACGGCCGCACCAGCGGTAGAGCACATCGGTGGACAACGACCTTCTCGATCCGCATGATGCCTCCGGAGAGTGGGAACCCGAAACGTCGCGATGTCGGGTGGGCAGCAGGTCCTAGCGTCCGACCCGCATCAGAAGTATCTTACGATAAAGAGCGATCGCGGAGGCTTACATGTCCGTCCCCAGCAGCACTCAGATCGACCTCGGCCCCTCGCACGGCGTGCGGCTGAGTCGGCACCGCGTACCGATGCGCGACGGCGTCGGGCTGAATGC
>DMPC01000176.1:0-18231 GCA_003456155.1 Actinomycetota bacterium | reverse complement strand
CGCGGGCGAGGCGACTCCGAGGGCGAGTTCGTCCCCACGGTGAACGACGCCCGGGACGGCTACGACCTCATCGAGTGGATCGTTCAGCAGCCGTGGAGCGACGGCCGTGTCGTGCTCTACGGCGGTTCCTACACCGGTCAGAACCAGTGGCTCATGCTCGGCAGCGGCCATCCCGCGATTGTGGCAGCGTCCCCCGCGGCCGCGTTCGCGTCGGCGATCGACATGCCCCGCGGAGGCATCCCGAACTTCTACGAGGCGAAGTGGCGGGGACTCATCTGGGGCCAGGCCCTCTACGCCCAGTCGGGAGCCGACAACGGCCTGTGGGTGCAGGAGATCAATGACGCGATCGACGAGGGCCGGCCCGTCTGGACGGCGGGCGAGCCGTTCGGCATTGCCTACGACGACACCCTTCGGGCATTCTTCGACGCTCCCGACCTCGGCCAGGCCTGGGCGGCGCACTACGCCTCCGACGAGCAGGTGGCGCGGATCACCGCACCGGTGCTCACCGTGACGGGGACGCACGACGACTGCCTGCCCGGCACGCTGCATCACTGGGACCGCTTCGAGCGACTGGCGCCCGCGGAGACGCGCGCTGCGAGCCACCTGCTCATCGGTCCCTGGGACCACGCGGGCACCGACTCCGGGCACAACGTGGTTGGCGACCTGCACTTCGCCGATGCCGCCAGGGTCGACCTGCGCACGCTGCGGACCGACTGGTTCCGCCATGTGCTGTTCGGCGAGCCCGAGCCCGCGCTGCTCACTGACCGGGTCGTGTACTACGTCGCCGGTGCGGAGGAGTGGCGGTCCGCGGCGACGCTGGCAGCGGCCACCGCGAGCACGACGAGCCTCTATCCGGTGTCGACGCCCGGGCCCAACGACGTGTTCCACTCCGGCTGGCTGGCGACGGAACCGGGGGAAGGGCCCGACTACAGCGTCCGACTCGACCCGGCCGACCCTCGCATCCGGCGCCTGGAGCTCGAGCCACGACCCGGGGCTGCCCCGGACAACCCGCTCTTCCCGCTCGCTTACAACAGCCTGCTCATGACGCAGGGTGGCAACGATCCCACCAACCAGCTCTTCACCGTGTCCCTCGACGGCGAGGGCGTGGTCTACCACTCTTCGCCGTTTCAGGAGCCGATGACGCTCACGGGCAAGCCGGCGCTGCGACTGCGCATCATCCCGGACGCCGAGGACGCCGACCTGTCGATCCTCCTGCACGAGGTGCGTCAGGACGGTCAGGCGATCTTCCTGTCCAGTGACCTCATCCGACTGTCCCTTCGCGACCGTGGCGGCGCACCGCAGCCGCTGAGGCCCGGCGAGGAGAACGAGGTCGACATCACCGACTTTAGGTTCTGCTCGCGTGAGCTGGCCCGCGGATCCCGGCTTCGCCTCACCATCCGTGCCGCCTGGTCACCGCTCATCCTGCCGGCATCCGACGGGCTCACGGCGCACTCCGTCGTCACCCTCGTCCTGGTGCACCGAGCCGATGACCCGGCGGTGCTCACGCTGCCACTCGGCGTCGATCAGTGACTGCCTCTCACCTGGCGGGTGACAGACGGGTGGCGTGGTAGCGGTCGATGAGCCACCTTCCGTCACGACGGACGAGGACCACCGTCTCGAGGAAGTCGATCTCCTGAGGCTCGCCGTCGGCCGGGGTGTACCGCTCATGGTTGCGGTGCGTGCTCCACGCGGTGTCGCCGTCGACGGAGACGTGGAAGTCATTCAAGGATGCGTCGAGAGAGTAGTCATGCGCACCGGACAGCATCTCGAGCAGCTCTGTCCGGTTGACTAGCTCGTCGTGCTCGACGAGGAGAAAGGTGTCGGTCAACGCTGCGCCGACCGACGTGATGTCGTGCGTGGCCATGGCGGTGTACCAACCCTGCAGCGTGGCGCGGATGTCTGACTCGTCGCCGGTCACGCGCTCCCGCCGATGCTCACCACGTAGGGACGGGTGAAGGAGTCCAGGGCGCCCGGCCCGAAGCGGACCCGCCCCAGGCCACTGTCCCGAGCCGGCTCGAAGGGCGCGTCCTCCGGCCCGTCCCCGCCGCCGTTGATCGTCACGGCACCGGCGTCGAGGCCCGCTGCGATCTCGACGTTGCCCGGATCGTTCGTCAGCGCTGCTGCGGTCAGCCCGTAGGCGCCGGTGTTGGCGAGGCGCACGCCGTCCTCGAACGACTCGACGACCCGTACGGCGATGACGGGCCCGAACGTCTCCTCGGTCATGAGCGAGCTGTCATCGGGTGCTCCCACGATGACGGTCGGGGGGTAGAAGAAGCCCGGGCCGGGCAGCGGCTCTCCACCGATCAGGACCTCGGCGCCAGCGAGCCGTGCTTCGCTGACCTGACGGTGGACGTGATCTCGCTGATCCGCGTCGACGAGCGGTCCCATCCGCGATTCCGGATCTCTCCCCACGCCGAAGCGCCAGTGGGCAGCCTGGCGGGTGAGTTCGGACAGGAACGCGTCGGCGACGTCCGTGTGGACGTACACGCGCTCGACGGACGTGCAGACCTGCCCCGTGTTGACCCAGCCTCCCTCGGCCGCCATCTCGGCGGCTGCGGTCACGTCGACATCCCGGTCCACGACGAGGGCGTCCTTTCCGCCGAGTTCGAGGAAGCACGGCACGAGACGCGCGCCTGCCGAGGCGCCGACCTTGCGCCCGGTGGCAACCGAGCCGGTGAAGTGCACGAGCCCGACCAGGGGATGCTCGACCAGGGCGGCGCCTGCTGCGCCGTCGCCGAGGACGATGGACACCACGCCCGGGGGCAGGACCTCGAGCAGGGGACCGAGCGCCGCGACGGCCAGAGGTGCCTTCTCGCTGGGCTTGACCACGACCGTGTTCCCTGCGGCCAGGAGGCAGCCGAGGAAGTCGGTCACCTGGCACACCGGGTAGTTCCACGGCGTGATGAGTGCCGCGACACCGTACGGGCGCCTCCGCAGACCGCCACCGGCCGACTCCGTGGCGAAGAAGGACCCGGCCGCTCGGGCGGCATCACGCACCACCTCGACCGAGCCCTCGATGTCCTCGCGCGCCATCGCGACCGGCTTGCCCATCTCGCGCGACTCCAGCACAGCCAGATCGCTCGCGGCAGCGGCGATCCGGTCGGCGACCTCGAGGAGCAGTCGAGCGCGCTCCTCCCAGCCGAGCGCCCACCAGCCCGGTGCAGCCGCAGCGGCGGCCCGTACGGCCCGGTCGACGACGCCTGAATCGGCGACCGGGAAGTCTCCGGTCGTCGTGCCGGTCGCAGGATCGATGACTGGCCGGACTCCGTGGGGAGCGCTGGAATCCGCGCTGCCGTTCACCCAGTGCTGCGCGTGCACCGGGTGATCCTCTTGTGTCGGCGCCAGCGCCACGAGGCCTCCGTCTAAGCGTAAGAGAGTTACGAAGGGACCGTAGCGCACAGGTTGCACCTCGTCGACAACTCGACGGGACAGGCCATGGGGGCAGGGACGGGCGACGTGTCCATTTCGTGACCCAGCATCAACAACTCGTCGACCGAAGTCCTTGCACTGGCGCTCGCTTGTATCGTAACTTTCCTACCGACTGCTCAGCCCGGTGCCGGCCGCGTCGCGGAGGACCACCCACGCGTCCTTGGAGGAACTGCATGAAGCGTCCCATCGTCCTTGCCACCGCACTCGCCTCGGGGTTCGTGCTGGCCGCGTGTTCTGGCGCCCCGGCGCCCACCGAGTCGGGTGCGGCTTCCGACCCGGCCCCGGCAGCCTCAGGATCGTCCGCGGCGTCCACTGACGCGTCTGCCGGTGCCGCGAACGGCCTGGTGGTGTCGACGCCGCCGGGGACGGGCCCCCTGGAGAACGTCAACTTCAACCTCGGCGACGGCGAGCCACTCTCCATCGACCCGAACCTGACCTGGAGCGGCTCCCAGAACTTCGTGGGCATCAACCTCTGCGAGTCGCTGCTCACCATCGCCCCCGATGGCACGATCCAGCCCGGTCTCGCGACGGAGGTGGTCCAGCAGGACGACACCACCCTTGTGGCGACGCTGCGTTCGGACGCGACGTTCTGGGACGGCACTCCCGTGACGGCGGCAGACGCCGCGTTCTCACTCGACCGCGCGCGCACCGACCCCACCTCCCAGTACGCCGGCGATCTGGCATCGATCTCCTCGGTCACGGCGACCGACGACTCGACGCTGACCATCACGCTGTCCAAGCCCGACGTGCTCGTGCGGTCCAACCTCGCGACGAGCGCCTCCGCCGTCGTCTCGAAGGCCTTCTTCGAGGCCAACACGGACACGTTCGCCAAGCCCGGCGGACAGATCATGTGCTCGGGCCCGTACAAGCTCGACTCCTGGACCCCCGGCAAGGACATCGTCATCTCGGTCAACCCGACCTGGTGGGGCAAGGGCGAGGGCAAGCAGCTGACCCAGAAGATCACCTACACGTTCATCACCGACCCCTCCGCGGCTGTCGCCGGCATGAAGTCCGGTGCCATCGACGGAGCGTTCATGCTGCCCCCGTCGGCGATTCCGCCGCTCAAGCAGGCCACGAACGGAGCGGTCGGGTTCGGGCTGGGCACCGCCTTCCAGGCGTGGGTCCCGATCGTCGGCTCCGGCGGACCGCTGGCCGATCCGAAGCTGCGCGAGGCACTCGCCAAGGCCCTTGACTACCCGAGCATTATCAAGAACGACACCGCGGGCGCCGGGTCCCCGGCCAAGGCACTCGCCACGCCGGGTTCCTGGGGCTACGAGGTAGACACCTACAGCGCGGCGTGGGATCAGCTGCCGACGCCCGCTCAGGACCTCGAAGCGGCGAAGCAGCTCGTGGCAGAGTCGGGCGTCTCGAACCCCCGCCTGGTGATCGCGGCCTTCTCAGAGCTGCCCGACTCCGTGAACGGCGCGCTCGTCCTGCAGTCGGCCGCCAACGCCGTCGGATTCGATGCGTCGATCAAGAAGATCGGCTTCGACTACGCGAACACGCTCTTCAGCGGTGCGGAGAAGCCGGACATCGACATCTTCCAGACGAACTACCTCTCCCTGGTCACCGACCCGCTGTCCATCTACTCACAGGTGGGTCTGCCGAAGGGTGCGGCGAACTGGGGCGGATACGACAATCCACAGGTCGCCGAGCTGCTGAACCAGGCCCTGGGGACCACGGACGAGGCAGAGCGGGCGAAGCTCGTGATCGAGGCGCAGACGATCATGACGCAGGACTACGCGTGGATTCCCACGACGACGTCGCCGAACGCGTTCTTCTTCACCAGCAATGTCACGGGCGCGGTCGTGTCGTCACCTGCCCACATCTGGAGCCCATGGGCCAACCAGCTCGGGGCGCCGTGACGCGAGGACGCATGCAGGTCCGGCGCCCGAGAATGGGCTCATGAAGTCCTTCCTCGGGCGCCGGATGCTGCTGGGGCTGGTCACCATCCTGGCAACCACCTTCCTGGTGCACATCGCCCTCTACCTTGCACCCGGGGACCCGATCGACGTCCTGACAGCAGGCAAGCCCACGACGCCTGAGCGCCTGGAGGCCCTGCGCGCCCAGTACCACCTCGACGACCCGTTCCTCACTCGCTACTTCTCGTGGCTGGGTGGGGTGTTCCAGGGGGACCTCGGGCAGTCGGTCGCGTTCAATGCCGACGTCTCACTGCTCATGGGGCCGCGGGTGCCGACCACTCTTCTGCTGGTGGGCAGCGCATTCATCATGATCATGGTCTTCGGTCTGTCCCTCGGCATCGTCGCCGCCCTCCGCGGCGGCGTCATCGACACGGCGACCATGGCCACTGCCACCCTCCTGTCCGCCATACCGGCCTTCGTCTCCTCCTTCGTGCTGATTAACGTCTTCGCGCTCCAGCTGGGCTGGTTTCCTGCGATCGGCATAGGCGATGGAACACCGATCGACACCGCGCGTCATCTGGTGCTTCCTTCCGTGGCGCTGGCGCTCGGTGCTGGCGCCTTCGTCGCACGGACGACGCGCGCCTCCGTACGCACGGAACTCGGCCGTGACCACGTCGCGACGGCGACGGTGCGCGGCATTCCCCGTCGTCTCGTGACCAGCCGGCACGTGCTGCGCAATGGGCTCCTGCCCATCCTGAGCATCGCTGGACTGCTCCTCGCCGGGCTCATCGTCGGTACGGCCTTCGTGGAGCAGGCCTTCGCCATCGAAGGCCTCGGCAAGCTCCTCGTCACGGCAGCCCGTCAGCAGGACCTTGCAGTCGTGCAGGCCGTGACGCTGATCCTCGTGGTGGCGTTCGTGTTGCTCAACATCCTCGTCGACATCCTCTACTGGTACCTCGACCCGCGTGTGCGATCGGAGGAAGCCTGATGTCTGTCGCACAGGTGGCCACCATCGTCCGGACCCGCCGTCGCAGTCGCCTGTCGCATCTGGGCGTCATCGGCTGGCTCGCACTCGCCGTGATCGTCGTGTTCATGTTCGTGGCGGCGTTCGGGGAGGCGCTCGCGCCGTACGACCCGAACGCCATCGATATCGCCTACTCCAACGTCGGCCCGATCCCTGGCCACCCCCTCGGTTTCGACGAACTCGGCCGGGACCTGCTCTCGCGCCTGCTGGTGGGCGCGCGCAGCAGTTTCGTCGGCCCGCTGGCCCTCGTGGCCCTCTCCACGGTCGCCGGCACGACGTTGGCGCTCATTGCTGCCTGGCGCCGGGGATGGACCGACGCCACGCTCTCGGCGGGGTTCGACATCGCCTTCGCGTTCCCGGGCATCCTGCTGGCCATTCTGTTGGCGACCCTGTTCGGCGCCGGCATGGCCGTCGCTGTCATCGCGCTGACGCTCGCGTACACCCCGGCGCTCGGGCGTCTGCTCCGGGCCACCGCGCTGCGCGAGACCGGAATGGAGTACGTCAAGGCGTTCAGGGTCATGGGGTACAGCGACTTCCGAATCGTCGTGCGGCACGTCCTGCCCAACCTGATGCCGTTCATCATCGCCCAGGCGATCGTGATGTTCGGGTACGCGACCCTCGACCTGGGTGGGCTGTCCTTCCTCGGGCTCGGCGTGCAGCCGCCGACGGCCGACTGGGGAGTGATGGTCGCCGCTGGCGCACCCGCGCTGCTTCAGGGGTACCCGATGCAGACCCTCGCGGCCGGCACCTGCCTCGTGCTGGCCGCCGTCGCCTTCGGTGTCCTCGGCGATCGGCTGGCACGGATGTGGGGTGTCGAATGAGCCTGCTCGAGGTCGAGGGCCTGACCCTCGACGTTCCCGTGGACAGCGGGAACGGCCGGATCCTGCACGGAGTCGATCTCACGGTCGAAGCGGGGTCGGCGATGGGGATCGTGGGGGAGTCCGGGTCGGGCAAGAGCATGACGGTGCGCACCGTCGCAGCCCTTCTCCCGCCGGGAGCGACCACGTCCGGGACTGTGTCCTTCGAGGGCGAGCAGGTGACGGGCATGTCCTCCGACCGGCTGCGGCGCTACCGCTCGTCCCAGGTGGCGATGATCTTCCAGGACCCCCGAGCCGCCATCAATCCGGTCCGCAAGGTAGGCAACTTCCTGATCGAGAACGCCGTGACCAACCTCGGCTGGAGCAGGTCGCGCGCCCGCGAGAAGGCGATCGAGGTGCTGCGCGAGGTGGGGATCAATGATCCCGAGCGTCGGCTGGACGCCTTTCCTTCCGAGCTGTCCGGCGGGCTCCTCCAGCGGGTGATGATCGCGTCGACTCTGCTGTACGAACCGCAGTTGCTGCTCGCTGACGAGCCAACCACGGCGCTCGATGTCACGACGCAGTCGGCAGTGATGGCGCTGATAGATCGTCTGCGACGAGAGCGCGGCATGGCCATGGTGTTCGTGACGCACGACCTGGAGCTCGCGGCCGCCGTCTGCGACACCATCCTCGTGATGTACGCCGGGCGCATCGTCGAGAAGGTGCCCGCGTCCGAGCTGCATGAGCGGTCGCGTCACCCGTACACCCGCGCACTCCTCGATGCCCGGCCCCGACTGGATGGTCGGGAGTCCCGGTTGCGTGCCATTCCCGGACAGCCCCTGTCCGGACTTGAGGACGTCACGGGCTGCGCGTTCGCCGCCCGGTGCCCGTTCGCCCTCGACATCTGCCGCACTGACGATCCGCCGGTCGTGGTCGTTGATGACGGGGAGGTCCGCTGCCACCGGGTCCACGATCAGCTGTGGGAGGTCTCATGACCGAGCCGCTGATCGTGGCGCGCAACCTGCGCAAGGAGTACGACGATCTCGTCGCCGTCGATGACGTCTCGTTCGAGGTGGCCCCGGGCGGCAGCCTGGGGATCGTCGGTGAGTCCGGCTCCGGGAAGACCACCGTGGCCAAGATGCTGGTCGGTCTGGAACGGCCGACCGCAGGACGAATCGAGATCGCGGGCACGGACTGCTCCGTCCCGGCCAGGGGCTGGCGGGAGCGCTCGCGCCGGGCCCGTTCCCTGCAGATCGTCTTCCAGGACCCCTACTCCTCCCTCGACCCCCGCCAGAGCGTCGGCGACGCGCTCCGTGAGGTGCTTGTCGTAGCAGGACTCGGGCGGGACCGGACTGAGGCGCGGGCACGCGAGCTCGTCGACCTGGTCGGCATGCCCGAGCGCGTCCTCGGCTCCAGGCCGTCAGCCCTGTCAGGGGGCCAGCGCCAGCGCGTCGCGATCGCGCGTGCCCTCGCCACCGAACCACGATGCGTGATCCTCGACGAGTCCGTGGCGGCGCTCGACGTGTCGATCCAGGCCCAGATCCTGAACCTGCTCGCCGACATCCGGGAGCGGACCGGCGTCGCGTACATCCTGGTGAGCCACGACCTCGCCGTGGTCCGCCACGTGACCGACGACGTCATCGTCATGAGGAACGGTGCGATCGTCGAGAGGGGCGAGACGGGAACAGTCCTCGATGACCCACAGCACCCCTACACCCAGCTGCTGCGGGAGAGCGTGCCGCGTCCCGGGTGGGTTCCCAGTGCCGGAGCGACGAGATGACGGCTGCTCGCGCATCGCGCCTTGACAACCGTCCGAGCAGCGGCGGCGTGGCTAGGCTGGCGCGCGTGACGAACGACAGGACCGGCTCACGCGGCGGGAAGAAGAAGCCCCCGGGCTCCGCCCCGGTCGTGCGCAGGCGCAGGCCGAAGGAGGAGACACGTGAGCTCCTCCTGCAGGAGGCCGAGGACCTGCTCGTCGAACGCCTGGCTCAGGGATCCGACACCTTGAACCCCCTCGCCGCCCTGCGGATCACCGACGTGCTCCGCAGCATCAACGAGCGTCACTCCGACGAGTCGAGGATGACCACAGGCGCGGCGTACCAGATCTGGGAGAGCCAGACGGACTTCCAGGACGAGTTGTACGACCGAATCATGCGCAAGGTCTCCGTACCCTGGGAGGCGCGAGTGCGCGAGTCCATGAATGCGGCAATGGCCGCGGGACTCCCGCTGGAGGATGTGCTCTGTGCTCTGGGGGACGCCCCGACGCCGGCGCGCGAGAAGGTCGAGCTCACCCTTGCCGCGGGCCTGTCAGCTTTCGTGTCGCCGGCACGCATCAGGCGGGCGGAGAAGAGGGCGAATGCGGAGTTCGTACGTGTTCTCGGCGGGATGATCGAAGAAGCGCTCGAGTACGGCGGACGCCGAATGCGCCCGGAACTGACCATCCCCGACATCGTCTGGCTGATCGAGGCCGTGGGTGTAGGCACCAACCTGCGGGAACGCTCCCATCCGGAGTTGGTACGGCGTGCGGACTCCGAGGGTCGCCAGATCGTCGATCTGGCGCTGGTGGGAATCGTCATGGTCATGACCGAAGCGATTCCCGGACGCCGCTCACCCAGACGCAGACGGTCATCCTGACGAGATGACGGCATGACCCACCACTCCCTTGTCCTCCGTGGAGCCCGCACGCTCGACCCGGAGACCGGACTTGACGCAGTGTGCGACGTCGCGATCGACGGCACAACGATCTCTGTCGTGGCAGTGGGTGGCTCCACAGAACTTCAGAGTGATCGCGAGGTGGACCTGACGGGACTGGTCCTCGCTCCCGGGTTCATCGACCTGCACAGCCACTGCCGCGACTACCCCTCCCGGGCCCTTCAGGTATGCGACGGCGTCACGACGGCCCTGGAGCTCGAGGGCGGCGAGTTCGACGTCGGACGTGCCTATTCATCCATGGCCGCAGACGGAAGTCCCAACCACTACGGCTTCTCGGCCTCGTGGGCGCTGGCCCGCATGGCAGCCTGTGGCCTCGACGTCAGCGACGGAACCGAATCCTTCCTGAGGAACATCGGTGCACCCGGCTGGCACCGCGAGCTGTCGGACTGGGAATCGTCAGCGATGTTCGGCTCACTCCGACGGGGGCTCGACGACGGGGCTCTCGGCATCGGAGTCCTGCTCGGCTACTGCCAGGAGGCGTCCGGCGTCGAGTACCTGGATGTGGCTCACCTCGCTGCCGATGAGCGATCGGCCACGTTCACGCACGTCCGTGAGCTGTCCCGGCCGGACAGCGGCCTGTTCGGCGCCGCGGAGGTCGTCACCGCCGCGCTCGCCACCGGTGCGCACATGCACCTGTGCCACATCAACAGCACGTCAACGCGTCATGTCGACCGGGTCCATGCCCTGCTGCAGCGCGGCCGGGATCAGGGGCTGCGCATCTCCACCGAGGCCTACCCCTACGGAGCGGGGTGCACCGGGATCGGTGCGGGCTTCCTGGCGCCGGAGAACCTCGTCAACGAGGGAATCTCGCCCGACGACATCCGGTACCTGCCGACAGGCGAGCGCGTGGCGACCGTCGAGCGGCTCGCGGAGCTGCGCGCGCAAGACCCAGGCGGCCTCGCGGTCATCGACTTCCTGCACGAGAACGACCCCGATGACCTCGGCTTCCTCACCCGGGCACTGCTGTGGCCCGACACCGCCGTCGCATCCGACGCCATGCCTCTGGTCGTGCCGAACGGCGGAACCGGCGCGAGTGCGACGTGGCCGATCGCCACGGACGTCCTCACTCACCCCCGCACGGCCGGGACCTTCAGCCGGGTGCTGCGCTGGTACGTACGCGAACTGCGCGTGCTCGACCTGCCCGAGGCAGTACGCCGCTGCACGTTGGTTCCTGCGGAGATCCTTGAAGGCATCGCCCCAGGCATGGCGCGCAAGGGCCGGGTCCAGGTAGGCGCCGACGCCGACCTCGTCGCGTTCGACCCCGAGACGGTCAGCGATCACGCCACCTATGACGCACCCACCCGGACGTCTCAGGGCATGCGTCATGTGTTCGTCGCCGGCACCCCCGTGGTCACCGACGGCGTGCTCGACACCCAAGCCCGCCCTGGTCGCCCGATCCGGGGATCAGTTCTCTGACACCGCGCTCGACGATCGAAAGGAACACGCTCATGCGCAGGCCACTGCCCGACGGCTTCCTCGACAGGTTGCGCGAGGTTGTGCCAGGGCGCATCAGCCTGGTCGAGAGCGAGCTCCAGCGGCATGGCACCGATGAGTCCTCCCATCCGACCGTGCTGCCCGATGCCGTCGTCATGGCCCGCTCGACGGACGACGTCGTCGCCGTCCTGAGGCTCGCGAACGAGCACGGCGTTCCCGTTATCCCGTTCGGTGTCGGCAGCTCGCTGGAGGGTCACGTCCTCCCGGTCGAGGGCGGCATCTCGCTGGACATCTCCGGCATGGACCAGATCCTGGAGGTGCGCCCGGACGACCTTGTCGCCGTGGTGCAGGCCGGCGTGTGCCGGGTCCCGCTCAACGAGCGGCTCGCCCGGGACGGACTCTTCTTCTCCGTCGACCCGGGTGCCGACGCCACGCTCGGTGGGATGGCCAGCACTGGCGCCTCCGGAACGACGACGGTTCGCTACGGGTCGATGCGCGACAACGTGCTCGGGCTCACCGCCGTCCGGGCCGACGGAACGGTGTTCCGCACCGGGACTGCGGCCCGCAAGGACAGTGCGGGGTACGACCTGACCCGCCTGCTCGTCGGCTCCGAGGGGACGCTCGCCGTGATCACCGAGCTCACCCTGCGTGTGTTCGGCATCCCTGAGCGGATGTCTGCGGCTGTGTGCACGTTCCCCACGCTGGCGGCTGGTGTGGAGGCCGCCATCGCGGTCGTGCGCTCGGGAATCCCGGTTGCCCGCTGTGAGTTCCTCGATGCCCGGAGCGTCGAGGCCGTGAACCACTATTCGGGGACAGCCCTGGAGGTCGCACCCACCCTCTTCTTCGAGTTCCATGGCAGCGACAGCGGCGTCGCCGACCAGTCGGAGGAGACGCGACTGATCGTGGAGGAGTTCGGCGGCTCCGGCTTCACCTGGGCCACCGATGAGCGCTCGCGGCGGGAACTGTGGCATGCCCGGCACAACGCCTATCCCGCTGGCCTGGCGTCGCGCCCCGGAAGTCGTTCGGTGACCACCGACGCGGCGGTTCCGCTGTCGCGACTGCCGGAGGCGGTGGAGACCGCGGAGCGCATCTTCTCCGACGGCCCCTTCGCCTGGTCGATCCTCGGCCATGTCGCGGATGGCAACTTCCACGCATTGCTGCTTGTCGACCCGGAGGACACCGGCATGGTCGATGCCGCTCACCGAGCGGCGAAGCAGCTCACCGCGGAAGTGATAGCGCTTGGCGGTACCTGCACGGGGGAGCACGGCATCGGTCTGGGCAAGCGTGAGGCACTTGTGGAGCAGGTGGGTGCAGGCACGATCGAGGTCATGCGCGCTGTCAAGGAGGCGCTCGACCCCCGTGGGATCCTCAACCCCGGCAAGGTTCTGCTCCCATGAGGCGAGCCTCTCCGGAAGGTGACAGGAGCGTTCGACGCCAGCTCCCGCGGCCCGCCGACCTTGCGCCGCTCATGGGGTTCCATCGGCCAACGACCGACCATGTGGCCCGCAGGCTGGCGAAGGCGCACTCCATCGCCGACCTCCGCATGATCGCTAGGCGGAGGACACCTCGAGCGGTGTTCGACTACACCGACGGTGCAGCCGAGCAGGAGATCAGTCTGCGGCGCGCTCGTGCTGCGTTTGCTTCCCTGGAGTTCCGGCCGTCGGTCCTGCGTGACGTTGGCTCCCTTGACCCAAGCGTCGAGGTGCTCGGACGCAGGTCTGCACAGCCCTTCGGATTCGCGCCCACCGGGTTCACCCGCCTGATGAACCATGAGGGAGAGGAGGCCGTCGCGCGGGCAGCGACCAGAGCCGGGATCCCCTACGCACTGTCGACCCTGGGCACCACGTCAATCGAGGACGTTGCTCGAGCCTCCGGCGGAGGACGGCTGTGGTTCCAGCTCTACGTGTGGCGTGACCGGCGTGCGGGTGAGGTGCTCGTTCGTCAAGCCGAGGCGGCCGGCTACGAGGCACTCATCCTCACTGTCGACACGCCGGTCGCGGGGGCACGGATGCGCGATGCCAGGAACGGGCTGACCATCCCGCCGCGGCTGACCTTCCGGACGGTTGGCGAGATGGCCCTGCACCCGGCCTGGTGGGGCAACCTGCTGACCACGCGCCGGCTGGAGTTCGCGTCGATGGCGGGCTCACCGACCGCGGTGGCCGACATGATCAACGCGCTGTTCGATTCGACCATGACGTTGGCGGACCTCGAGTGGCTGCGGACGATCTGGTCGGGTCCGCTCGTCGTGAAGGGCATCCAGACCGTCGAGGACGCACGACGGGTGGTGGACGCCGGAGCCGACGTGGTTGTCGTGTCCAACCACGGCGGCCGACAACTCGATCGCGCCCCGGTCCCGTTCCGTCTCCTGCCTCATGTCGTCGACGAAGTCGGAGACGAAGCAGAGGTCTGGGTCGACTCAGGCGTGCTGACGGGCGCCGACGTCGTGGCCTGCATAGCCCAGGGCGCCGATCTGGTCCTCGTCGGCCGCGCGTACCTCTACGGTCTGATGGCTGGCGGGGAGCGTGGAGTGGACCGAGCAGCGACGATCCTGGCGGACGAGGTGGCGCGGACGATGAGGCTCCTCGGCGTCCGCGCCACCTCCGAGCTCGGGCGCCACCACGTAGCCGAGAGCTGACAGCCGGCGCGAGCACGTGGCTCAGGACCGGTCGGACCGGTAGGAACCTGGGGTGAGGCCCAGCAGCCGCCGGAACTGACGGGTGAACGAGCTCTGGTCGTAGAAGCCGCAGGCAGCGGAGATCTCACCGATGGTGGCGTCCGTCGTGGTGATCAGCTGCACGGCCTGCTCGATCCGCAGCCGCTGGATCAGGCTCCGGGGGGAGATGCCCAGCGCCCGCTGGGACTGACGCTCCAGCTGCACCTGACTAAGCCCGGCGATCGCCGCGAGCTCGGGCACGCGCCACGGTCGGCGGACATCCTCCCGGACGGCGGCGATGGCCAGGGCCAGCCCCGCGTGAGCGCTCTCCAGCTGGGCACGCAGGTCGATGGAGATGGCGGCAACGCCAAGCACCTGGTCCTGCTCCTGGACGACGGACTTGGACGTCACGTACCAACCCAGAGTGCCGTCGGCACGCACGATCAGCTCCAGGTGGGCGCGCAGTGATTGGCCGGTCGCTAGCACCAATTCGTCCTGCGCCCGATAGGAGTCCGCCAGGTCCGCGGGGAACAGGTCGTCGACGGTCGCGCCGATGATCCGGGGAAGGTCCCGGCCGGCGCGAGAGCGAAATCCCTCATTCACATAGCCATACCGGCCGTCCAGTCCCTTGAGCGAGCCCATCACCTGAGGCAGGCCGTCGACCAAGTCGATGAACATCCGGCCGGACTCACTTTGTACTAATTCGACAGCCATGCCGTCAGCATCGCACAAGACGCGGGCGTCGATGAGGGGTTGACTGCGGCCATGACTGCTGTCGATGGCTCGCGGGCCACCTCGGCCGATGCCGACCTGATCGCGGAGGCCGAGGGACGCGCTGCGTCATTCCTGGCCGCCTCCACCCCCACGCGTGAAGAGGCAGCGCGGGCGCGTCGGCTGGCGCGACTGCTGGCGGACGACGACGGGATGGATCTCCTGCTGGACCTGACCGATCAGGTGATGCGGATCCGTGATCCCCGCAGGTCAGCGGTGCGGCTGCATGACCTCACCTCGGGTGGTGTGCCGGCATCACTGGGGCCTGTCGACGGCACGGGGCTGCGTGCACTCGGCGCGCTCGCGCCGCGTGGGCCGCGAACCGCCCAGCGACTCGTCTCATGGCGCGTGGACCGGGACACCTCAGGGGTCATCCTCCCGGCTGACGACCCGGACTTCGCCGAGTACCTGGCCCGGCGCAAGGCCGAGGGCTTCCGGCTCAACGTCAACATCCTCGGCGAGGCCATCCTTGGCGACCGAGAGGCCGAGGAGCGGGCGCGTCGGGTCGAGGTGCTCATCCGCCGGCCCGATGTCGACTACGTCAGCGTCAAGATCTCAGCCGTCTGCGCCAATCTCGACGTGCTGGCGTGGGAGCACTCGGTGACGCGCATCGAGGAGCAGTTGGTGCGCCTGTACCGGGCGGCACGCGATTCGCGGCCGCACTCGTTCGTCAACCTCGACATGGAGGAGTACCGGGATCTCGAGCTGAGCGTGGCGTCCTTCATGCGGGTGCTCGATCGCGAGGAGTTCCAGGATCTGTCCGCCGGAATCGTCCTGCAGGCCTACATTCCGGACTCCCACGCGGCACTGGAGCGCCTGTGCGCTTGGGCCAACGACCGCGTCCGGCGCGGAGGCGCGGGCATCAAGATCCGACTGGTCAAGGGGGCGAACCTCGCCAACGAGCAGGTCGAGGCGGAAACCCACGACTGGCCGCTGGCCACCTATCCGACCAAGCACGACGTGGATGCCTCCTACAAGCGGATGCTGGAGTCGGCCCTTGCCCTCGGAGACCCGCAGGCGGTGCGCATCGGCGTCGCCAGTCACAACCTGCTGGAGGTCGGGTGGGCATTGGCCTTGCGCGACTCGCGGCCGGACGGGCACCGGATCGAGATCGAGATGCTCGAGGGCATGGCCCCGCCGCAGGCCCGCGCGGTGCGCGATGCCGCGGGTGATCTCCTGCTGTACGCGCCGGTCGTGGCCCGTGCGGACCGTGAGGCCTCGATCGCCTACCTATCCCGGCGGCTGGACGAGAACGCCGCGCCCGAGAACTTCCTTCAGGCACTGTTCACCATCGCCCCGGGATCGCCGACGTGGGACGAGCAGGTCGCCAGGTTCCGGGCGGCAGTCCGCGACCGGTCCACGGTGTCCGTCGCTCCGCGACGGGTGCAGGACAGGACGCGTCCCGCACCGGCGAGTCTGGTGGACGGCTCCTTCCACAACTGCGTCGACACCGACTTCACCGTTCCTGCGAACCGGGAGTGGATCGCCGCCGCCCTGGAGCACACCGCTATCCCCGCTCCGACCGTCCTCGATGAGCCAGCCGCGGTCGACGATCTGGTGCAGCGCGCTCTGCGCGCGCAGGAGAAGTGGGCCACGACGTCCTGGGCCGAGCGGCGCCAGGTGCTGGCCGCCATGGCGGACGCGATGGAGGCCCATCGCGGGCAGACGCTGGCGATCATGGCTGGCACGGTGGGCAAGACGGTGCGCGAGGGCGATCCCGAGGTGTCCGAGGCCATCGACTTCGCCACGTATGCCGCCCACCTGACCGTCGCGCACGAGGAGTTCGAGCGCGACGGGGCCACCTGGCGTCCGCACCGGCTGGTCGTTGTCGCCGGTCCGTGGAACTTCCCGTACGCGATCCCCGCCAGCGGGCTCGTCCATGCCGTCGCGGCGGGATCGGCGGTGATCCTCAAGCCGGCCCCCCAAGCCCGGGCGGTCGCCGCGGCGCTCGTGGAGCACCTGACCGTGCTCGGTGTCCCCGAGGGTCTCATCCAGCTGGCGTGCACCCCGGACGATGAGGTGGGCCAGCACCTGATCACGCATCCGGACGTCGACCTGGTGATGCTGACCGGGAGCTACGACACCGCTGCACTGTTCACCGGGTGGAAGCCGAGCCTGCGGCTCCTCGGCGAGACCAGCGGCAAGAACGCGATCATCATCACCCAAGCGGCCGACCTCGACGTCGCCATCAAGGACCTGGTGAAGTCAGCGTTCGGGCACGCGGGGCAGAAGTGCTCCGCGGCGAGCCTGGCCATCGTGGAGGCCCCGGTCTACGACGACCCCGACTTCCAGGCTCGGCTCGCTGACGCTGTGAGCAGCCTGACCGCGGGCGATGCCACGAAGTCGGCCACGATCATGGGGCCGCTCATCGAAGCGCCATCGATGAAGCTCGAGCGCGGCCTCACCACCCTCGAGCCGGGTGAGCGGTGGCTGGTGGAGCCACGGTGTCTGGACGCCGAAGCCCATGTCTGGACACCAGGGGTGCGGCTGGGCGTCCGAGCCGGCTCGTGGTTCCACCTGACGGAGTGCTTCGGCCCGGTCCTCGGACTCATGCGCGCCCCCGACCTGGACACCGCCATCACCTGGCAGAACCAGGTCGACTACGGGCTGACCGGTGGGATCCACTCCCTGGATCCCACTGAGATCGAGACCTGGCTGGCACGGGTCGAAGTCGGCAACGCGTATGTCAACCGGCACATCACCGGCGCGATCGTCCAGCGTCAGCCCTTCGGCGGCTGGAAGAATTCATCGATCGGCGCCGGCAGCAAGCCCGGCGGCCCAGGTCACCTGGACTCCTACGGCACCTGGAGCGCGACGGTCGGCGACGTCGCCACCGTCCGCGAGGACTTCGCTCGCACCTGGGCCACCTTCTTCTGCGCCGAGCACGATCCCACCGGATTGGCCGCGGAGGCCAACATCCTGCGCTATCGGCCGGTCGACCAAGTGGTCGTGCGCGCCGACGACGCCGGGGACGATGCAGTCCGGCTGCTGCGGATGGTCGCCGAGGTGACGGGCGTGCCGCTGGTGGTCAGCGATGCGAGTGCGGAGAATGAGGAGGCCCTCATCGCACGTCTGTGCAGTCGGGCAGGGCAGAGGGCCGTGCGCTTGCGCCTGCTAACTCATGCGACCGACGCCGTCCACTCGGCGGCGTTCTCGGCCGGCATCGCCGTGGACCGCTCGACGGCCACCGCGATCCCGATGATCGAATTGCGGCGGTGGGTGATCGAGCAGGCGGTGTCCCGTACCATGCATCGGCATGGACGGCTGGTGCGCCGCAGCAGATCGAAGGTCGCATTGTTGGCTCGCTCACTAGATCGACCGTGACGCAAGCGTGACGCATCACTTTCGGATTGACTCAAGAATGACGCAAATCTGAGTCAGAAGCACAACTGAAGAAGCAGCCAAAAAAATCCTTGTCGGACATGATGATGTCTTCGATCACGGTGATGTGAAAAGCAAGGCAGCCCCGGACTAGGAACCTGGTCGTCGTCGGTTCGAGCCCGACCCGCCCCACCATCTGCCTCCTTCGCAGGTTGCGTCCGCTCACGT
>DMPC01000160.1:1908-3742 GCA_003456155.1 Actinomycetota bacterium | reverse complement strand
GCAGCCAGGGCATTCACGCGTGCCTGGGAGACCTTCGTCAGGCGAGCAGTCCCGCGCTGGAACCTGAACTCGACCGCGAGCGTGCGCGTGATGGCCACGGGTGCAGGTGTCACCGTGGGTGCGGGGGTGGCCGTGGGCGTTGGCGTGGGGGTCGGTGTCGGGGTCGGCTGCGTCGACCCGCCTCCGCCGGATCCACCTCCGCTGGATCCGCCGGTGCCGCTGAGGGCGATGGACTGTGGGGAGTTGGTTGCGTTGTTGGCCAGCACGAGGGATGCGCTGCGTGCCCCATTGGCTCCCGGCGTGAACGTAACGGCGACCGCGCACGAAGCACCGATGGGCACGCTCGCGCTCGAGCAGGTGTCGGAGGCGATGGCGAAATCACCGGCGTTCGAGCCCGAGAGGGTCGCAGCCCCGGCACCGAAGGTGAGGGTGTCGGAGCCGGAGTTCGTGATCGTGAACGTTGTGGCGGACGACGTCGTTCCCGGACTCACGGTGCCGAATGATCCTGATGAGGGCGAGGTTGAGACGGCCGGCACGGATACCTGGACGGCACCGATGGTGAAAGCCCCTGACCGCGTGGCGAACGTCTGGTCGGTCGTGATGCCGGTGCCCAACGCGTCCGGTGCGCCGTTGACCAGGACCGAGGCGTTGGCGGGCACCAGGGTGTTGCTACTGAAGGCGCCGAGGGCAATGGCCGAGGTCGTGGCCAGGCTGAGCTGATTGGTGGCCGCCGTTCCGCAGCTGGTGTCGTTTCCGGCTGTGTTCCCGATCACGGAGTAGCTCGCCGAGAGGACGGAGCCTCGGCAGTTGCGCGCGGCCGCGCCGAGGGGATTCGACACCACCGTGCCGATCAGGCGCACCTTGGTTCCGATGCTGAAGGAATCCACGTTGCTGGAGAAGTTTCCCCCGTTGTTGCCCGTGATGGTCGAGAACTGGAGGCTGGAGATCCCCGCGTTCTCGCTGGCACTGACGTTGAGGCCACCTGCGGAGACGGCCGTGTTGTTGTAGACGGTGGAGTTGACGAGCGTCACGGCTCCGACCGCATAGATGCCGCCACCGGACTGATTGGTCGCAGTGTTGCCGCTGATCACCGAGCGGGAGATCGTGTGGGTGACGTCAGAGTCCTCCAGGGCGATGCCCCCGCCGTATCCATTCGCCGTCGCACCTTGGATCCGCAGGTTGTTCGCCGAGAGTCGCCCTCCGCGCACCCGCAGGGCACCTCCATCTCCGGGCGACACGCCACCGCTCGTGAACAGATTGTTGATGGTGATGGTCCTGCCGGTCCCCTGGATGTCGATCTCGAGGCCTTTCCAGCTGCCCAGGGTGAGCGTCTTGGAGTTGCCGTCGATGGTGAGCGTGCTGGTCGACGGCACGACGACTGCCGTGAGGTTGGCAGTGGCCGACATGTTGTCGGCGATGGTGATGGTGGTCTGCACGTTCGCCGCGTTGTTCGCTGCTGCGAGGCAGGTCTGGAGGTCAGTGAAGGTGAAGGGAGTGCACGACACGGGAGCGGCCTGCGCAGGAGTCGCGAGAGCGAGGGTCCCCCCGACGAGGCCGAGCAGGGCCAGAGCCGGGGTCGCATGCCGACGCTTGATCATGAGGCACCTTCCGCCGAATCGGATCACGGACGATTCCCCCGTGAATCCCCCACCCGGAGTCTGCCCTACGAGGGGCGCGGAGTTGCTGGAGCGCCCCCGATGGCCCACCATCAAGGCATGGCTGATGCAGCATCCCTCTATGACCTCTCCTTCACCGACAACCACGGCGAGCTCGTGCAGCTGCGGGATTTCGAGGGCAAGCCGGTGCTCATCGTGAACACCGCGAGCAAGTGCGG
>DMPC01000160.1:1026-1643 GCA_003456155.1 Actinomycetota bacterium | reverse complement strand
TTCCCCTGCGACCAGTTCATGCACCAGGAGCCGGGCAATGATGGTCAGATCGAGGAGTTCTGCTCGATCAACTACGGCGTGACGTTCCCGCTGTCGACCAAGGTCGACGTGAACGGCTCGAAGACGCACCCGGTCTTCGCATTCCTGAAGTCGCGGGCCGGAGGCATGCTGGGCTCACGGGTGAAGTGGAACTTCACCAAGTTCCTGGTGTCACCGGACGGCACGTCCGTGAAGCGCTACGCACCCAAGACGGCACCGGCGGAGCTCAAGGCTGACATCGAGGCCGTGCTCCCCTCCTGAGGTCACGTCCTTGCCTATCGGACAGCGCCCCCTCCGTGGAACACCGTGTCGACCACGTGAATCACGCCGTTCGATGCAGCGACATCAGCGTCGATGACGTTGACCGCCACACCGAAGCCATCCTTGATGCTGACGGTCTGGCCATCAGCGATGACGGTGAACGTCTCACCCGACAGGCTCTCAACCGTCTGGCCGTTCAGGGCAACCATGTCCGCTGCGGAGATTTTTCCCGGTACCACGTGGTAGAGGAGGATCTCCTTCAACAGTTTGGGATCGGCGCGAGTGGCGGCGATCAGATCGTCCGCAGAGATGCCCCG
>DMPC01000160.1:0-821 GCA_003456155.1 Actinomycetota bacterium | reverse complement strand
AGCCGCGTCCGTGGGGGCGAACACGGTGAACGGCCCTGGACCGGCCAGGGTCTCCGCGAGCCCGGTGGCTGTCAGCAGCTCTGTCAGGATCGTGAAGCTTCCAGCGGATACCGCGACGTCAACGACGTTGCCGGCTGCTTCCTCAGCAGTGTCGGTGGCGTCGGCCGTGGGAGTGGCTTCGGTGGCTGGGGCCGTGGACGACTCGTCAGTGCTGCTGCACGCAGCGGTGGTGACCAGCAGGGCTGCGGCCACGAGTGCCGCACCAGCGGTACGGATGGATGGCTTCACGCCTGATCTCCAGGTGCCTTCGATGGTGGGGGCTCGCCCAGAGTGATGAGTGAAGAGGCGGCACCGAGAAGCAGTGACACGTATTCGCCCAGGAGAACCACGACGACAGGGTGAACCATACGCAGCCTGGAAAGACCACGAGGAGCACAACCCCCGCACCCCGCGCTCGGGCCGCTCCGCCTTGTCCCAGCCGTCGGCTCCGATGATCGCGCTGCCACCGGTGAACGCACCGATGCTCTCGGAGCCACATCGGTCGCAGCAGACGAGCACGCCTACGTGGCCATGACGAGTGGCGACAACTGGTGGTGCCTGGCCTCCGGCCACGAACCATCGCTTCTCATCACCCGGCAGGTGCACCTGCCGCTGGATGGCGAGCAGCCCTGACCCGCTTGGCCCGCGGAGACACCTCAGGCGGCTCCGCCGTTCCCGCCGTTGCCGCCGAACAGTCCGGCATTACCGCCGTTGCCCCCGTTGCCCCCGAGCAGTCCGGCATTACCGCCGTTGCCGCCGGCTGATCCGAGGCCACCGTTGCC
>DMPC01000081.1:5517-7879 GCA_003456155.1 Actinomycetota bacterium | reverse complement strand
CGGCGGCTGCCGTGGAGCCGGTCGCGAGACCGTCATCGACGATGATCACGTTGCGCCCGGCCACACCGAGACGTCGGGAGCCATGGCGATACATCGCCACCCGGCGATCGACCTCGGCGAGCTCGCGTCGGGCGGCGATGCTCACCTCATCCTCAGTCACATGCAGCTGCCGTCGGGCCTCGTGGTCCATGACGAGAATGCCGTCCTCGCCGACGGCGCCCATTGCGAACTCCGGGTTGCCCGGCGCGCCCAGCTTCCGCACGACAAGGACGTCAAGGTCGGCGCCCAGCCGCTGGGCCACGGGAAGGGCCACGGGGAGCCCTCCCCTGGGCAGGGCGAGGACAAGGGGATCCGGCCGGCCGTAGGTGGCCAGCCGGTCAGCCAGCCGCGAGCCNNGAGCCGGCCTCGGTGCGATCCCGGTACATGGACATGGGCCACCTCCGTGCGTTCCCCGTCGCTGCCCTCTCCTCGAGGGTGGCACCGCGGGTGCGCCGAAGGCGGGGCCGTCTCGGCCAATGGCCGGTCACGGGACGGGCAACGAAGGGGGCAGGAGGGGAGCTTCGCCCGAGATTGGGGCCGGCGACGGCAACCTGACTAGACTCGGCGCGGTCTGTTCGGCCCGCAGCAGCGTGGTGGACCGTTCAGTTCGGGGCGTAGCGTAGTGGCTAGCGCGCCTGCTTTGGGAGCAGGAGATCGGGAGTTCGAATCTCCCCGCCCCGACAACCCGGTGCTGGAGCCCCAGCCCGGGAGCCCCTATCTGGAGATGGATCAGCTGTGAAGAGCGACGTCGAGACCCTGACCCCGACCCGAGTGAAGCTGACGGTCGAGGTGCCGTTCGACGAGCTCCAGCCGAGCATGGACGAGGCCTATGCGCGGATCGCCAAGAGCGTGACCGTTCCCGGATTCCGCAAGGGCAAGGTCCCCGCGCGCATCATCGAGCAGCGCTTCGGCCGCGGAGCGGTCCTCGAGGAGGCGGTGAACGACGCGCTGCCGAAGGCCTACGAGAAGGCCCTCCAGGAGCACAAGCTCGTGCCGCTGAGCCGTCCGGAGATCAACCTCGACGAGCTGGAGGACGGTCAGTCCCTCACCTTCAGCGCCGAGATCGATGTCCGTCCCGAGTTCGACCTGCCTGCCTACGACAGCCTGACGGTGACCGTCGCCAACGCCGAGGTCTCCGACAGCGACGTCGATGAGCAGCTCGACAATCTGCGTGGCCGGTTCGCGTCCCTCAAGGATGTCGACCGGGCTGCGGCCGATGGTGACGTGCTCCTCGTCGACATCTCCGGCGCCACCGCCGAGGGCGACGCGGTGGAGGATCTCTCCGGGACAGCACTCTCCTATGAACTCGGCACCGACGGCATGCTCCCCGGATTCGATGAGGCCGTGCGCGGCGCTGCCAAGGATGAGACCCGGACATTCGAGTTCACGCCGCAGAACGGCGACTGGGCGGGCATCCCGCTCACCGTCACCGTGGTGGTCTCGGCGGTGCGCGAGCGGGAGCTGCCCGCGCTCGACGACGACTTCGCGCAGATGGCGAGCGAGTTCGACACGGTCGCGGAGCTCCGCGACGACATGCGTGAGCGCCTGATGCGCATGAAGCGCCTGGAGCAGGGTGCCGAGGCCAGGAACAACGTCATCGACGTGCTCATGGATGCCGTCGACATCCCGCTTCCGGAGAACCTGATCGACGCTGAGGTCGAGGCCCACTTCGAGGACGGCCACGACAGCGGTGACGAGCACCGGCAGGAGATCCAGGAGCAGACCCGTCAGGGCCTGAAGAGCCAGTTCATCCTCGACAGGATCGCCGAGGCTGAGGAGATCACGGTCGGCGAGACCGAGTTGTCCGCGTGGCTGATCCAGCAGGCGCCGCGCTACGGGATGAGCCCCGACGCCTTCGCGAAGGCCCTGGTCGAGGCCGGACAGGTGCCCATGGCGATGCAGGACATCCGGCGCGCGAAGGCCCTGGCGCTCGTGCTCGAGGGCGCCAAGGTCGTCGATGCCGACGGCAACGAGGTCGACCTCAAGGCCCTCGACGACGTCATGAACGCCGCCATGGCGGGAGGCGCTGCCTAGTCCCCGAGTGACCCCACGAGTGGCCCGTTGCTGCTGCTCCGGAGGCCTCCGGAACAGCGGTAGTGGGCCATTCGGCTTGGGGTGCCCGTTGCTCGGGGCAGAGTCGAGGTTCGGCTGACGGCGAACTCGCCGACATCCGGGGAAGTCCGAGGGGGCTCGTCACGTTAGGGTCGGATGACGGCGTCCGAAGGGATGCCGCGACAGGAGGCTGTGGTGGGCGACATCTACGTGCCGAGCTCGCGTGGTGCGGGCGGCGGCATGACGGGCTTCGGCGACATGCTCGACGAGC
>DMPC01000081.1:2219-5431 GCA_003456155.1 Actinomycetota bacterium | reverse complement strand
TCTACATCAACTCTCCCGGCGGCTCCATCAGCGCCGGAATGGTCATCTACGACACCATGCAGCTGATCCCCAACGCGGTGGCCACGGTCGCCATGGGCCTCGCCGCCAGCATGGGGCAGTTCCTGCTGTGTGCCGGNNGCTTCGGCGACATGCTCGACGAGCGACTGCTGCGTGAGCGGATCATCTGGCTCGAGGGCCCGGTCATGGATGAGAACTCCAACCGGATCGCCAAGCAGCTTCAGGTCCTTGCTGCGGAGGATCCCGAGCGTGACATCTCGCTCTACATCAACTCTCCCGGCGGCTCCATCAGCGCCGGAATGGTCATCTACGACACCATGCAGCTGATCCCCAACGCGGTGGCGACGGTCGCCATGGGCCTCGCCGCGAGCATGGGGCAGTTCCTGCTGTGCGCCGGCGCAGCGGGCAAGCGCTACGCAACCCCGAACACGCGCATCATGATGCACCAGCCCTCCGGTGGCCTCGGTGGCACCGCGAGCGACATCAAGATCCAGGCCGAGCAGATGCTCTTCATCAAGAAGCGGATGGCCAACCTCATCGCGGAGCACACCGGCCAGACCCTCGAGCAGATCGAGGCGGACTCCGACCGCGACCGCTGGTTCGACGCGGACGAGGCGCGCGAGTACGGGATCATCGACCACGTCTACTCCACGCACGCCGATGCCCCCAAGGCCGGCAAGGGAGGCAGCAAGTGAACATCTACACGGCAGCCGCACGGGCGGCAGAGCGCACCGCCCCCCAGGGTCGCTACATCCTGCCGGAGTTCCGCGAGCGCAGCGCCAACGGCGAGCGGGTCCACAACCCCTACACGAAGCTGTTCGAGGAGCGCATCATCTTCCTCGGGGTGCAGATCGACGACGCCTCCGCCGACGACGTCATGGCGCAGCTGCTCACGCTGGAGTCCCTCGATCCGGATCGGGACATCCAGATCTATATCAACTCGCCCGGTGGCTCCTACACCGCGATGACCGCGATCTACGACACCATGCAGTTCGTCAAGCCGCAGGTGCAGACAGTGTGCCTCGGCCAGGCGGCCAGTGCAGCAGCCGTTCTTCTTGCGGCAGGATCGCCGGGCAAGCGCTTCGCGCTGCCGCACGCGCGCGTCCTCATCCACCAGCCGTACACCGAGGGCGGCGGGCAGGGCTCCGACATCGAGATCCAGGCCAACGAGATCATCCGCATGCGCACGGAGATGGAAGGCATCATCGCCAAGCACACGGGCAAGAGTCCGGAGGAGATCGCGAAGGACATCGAGCGCGACAAGATCCTCACCGCCCAGGACGCCAAGGACTACGGGATCATCGACGCGGTGATCAGCAGCCGAAAGGCCTGACGCACCCTGCGCGCAGGAACTCGGTCTACGAGAGCAGACCGAGCCCCTTGGCGCGGTCGTAGGCGCCCTGACGGCTGTGCGTGCGCAGGGCCCGCATCGCCTGCTGCAGGTCCTGCTTGACGCTCGATGTCGACACCATCAGGCGCTGGGCGATCTCGGTGTTGGACAGGCCCTCGCCTGCGAGTCGAAGCACCTGCTTCTGCCTCGGAGTGAAGGCCAGTGACCATTCACGCGGGCCGATCGGCGCGGGGGAGTCCAGGGCCGCGCTTCGCGGATGGGTCGCCCACATCCCGAGGAGCGAGGACAGGGCGTCCAGCAGTGCTCGGCTCTCGTCACCGGCCTCCCACTCGCGGGCGGTGACCAGGCCCAGGGCTCCGACCACGATGCCCGCGTGCCGCAGGGGGACGCTGACGGTGGACACGGCTCCGAGCGACTCGAACTGCTCGCCCAGGAAGTGGTCGTCGATCGCGGACAGGTAGGTGCGACCGAAGGGCACGGCCGGATCGATGGACGCCTCGTTGTCGATGACGCAGCGCACCACGGGAAGATCCAGTTCGAGCGGGATGACCGAGTATCGATCGATCATCTCGCGGCTCCAGCCGACGTTCCCGATGCTCACCAGGTGGGTTCCGTCGACGAGGGCCCACAGGAAGCCAGCGAGCATGCCACGGCGGGCGAGGGGGCCGGAGCGCAGCGCCGAGACCAGCGCGGACGGATCGGGATACGTGCTGGTGTAGCGGATGAACTGTGGCAGGCCGCCGAGGCTGGCCGGGGTGTCGGCGTGCGGGCTGGGTGCGTTCACGGCGTGTCCGTCTGGAGCAGACCCAGGTCGGCGGCCCTCGCAGCGGCCGCATGGCGGTCGGGCACCTGGAGAATCACCATGGTGCGGGCGACTTCCTGCTTGACCGTCGAGAGGGAGATGCCCAGTGCGTGGGCGATGCCGGCGTTGGTGCGCTCGCGCAGCACCATCTCCAGGATCCGGCGTTGACGCGGACTGAGATCCCCGGCCGTGACCGATGCACGATCCGTCTGCGGGGGCAGGCCGGAGTCCGGGTGGGTCATCCATATGCCGAGCGTGTGCGAGACGGCGTCGAGGGCAGCGATGTCGAGGCTGCTCCACGGTCGTGACTGCGGGCAGTTGAGGGTGAAGGCGCCGACGATCCGGCCGTCGCTGTGGATCGGGGCGTTGACGTGGTCGCCGTTCGGAAAGCGCTTCTTGAGCTGCTGCCATCGACTATTGGGCCTGCGGGGGTCGGCGTAGCGAACCTCCACCTCGGAACTGGGCACGATGATCGGTTCGCCCTCCCAGTAGGCCTGAGCGAGGGGGTAGTCGCCGTCGAGGTCGATGGTGAGCAGACCCTCGAGCTCCGTCGGAAGATAGCCGTGCGATCCGAGGAAGACCAACTTGTCGCTGCCGGCCCAGAGCACCGATGCGCATGCGGCACCGACGCTGGCCCCCGGGCCCTCGACGATCGCTCGCGCCACCTCGTCCGGGTGGGGCGAGCTGCTGATCGACTCGAGCAGGAACGGGATGCCCCCGTAGGGCGCCGCCATCAGATGCCTCCCCCCACCCCCGAGTCTTGCTGGTCAGAAGCAAAGCACAGGGGCCGGACATCGGAGGCGTACTTCCGGTTCCTCGCGTCCCTCCGCACGCGGCGCGGCGTGTCGCTGCATCCCCGGGGGACCCGAGGTACGGTCAGGGGTGGCACGTCCCAGCACGGGCGGGCCCCTCAGGCATCGGGCCTGGTCAGGGAGTAGGAGTCGGGCATGGCACGCATCGGTGAGAGCGGCGACCTGCTCAAGTGCTCCTTCTGCGGCAAGAGCCAGAAGCAGGTTAAGAAGCTCATCGCGGGCCCGGGCG
>DMPC01000081.1:1853-2004 GCA_003456155.1 Actinomycetota bacterium | reverse complement strand
TCATCGAGGAGGAGCTCAGCGAGGCTGCGGAGTCCTCGTGGGGCGAGCTCCCCAAGCCGCGGGAGATCTTCGAGTTCCTCGACCAGTACGTGATCGGGCAGGACCTCGCGAAGAAGTCCCTCTCGGTTGCGGTCTACAACCACTACAAGCG
>DMPC01000081.1:1465-1674 GCA_003456155.1 Actinomycetota bacterium | reverse complement strand
AACCACTACAAGCGGGTGCAGGCCGAGCAGTCCGGCTCGGAGCGGACCAAGGACGAGCGGGTCGAGCTGGCCAAGTCGAACATCCTGCTGCTGGGCCCCACGGGCTCGGGCAAGACCCTGCTCGCGCAGACTCTCGCCAGGATGCTGAACGTCCCGTTCGCCATCGCGGACGCCACCGCCCTGACGGAGGCCGGCTATGTCGGCGAGGA
>DMPC01000081.1:613-1065 GCA_003456155.1 Actinomycetota bacterium | reverse complement strand
GTTCATCCAGATCGACACCACGAACGTGCTGTTCATCGTGGGCGGTGCCTTCGCCGGTCTCGATCACATCGTCGAGGAGCGACTGGGTCAGAAGCAGCTCGGCTTCACGTTCGACCTGGTCGACGGGGAGCGGGTCGACTCGGACCGCGATCCCGATGACATCTTCAGTCACGTGATGCCCGAGGATCTGCTCAGGTTCGGCCTCATTCCGGAGTTCATCGGCCGGCTCCCCGTCTTCACGGCCGTGGCCAAGCTCGACCGTGCGGCGCTCGTGGCGGTGCTCACGGAGCCGAAGAACGCCCTGGTGAAGCAGTACCAGCGACTGTTCGAACTCGATGGCGTGCAGCTGGAGTTCACGCCGGAGGCGCTCGACGAGGTTGCTGAGCAGGCCCTGGCGCGAGGCACGGGCGCGCGTGGCCTCCGGGCGATCCTCGAGGAGGTGCTGCTCAACG
>DMPC01000081.1:0-441 GCA_003456155.1 Actinomycetota bacterium | reverse complement strand
TCATGTACGACGTGCCGAGCCGCGATGACATCGAGAAGGTCGTGATCTCGGACGTCGTGGTCCGGGAGAAGGTCAACCCGACTCTGGTCCCCAGGTCCGCTCCGTCCCGTCGTGAGCGGCGGGAGAAGAGCGCCTGAGTCCTCGCGCGCTAATGTCCGCGCACTAATCTCAAGCGATATTCCTGGTAATTCTTGATGATTTCTTTTTCTTTTCTGACAGAATATCCGGATGGCCAAGCAGACACTGATCATCGACGATCTCTCGGGTGACACGGGGGCCAAGACCCGGCAGTTCTCCTTCGACGGCATGAACTACGAGATCGATCTCACCGATGCCTCCTTCGCGACGTTCAAGGGCGCGCTCAAGCCGTTCATCAAGGTGGCGCGGGCGACGGGCCCCGGGCGCAGCCGCCCGGCAGCCCCGGCGCGAGCACGTCGCTCG
>DMPC01000219.1:9936-10816 GCA_003456155.1 Actinomycetota bacterium | reverse complement strand
ACCAGGAGACGCCGGATCAGCTCGCCTGCATCGACGAGGTCAAGGTGGACATGGAGGGCCCCGTCCACATGGACCGCCTCATCTGCGGTGACGTCGGATACGGGAAGACGGAAATCGCCGTGCGGGCCGCGTTCAAGGCCGTGCAGGACGGCAAGCAGGTCGTCGTCCTGGTGCCGACGACCCTCCTCGTCCAGCAGCACCTGTCGACCTTCTCCGAGCGGTTCGCCTCCTTCCCTATCAAGGTCGCCGCACTGTCTCGGTTCAGCAGTGACGCTGAGGCTCGGCAGGCCATCGAGGGCGTCGCGGACGGCACGGTCGATGTCGTCATCGGGACGCATCGGCTCCTGACATCGTCCGTGCGATTCAAGGATCTCGGACTCGTGATCGTCGACGAGGAGCAGCGCTTCGGGGTCGAGCACAAGGAGCATCTGAAGGCCCTGCGCACCAACGTCGACGTCCTTGCGATGTCAGCGACTCCGATTCCCCGAACGCTCGAGATGGCGGTCACGGGGATCCGTGAGATGTCGGTGATACAGACGCCTCCGGAGGAACGCCATCCGGTTCTCACGTTCGTCGGGCCCTACGACGACAGGCAGATCGCTGCGGCCATCAATCGCGAGCTGATGCGCGAGGGTCAGGTCTTCTTCGTGCACAACCGGGTGAAGTCAATCGACCGGGTGGCGAAGCGGCTCTCCGAACTGGTGCCCGGCGCGCGCATCGCCATCGCGCACGGGCAGATGGGCGAGTCGGCACTGGAACAGGTGATCCTGGATTTCTGGAACCGGGAGATCGATGTCCTCGTCACCACGACGATCGTGGAGTCCGGCATCGACATCGCCAACGCGAACACGCTCATCGTCGATCGGGCGGACTCCTTCGG
>DMPC01000219.1:9563-9739 GCA_003456155.1 Actinomycetota bacterium | reverse complement strand
CAGCTGCACCAGCTGCGCGGCCGCGTCGGCCGAGGACGGGAGCGGGCCTACGCGTACTTCCTCTACTCCCCGGAGACTCCGCTGACGGAGACGGCTCACGAGCGCCTCGCGACCATCGCCCAGCACACTGACCTGGGCTCGGGCATGCACATCGCGATGAAGGATCTCGAGATCCG
>DMPC01000219.1:7907-9296 GCA_003456155.1 Actinomycetota bacterium | reverse complement strand
GAGGCACTCGCGGAGCACCGGGACGACGCCGTCGTCGCGCCGGGCGAGGTCAAGGTCGAGCTCCCGGTCGACGCCCACATTCCTGTCGAGTACGTGCCGCACGAGCGACTCCGCCTCGAGGCATACAAGCGACTGGCCGACGCGGCCACCGACGTCCAGGTGGACGAGGTGGCGGCCGAGCTGCTCGATCGCTACGGCCCGCTGCCCGACCCGGTCGAAGCGCTGCTGGCGGTCGCACGCTTCCGGGTGCTGGCACGCTCGGCCGGCCTGGCCGAGGTGATCGTGCAGGGCTCGAACGTGCGTTTCCATCCGGTGGAGCTCGCGGAGTCCGGCCAGATGCGCCTCACCCGGCTCTACCCAGGCACGCTCGTCAAGCCCGCTGTCCGTACGATCATGGTGCCGAGGCCGGTGACCGCCCCCGTGGGAGGCCAGCCGCTCCGAGGCGCCGAACTGCTCGCGTGGGCGTCCGACCTCATCGTCGCCGTCCTCGCACCCGCACGACCGACCGCATCCCAGACGGAGTCCCCATCATGACGCCAGCCCGCCGCCTCGTTCTCGCGGCCGCCGCCCTCGCCACTGCCACCGTCGTCGCCCTCACCGGCTGCGCCAATCAGGAGGCCGGATCGGCCGTCACGTTCACTGACGGACGCATCTCGGACTCGGAGTTGAGCGAGGCCGTCGCGGACATCCTCACGGCCAAGGGCCAGTCGACGTCGACCCCGGACGCCGCACTCGTGCAGCAGACCCTCGGCCGGATGATCAGCCAGCGCATGGTGTCCCAACTGGCTGTTCAGGAGGGCATCGAGGTCACGCAGGGCCAGGTCGATGAGATGCGCGCGAACTATGAGGCACAGGTCGGTGGGGCGGAGGCCCTCGACGGCGTCTTCCTCCGGGAGAACATCGCCCCGTCGCAGGTGGAGTCGGTGCTGCGCCTCCAGCTCGAGGCCCAGGAGCTCGGCTACGTCTTCAATCCGCGCGGGTCCGCCGAGGAGCAGGGACTGGCGGTCTTCCAGCGGGCCAGTGCCCTGAGCGAGGAGCTCGAGACCACCGTGAGCCCACGCTTCGGCACCTGGGATCCGGCCACGCTCTCGCTCGGGGCAGCGCCGGCTGACCTGTCGACACCTCCCGCCCTCGGATAGTCACCCGACCGCATGACCGATCCCCAGCCCGCAGCGGAGCACGAGGACGCCCGTCCGGGCTCGCGGGTGCTTGATCTGGTGACGGTCATGGATCGGCTCCGCTCGCCCGGCGGCTGCCCCTGGGACGCCCGCCAGACCCATGCGTCACTCGTGGAGTACCTCATCGAGGAGGCCTACGAGACGGTCGAGGCCATCGAGGAGTCTGATCGAGACCTGCTGCGCGAGGAGCTCGGCGACCTGCTGCTGCAGG
>DMPC01000219.1:7370-7582 GCA_003456155.1 Actinomycetota bacterium | reverse complement strand
CAGGTGGAGGCCAACTGGCATGCGATCAAGGCGCAGGAGAAGGGCCGGGAGTCCGTCACGGATGGAATCCCGTCCGCGCTGCCCGCGCTGACGCACGCCGGCAAGGTGCTGTCGCGCAGCGCCTCGCTCACGGATCTGCCGCCCCTGCCTGCCGCCGCCGATGCTGCGGAGGCCATGGTCGGCATCGCCGACGAGGCGGCGTTCGGCGACCT
>DMPC01000219.1:6948-7145 GCA_003456155.1 Actinomycetota bacterium | reverse complement strand
CGCCCTCGGCCGCGAGCGGGGGCTCGACGCGGAGACCGCCCTGCGGCTCGCATCACGCCGCAGGATCGCTGAGATCCGGCGGGTCGAGGGTCTGGGCTAGCGACCGGCTCGCTGCTTTCCTTGGACGTCCTCCGGATTCTTCGGTGGCATCCGCACGCTCTAGGCTTTCGGCCATGGCTGCCATCGACGCGATCATC
>DMPC01000219.1:6483-6685 GCA_003456155.1 Actinomycetota bacterium | reverse complement strand
CCGTGCCGTCCGGAGCCTCCACCGGGGCCTTCGAAGCGTCGGAGCGTCGCGACGGAGGGGATCGCTACAACGGCAAGGGAGTGCTGGAGGCCGTCGCGGCTGCGGAGGATGAGATCGCCGCGGAGGTGATCGGTGTCGACGCGACCGAGCAGCGCCTGATCGACCAGATGATGATCGATCTCGACGGCACCCCCAACAAGTC
>DMPC01000219.1:5397-6175 GCA_003456155.1 Actinomycetota bacterium | reverse complement strand
CCGATGATGAACATCCTCAACGGTGGCGCGCACGCCGACTCCAATGTCGACATCCAGGAGTTCATGGTGGCCCCGATCGGCGCGACCACGTTCGCCGAGGCGCTGCGTCAGGGCACCGAGGTCTACCACTCGCTGAAGAGCGTCCTCAAGGCCGAGGGGCTGGCCACCGGCCTGGGCGACGAAGGTGGCTTCGCGCCCTCCCTGCCGAGCAATCGCGCAGCACTGGAGCTCATCGTCAAGGCCATCGAGGCGACGGGAATGAAGGTCGGCGCCGACATCGCGCTCGCCCTCGACGTCGCCTCGACCGAGTTCTACGCGAACGGCTCGTACACCTTCGAGGGCGCCGAGCGCTCCGCCGAGTGGATGACCGGCTACTACGAGAGTCTCGTGGCCGACTTCCCGCTCGTGTCGATCGAGGATCCCCTCGCCGAGGACGACTGGGCGGGCTATGTCCACCTGACGGATGCTCTCGGCGATCGCATCCAGATCGTCGGCGACGATCTCTTCGTCACCAACCCGGCGCGCCTGCAGAAGGGTATCGACGAAGGTGCGGCCAACGCGCTGCTCGTGAAGGTGAACCAGATCGGCACCCTGACTGAGACCCTCGACGCCGTCGCACTCGCGACCCGCAACGGCTACCGCAGCATGATGTCGCACCGCTCGGGGGAGACGGAGGACACCACGATCGCCGACCTCGCCGTGGCCACCGACTGCGGCCAGATCAAGACGGGTGCACCGGCCCGCTCTGAGCGAGTGGCGAAGTACAACCAGCTGCTGC
>DMPC01000219.1:1199-5211 GCA_003456155.1 Actinomycetota bacterium | reverse complement strand
CAGCTGCTGCGCATCGAGGAGGAGCTCGCGGAGGCGGGCCGTTACGCCGGTGCCTCGGCGTTTCCCCGCTTCGCTCGGTAGTACCGCCCGGCTTCGCCCGGGAGCCGTGGCGGATCGACGCCCGAACGCGGGTCCGTGACACCATCGGAGGGTGACGACCCCCGTGACCGACGCGCCCGGCGATGCCGGGCAGGGCGACGCGTCCGGGCCGCGCAACCCGAAGCGTCGTGGCGGATCGCTCACCGGCCGGGCCCTGATCCTGGCGCTCGTGGCGGTCACTCTCTTCGTGGCTCTCATCGTGCCCGTGCGGACCTGGTTGGCACAGCGCGCGGAGATCGCTCAGTTGCGTGCGGACGTCGAGGCCGTTCGGGATCGCGTCGCTGATCTGCAGATCCAGAAGGAGCGCTGGGAGGATCCGGCGTTCGTCGCGGCCGAGGCCCGTCGGCGCCTGCACTTCGTCCTCCCGGGTGAGATCGGCTACGTCACCCTCGGGACCCAGACGGCGGAGGAGTTGGCCGCGGAGCAGGCGGCTTCCGACGCAGCGCCGTGGTACGCCGCCCTGTGGGGTGCCACGCAGGAGGTCGACTCGCCGGCGAAGGAGACCGCGAAGAAGGCCGAGGCTCCGTGACGAAGGCGCCGGCCTCGGAGCGTGGTCGAGGACTGGACGACGCGGATGAAGCGGCCGTCACCCGTCAACTGGGGAGGGTCCCGCGTGGTGTCGTGGGTGTGGCGCACCGTTGCCCCTGCGGAGAGCCGGACGTCGTTGCGACCGAGCCGGTGCTGCCGGACGGCACGCCCTTCCCGACGCTGTACTACCTGACGTGCCCGCGGGCCGCCGCGGCCATCGGTACCCTCGAGAGCAGCGGCCTCATGCGTCGGATGGAGCAGCGCCTCGAGGCTGAACCTCAGCTGGCCGCCGACTATCGCGCCGCTCACGAGGCCTATCTGCGCGAGCGAGCGGAGCTGGGCGATGTTCCGCAGATCGCAGGAATCAGCGCAGGGGGCATGCCGACGAGGGTGAAGTGCCTCCACGTCCTGGTGGCGCATGCGCTCGCTGCAGGGCCGGGGGTCAATCCGCTCGGCGACGAGGCCCTCGCGGCTCTGCCCGAGTGGTGGCGACCGGTCTCCTGCCATGACGCGGATCTCGAAGCCGATGGACTGCCCGGCGATGCGGAGGGTGGCTCATGAGTGTTGCGGCCATCGACTGCGGGACGAACTCCGTGCGCCTGCTCATCGCTGAGGTCGACGCCGCGGGCATCCTGCATGAGCAGTTGAGGATCATGCGCATCGTCCGACTGGGCGAGGGGATCGACCGGACGGGGGAGTTCTCCCAGTCGGCGCTCAGCCGACTCTTCGGCGCCCTCGACGAGTTCGGAGCCCTCATCAGCCAGGCCGGCGTCGAGCAGGTCCGTTTCGTCGCCACGTCGGCAAGCCGTGATGCGCGCAACCGTGACGAGTTCCTCGCCGGAGTCCGCACCAGGATCGGCGTGGATCCCGAGGTGATCCCCGGCACTGAGGAGGCAGCACTCTCCTTCGTCGGTGCGGTGCGGGGACTGCCCACCGGGCTGGTCCGACTCCCGGCCCTCGTGGTGGACATCGGGGGAGGCTCGACGGAGTTCGTGCTGGGCGAGACCGCGCCCAGGTATTCCGTCAGCGTCGACGTCGGCTGCGTGCGCATGACGGAGCGGCACCTTGCCTCCGACCCGCCTACGGCAGCGGAGATCTCGGCGACGCGCGCGGACATCAGGGCGGCGGTGGCGCGTGCCGGTCAGACGGTTCCCTTCGATGAGGCCTCGACCCTCGTGGGCCTGGCCGGATCGGTCACGACCGTGGCGGCGATGGCACTCGACCTGCCGGAGTACGACGAGACCGTGCTGCACGGCAGTGTGATCACCGCCCGACAGGTGGCCGAGGTGGCGGACGCCTTCACCGCCATGACCCGGGCCCAGCGTGCGGCGCTTCCGTACATGCATCCGGGCCGGGTGGACGTCATCGCGGGGGGAGCGATGGTGCTCGACGAGGTCATGGTGGCCACGGGCGCGGAGCAGGTCGTCGTGTCCGAGACCGACATCCTGGATGGCATCGTTTACAGCATGGGGAACTGAATCCCTCGTCCTCCTTTGCAGACCATTATGTAACCGGTTGATCCGATGTGGCACCATGCTGGCACGGACAGCGCTGGAGGAACCGTGGCCATCACGATCAAGGACGTCGCCGACGCCGCTGGCGTCTCCACGGCGACCGTGTCGCGCGCCTTGCGTGGGCTGCCCAACGTCGACGCCTCGACCCGTGAGCGCATTCAGAAGATCGCCCTCGACCTGGACTACGTGATCTCGCCATCGGCGTCGCGCCTCGCCAGCGGCCGCACCGGAAGCATCGCTGTCATTACGCCCTACATCGCGCGCTGGTACTTCAGCACCGTTCTCTCCGGCGTCGAGTCCGTGCTGCAGAGTGCGGGCATCGACCTGCTCCTCATGAGCGTCAGCACCCCGGAGGGCCAGCACCGGCTGCCTCCGGCCCCGCGTCTGAGGCGCCGTGTCGATGGTGCCCTGGTCATCGCCCTGAGCCCACGGGACGCCCAGCTGCAGGAGGTGCTCGACCTCGGCCTGCCGACCAGCCTCATCGGCCTGACCATGCCGGGTGTTCCGAGTGTGACGATCGACGATGTCATGGCCGGGCGAATGGCGACCCAGCACCTGATCAACCTCGGTCACGAGCGCATCGGCGTGATCACGGGGGCGGCGGTGGGCTCACCGTTCACGGCGGAGACTGACCGCTACCGCGGCTTCGAGGCGGCGATGAAGGACGCCGGCATCGCGATCGATCCGATGCTCGAGGCCTACGGCTACTTCACGATCCCCGGTGGCGAGCAGGCGATGACCGCGCTTCTCACCCAGCGCAAGCCACCCACGGCCGTGTTCGCGATGTCGGACGAGATGGCCTTCGGAGCGATCCGGGCGATGCGCAGCCACGGCCTTCAGCCGGGTCGGGACATCTCGATCGTCGGCGTGGACGGGCATGACATGTCCGAGCTGCTCGACCTCAGCACCGTGGCCCAGCCCGTGCCCGACCTCGGGCGCATCGCCGCGGAGGCGCTGCTGCTCCAGCTGCGGAGCCCGGGCACGGAGTCGGCGGCTGAGGAGATCCACCTGCCCACGCGCTTGATCGTGCGTAGCTCGACCCGGCCCTACGCGCCCTGAGCTGCCTCTGTGGGCATGAGCGCCTCATGGTGGCGCTCCGTGGCGACTTCTCAGGTCCATCCGCGCTCGTTCCATGCTGGACGGATCGTTGGATCTCACTGTCGAGGCTCAGCGCAGGGATCCGTCGAGCACTCTGAGCAGGTCGACGTGCACGACGGTGACGTCCTCGTGATCCGCCGGAGCCATCGGTTCGCCTGCGTCGTCAACTGCGGTGCCCATCCGCAGGCCAGCGCGGTGATCGGCGACCTCCTGGTCAGCAGCGGCGGGCGTGATTCCCAGGGCATGGTTGAGGGCGGCAGGCTGCTGCTGCCGCCCTCAACGGGGGTGTGGATGCTGACCTGATCGGGTCAGTGCAGGCGGCGCTGATCGCCCGCCGTGTCGAACACGTAGATGCGCTGGGGCTTGACGTGGACCACGGAGCCGATGCGCGGAGCGCTGAAGCCGCGGTCACGGGCCACGAGGTCGACGGTGCTGCCGTCGGCCGCGTGGAACTGCCCGTACACGTAGGTGTCGGCGCCGAGTTCCTCGACCACGGTGACGGTGATCTCGATGCCCTCATCGTCGATGTGGAGGTCCTCCGGGCGCACGCCGACGAGGATGTTCGGGGCCGTGGCCTGATCGAGGATGGAGCGCTCGATCGGAACGGAGTAGCCGTTCACCACGGCTCCACCGTCGACGATCGGCGCGGTCGCCATGTTCATCGACGGTGAGCCGATGAACGTCGCGACGAAAGCATTGTCCGGCTCGTCGTAGAGCTCACGCGGGCTGGCGCACTGCTGCAGGATGCCGGACTTCAGGACGGCGACGCGATC
>DMPC01000219.1:372-1013 GCA_003456155.1 Actinomycetota bacterium | reverse complement strand
CATGGCCTCGACCTGGTCGTGGGTTACGTAGACCGTCGTCGTGCCGAGGCGCCGCTGGAGCGCGGCGATCTGCGATCGGGTCTGCACGCGCAGTTTGGCATCGAGGTTCGACAGCGGCTCGTCCATGAGGAAGACCTCAGGCTCGCGCACGATGGCACGACCCATCGCGACGCGCTGGCGCTGGCCGCCGGACAGCGCCTTCGGCTTGCGCTCGAGGTATTCGGTGAGATCCAGGATCGCAGCTGCCTCCTTGACGCGTCGCTGGATCTCGGACTTGCTCACCTTCTGGATCTTCAGCGCGAACGCCATGTTCTCCGCGACGGACATGTGCGGGTACAGGGCGTAGTTCTGGAAGACCATGGCGATGTCGCGATCCTTGGCCGGGACGTTGGTCACGTCACGGTCGCCGATCAGGATCTTCCCGGCGCTGATCGGCTCGAGGCCCGCGAGCATCCGCAGGCTGGTGGACTTCCCGCAGCCGGACGGCCCGACGAGGACGAGGAACTCCCCTTCGCCGATTTCGAGATTGAGGTGGCTCACGGCGGGCGAGGTGCCGCCGGGATAGACGAGCGAGACGTCGTCATAGGTGACGCGCTTAGTCATGGTGTCTCCTTCTACCGGCAGGAACGTGCCGGACGATC
>DMPC01000219.1:0-200 GCA_003456155.1 Actinomycetota bacterium | reverse complement strand
GGCAGGAACGTGCCGGACGATCCGAGTGGAAGGTGCCTCCGGACGGAGGCGCTTATCACCCTAGCCGGTGCCGGTCGGTACGTCCGGAGTCAGCCGCTTCAGAGCCGTGCACGAGAGGCGTGCAGCCGACCATGCCGATTGGTGAGGGTTGGGTGACACACTGCCCCGCTGCTCAAGTTGCCTCGCACCGAGATCGGGAC
>DMPC01000092.1 GCA_003456155.1 Actinomycetota bacterium | reverse complement strand
CACGCGGTGCTCTCGCCGCAGCGCTAGCGCTCGGCATGACCGCCGGGGCAACTCTCGCCGCCGGTGCACCAGCCCAGGCTGCGCCTGCCGGATTCATCGCTGCGCCGAACAGCTTGGTGGGCGTCAACACCCAGATCGTCGTTTCCGCGCCCTCCGCGGCAGGCCAGACGGTCGCCATCGGTGCTCAGGTGGGATCGTTCGCCACCACCCTGCAGACAACCCTCAACTCCAACGGCTATGGCTACCTCACCTGGAACCCAGGTGCACCCGGTACCTGGACGTTCAACGGCCTCGGCGTCATCGCCAACCTCGGTTCCACCACCGCGAGCGTCGTCCCGATGCCGACGTACACCGAGCTCCTGACGCCCAACAATGTGCAGCAAGGCGTGCCCACCACCGTGACGGCCGCCGTGGTGGCACCCATCGGCCAGATTGCCCCCACGGGCACGGTGACGCTTCAGACCGGCGCCAGCGGGATCCCGATCTCGTCCGCCGGGCTCTACGGCTCCCTGGCCTCCACCGTGTCGACCGCCTCACTGCCCTGGACCCCGCCCTCGCTGGGCCAGTACGCGCTGCAGGCGAACTTCGGCGGCGGGGCCTGGGTCGGATCGACCAGCGCCATCGAGCAGCCGTTCGTCACGGGCATCACGCCCCTCGCGCTCCGCATGCCAGCCACGCTCAACATGGGCACCCCGACAATCATCCAGGGGCAGGTCGGCTACGGCTTCCCCGATGGCACGGTCGCCTTCTTCGCCAACGGCGTCGGGATCAGCGGCTCCGTGCAGACGGTCAACGGCGTAGCCACGATCCAGTGGACGCCACCGGGCACCGGCGTGTACTACATCTCCGCCTCGTACACCGGCGCGATCCCGAACACCAACCCGGTGCGCTTCGCCAGCGGCACCTCGAACCAGTCGGTGAACATCCAGGGACCGCGCCCCGTGGACAACCTCACGGTCGTGCCCCCGGGACAGCCCGTCTGGAGCATCGCGCAGCCCATCATCATGACGACCAACCAGAAGATCACGCTGTCGGGCACGAGCCAGTCCGGCACCCCCGTCATCTTCAGTGAGCAGGGTCCCTGCGTCATCGCCGGCGCCGTGCTCACGGCCCTCTCACCCGGTCAGTGCTCCGTGACCGCGCAGAGCCCGGGAACCGCCAGCATCGCCCCGGGAAGCGAGACGTACACCATCACGGTGAACGCCCCGCCGCGTCGTCCGCGACGCTGACTGCGCTTCGCACGCTCAGCCATGACGATGGCCCCCGGGACTCCCGGGGGCCATCGTCATTTCACAGTCCTGAGCGGGGTGCCTCCTTTGCCGCAATGATCACCAGAGCGCAGGCGGCGTTGACCTAGTCGTGAGCAGCGGTGCGATGCTCCGCGGCAGAGAACCTCTCGGCTTCGGCTAGGTGCCGACGTGGATCGTCGTTGACACCCAAGGCCGGGCCTCCACCCTTCAGGGGCGAAGAACTGCCGCTCAGGTCAACCTGGCGAAACCGGACTGCGCCGGTCCGTTGGGCAGGACAGCCCGCAGTCCCTCGTCATTGAGGGTGGCGAGCTCGGCGTAGATCGGGGCCAGGGCGGCGAGATAGCGCTCGGTGAGCGCCGGCGTGTGGGCGATGCTCGCGTAGAAGACCGGGCCACCGAGGAAGCCTGCCTCGAGGAGCCGGGTGGTGAGGAAGGTCTTGACCAGCAGGGGATCACGTCCCTCGACGGTGTAGGTCGAGAGGGCCGGGAGCTCGCCGAGGGTGAGCGTCAGGCCCGCCTCCTCGGCCAGGCGACGCCAGTGGGCCTGCATCTGCTCGCCGATCGCGTGCACCCGCGCCGGGGCGTCCTCCTCGGCCATCACGTCGAGGGTCGCCAAGGCCGCCGTAGGGCCGATGCGCTCGGTCCAGAAGGTGCTGGAGATGAAGGTCGATTGCGCCGCCTGCATGACCGCCTCACGGCCGATGACCGCCGTGATGGCATAACCGTTGCCGAGGGTCTTGCCGAAGGTCGCAATGTCGGGCTCGACGCCGTAGTGCAGATGCAGGCCCCCGAGGGTGCGCCGGAAGCCGGACGTGCACTCGTCGAAGATGAGCACCGCGCCGTGCTTCGTCGCCAGATCGCGCACGCCCTGGAGGAAGCCCGGCGCCGGCGGTGTGCTGCGCTGCACCTCCATGTAGATCGCACCGACCTCGGAGTCGTTCTCGAGGATGCTCTGCAGTGCGTCGAGGTCGTTGAACCGGAAGGGGATCGAGGTTCCGGCGAGCACGCGAGGCACACCCTTCGGCTCCAGCCCCGGCAGGAGGTGCCCGTCGAGGGAGTCGTCGGTGCCGAGGTTCGCGGCGAGGTACCAGTCGTGCCAACCGTGATAGCCGCAGAAGGCGACCTTGTCCTTGCCCGAGGCCGCACGCGCGATGCGCACCGCTATCGCGCACGCCTCGCCGCCGCTGCGGGCGTAGCGGACCATGTCTGCCCACGGGTGCAGCTCGACCAAGCGATCAGCAAGCCACACCTCCTCGGGAGCGTTGAGGGTCGAGAGGTTCCCCTTGGCCACGGTGCGCTGCACGGCCTCGTCAACCTTCGGGTGCGAGTAGCCGAGGATGTTGGTGCCGATGCCCATGAACCCGAAGTCGAGGTACTCGGTGCCGTCGAGATCCCAGATACTCGCGCCGCTCGTGCGATCGAAGTAGGCGGGCCATCCGGCGGGTAACTGCAGCTCCGCCCGCTTGCTGAGCAGCATCGACCCGCCCGGGATGCGCTGCTTCGCGTGCCTCCAGAGCTCGGTGCCGGAGCTCGTGCGCCCGCCTCCTGGCACATCCGCAGCGCTCATGCGCCTCGGCCCTTCCACCGTCGCAGCGGAGCAGTCACCTTCCACGATCGCGTGCCCTGCATGAAGTCCAGCTCCTGCCGGAGGGCCTCCGCTGCTGCCTTGTGCGCGATCACCTCGGTCTGGAGGTCGTCCGCCGCCAAGACGACGAAGGAGCGGATGCCGAGGAAGCCCTCGATGGAGTCGTGCGCGTCGACCACCGATAGCGACACCTGCGCTGGCTCGCCTGCCCGGCCATCACCGAGCGGCAGGGAGATGACGGACCCGAGGTAGACATCCTGCCGGAGCGGACCTCCGGGACCGACCGCCTCGACCGTTGCGACGCCAGGCATGGAGCGGGTCGACACGAGGAGCGTGAGCGGGCCGTCGACCGGACGACGCACGCGGAAGTCGACCCGACATCCCGGGCGGACCTCGTTGCCCCACGTCTGGGGCGCACCGAACGTGCCGATGACCGCCGCATCGACGATCTCATCGTCGCGCTCCCCTCGGGGCCGGCGCAGCATCGGCGTGAGGGCGTCCGACTGGAGGTAGGCCATGACCTGGTCGGCGTGACCACCGTCGGGAGCGGGCTGGCCGACGGCCAGCATGTACTCCCGGCCCAGCTCGATGTCGGGGATCACGGGTTCCCTGCCTTCCGCTGCGATGGCCGCAGCAACCTCTTGGCTGATGATGCCAGCCACCTGGGCCCAGCTGATGCCATCACTCACGTTCGCGGCGATGGCCTGCTCCGCCTCACGTCGTGCGTCCGCGTCGAGGGCGCAAGTGCGGAGCACGTGCACGAGGTCGTCGAGGTCGTCTGACCTGAAGTAGGCGGCGAGGTCGCCACCGGCCTCGGGCAGGGAGGAGTTGTCGGCAATGATCGGCAGACGGCCGAAGGCCAGGCTTTCGCTGACCGGGAGGCCCCAGCCCTCGTAGCGCGAGGGGTAGACGGTGAACTCCGCATGCGCATAGAACCGAGCGAGGTCGGCATCGGGCACGCTGCTCGTCAGCACGCTGACCTTCCCGCCCAGCCCGTTCGTCGCCACATACTCCTGCAGGAACTCGTCGGCGTGCCAGCCGAGCCGGCCGATGCACACGAGATCGGGAAGATCCGGCGTGCCCTCATCGATCAGCTGCTGCCACGCGCGCATGGCCAGCAGGTGGTTCTTGCGCGACTCGACGGTGCCGACAAAGAGCGCGTACGGGCGTGGCCAGGGCGACTCAGCAGCCTCGAAGCCATCGGGCGTCAGTCCGCATGGCAGGCCGGTGGCTGCTCCTGGAGGCGCGCTCCACCCGCGCTCATGGCAGTGCTGCTCGTAGTCGCGACGACTGGACAGCGAGATCGCCGGGATGCGGCTTCCGGTCTGGGTGATGAGCGTGAGGTAGCGATCGAACAGCCGGTTTACGGCGGCGGTGTGGCCTGCCTCCAGAACAGGCGTGAGGTCGTAAAGCAGATAGACGCAGCGTGCTCCCCGCGCGTGGGCGTCCCGGGCCGCCAGCATGAGTGCATCGTTGATCCAGACAGCGCCGAGGAACACGAGCACACAGCCCGGGCTGAGGGAGATCGGCTGTGCGCTGCGGGCCCTCGCCAGACAGGCCTCGGCGGCCTGGGCGAGGACATCGCGGGGCAGGGCCGAGGCTGACTGGGCACCCTGCCGCAGCAGTGTCTGGGTCTCCTCAGCACTGAGCGCGACGAACACTCCGCGGGGACGATCGAGCACGACCGGTGTGATCTGGGAGTCCGCGGCCATCATCAGGGGGGCTGTCTCGGCGATCACCCGCTGGACGCCGGACACCGACTCCCGGCGCTGCAGGAACTCGACGAGGTCAGTAACGTCGAGCAGCACCTCGCGGACCAGGCACTCGGTATGCGCCATGCCCGTCACGGCCGTTCACCTGCCGCTCGGAATGCCTCCACAAGCGCTAGCCTAAGAGGCTCATGGACGGGGCGGGCGGAGGCGGAGGCCAATGTTCAGCACCGACTCTCGGCCCCACTTCCATCCCCATCGGGTCTATCCACGGCGGACCCGCCTCGTCATGGGTGCTTCACGAATCGCTGGCGTCACCGAGGCGCTCGTTCGATGGGCGCCGCGCATTGCCCTCAACACCACCCCGAGCATCTCTGAGGATCCGGGGACCGTGGAAGTCCTGTCCACCCGTCTCGTTGTATGCGGTATACCCAGAAGCGGCACGACCTACCTCAGCCGTGCGGCCGAGATGTTCCTCGCCGGTGATGGAGCCGTCTGGAAGAGCCACGATCCCTTCGTGGGCCGAGACTTTCTGCCTCGGGGCATTCCCGTAATCATCACTCTTCGCCCACCTCTTGAGCATGCGATCGCGAAGGCGATCTTCCATGAGGATCCGGTCACGCCAGCCTCGCTTGCACGTCGACTGGCCCTCATCACCGCGTGGTACCGACTCATGGCGCGGGAGCCCCGGCACGAGTTGCTGCGCGCGTGGGACTTCAGTGACATCATCTCGGATCCCGATTACGTTCTTCGAACCACGCTCCGCCAGTCAAGTGCCGCACCCATCGACAGCGCGGCTGTGGAGAACCATGTGGGTGACGACGACGCGCGGCGTGAGGTTGCCAGCCCACATACCCACATTCCCCATGCGGACCGTGCACAGCTGCGCGCTCACTATGAGAACTTTGTTGAAGACGCGAAGGTTTGCCGCTACCTGGCCTTGACGCTGGAGGCACAGGAGAGGGTGCGACAGAATCACTCGACATGAGTGGCTTACGGGTGGGGCGACGAGCACTCCTCCTCGACTGGCTGCTCGTTCTCGTGATCAGCATCCTCACGGCCCGTTTCTCAGGTGCAGAGCGCTGGACGGGCTTCAACTCGCCCGACTCGGAGTTCTACGCCTCCCTCGCGCTCTTCGGCGACGAAGTGGTCTCGAGGTCGGAGCCGGCCTACACCTGGACCCGCCTGGGCTACATCGCACCCGTGCGCTTCCTGGTGACGACCGTCGATCCATGGCTCGGCTTCGAGATCTGGCGAGTGCTCCTCGTCGTCATCATCGTCGGCTCGGTCTACGCCTTGGTCCGGATGCAGTCGACATGGCAGCTCGCCTCCCTCATGGGCGCTTTCGTGGGCCTCAACACCGTGGTGCTCAGTTACGTCGGCAACTCCTACCTGACCGGCACCGTCATCGCGGCCGTGCTGCTGCTCGTGCTGCTCGGTGCCTGGCCCGTCCTCGGCTCACCACGCTGGCCGTGGCTGACCGTTCTGCTCTCCGGAATGGTTGCCGCCTGGCTCGTGATGACGAACCCGTACGGGCTGCTCCTCGGACTATCGATGTGGATCGGGCTGCGGGCCATGCGCCTGGTGGTCGATGAGACCGCGCGATGGCGCCACCTGCTGCAGGACGTCGCCATCGCGGTGGCTGGCTCCGCGGTCGTCTTCGTCATGTTCCTCATCGCAGGGCTGGCCATCTTCCGTGGCCGCAACTGGTTCGACACCTACCTCACCTGGAACTCACAGCTGGACTACGCGTCGTTCATCGGCGACGCCACGACGTGGCAGCGGGACATCGCACTGCTCGTTCCCCTGCTGGCGATCGCCGTTGCCATCGTGGGCGCCGTGTCAACGCGATGGTCGCGCGGGGCCGTCGCGGCACTAGTGGTCGCAGTCATGAGCATCGCTTTCACGGTCGCCTACTACCTACTCGTGCCTGGCCCGTGGCTGGAATCGCCCACCTACGTGGCGAAGCTGTGGCCGGGCGCGCTCGCGGCGATCGCGATCACGTTCGGAGCCGTCGCCGGCCCTCGCGGCATTGGATGGCCCGGATTCCTCGTCGGCGCAGCCAGTGTTCCTCTCGTGATCTGGAGCGGGCACTGGTCGATTCACCTGCCCTACGCCGTCGGCCTGCTCATCGGCGCGCTGGTGCTCGGACTTGTCATCGTCGCGGCCCGCATATCAAGAGGTGGCAGGCCCGTTGCGGCAGGTGTCGCAATCTCCGTGGCCCTCGGCTCCCTAGCGATCGGAGCCCAGCTACTCCAGAACGGCCGCGGGCTTCTTGGCACCTACGGTCAGTTCCCCTTCCGGGGTGCCTATGAGGACTTCAACATCGAGATGCTCATGCGCTCGAAGGTCACCGCCGAGGAGTTTGTGCTGGCCAACACCTCTTCCGGCGAGAAGGTCATGATCTGGACTGATCCCGATCGGCTCACCGCGGGCATCGCAGGGATGCAGCTGTGGGGCTGGTACAACAACGTGCCTGAGGGCGCAGCACTCTCCAAGGAGGGCGCCGATGTGCTCGCCCAGCAACGCCCGGATGCCATTGCCCTGTATGCACCCCAA
>DMPC01000156.1:4134-5288 GCA_003456155.1 Actinomycetota bacterium | reverse complement strand
CGACCCTTGTTGGTGAAGAACAGGATCCAGTGGTGCGTCGTGCTGACGAACATGTGCTCGACGACATCGTCCTGCCTGAGGGACGCACCGCGCACGCCCTTGCCCCCGCGACGCTGGGATCGGTAGAGATCCAGCTTGGTGCGCTTGGCGTAGCCACCCGACGTGATCGTGACCACGACGTCGTCCTCGGCGATGAGTTCCTCATCGGTGACGTCGCCGTCCCACGGGGCAAACTGGGTGCGCCGCTCGTCACCGAACTTCTCAGTGATCTCCGCCAGCTCCTCGCTGACGATGGACCGCTGGCGGGACTCACTGCCCAGGATGTCGTTGTAGTCAGCGATCCGGGCCATGAGCTCGTCGTACTCGTCGATGATCTTCTGGCGCTCGAGTGCCGCGAGCCGGCGCAGTTGCATGTCGAGGATTGCTGTGGCCTGGAGCTCATCGATCTCGAGCAGGTCCATCAATCCCGCGCGAGCGTCCTCAACGGTTGCCGAGGCGCGAATGAGCGCGATCACTTCGTCGAGGGCGTCGAGGGCCTTGAGGTAGCCGCGCAGGATGTGCGCGCGCTCCTCGGCCTTGCGCAGGCGATACCTCGTGCGCCGCTGGATCACCTCGATCTGATGGCTGATCCAGTGCCGGATGAACTGCTCCAGTGTCAGCGTGCGCGGCACCCCATCAACGAGGGCGAGCATGTTCGCACCGAAGTTGTCCTGCAGCTGGGTGTGCTTGTAGAGCTGGTTCAGCACCACCTGCGCCACGGCATCGCGCTTGAGCTCGATGATCAGGCGCATGCCCGTTCGGGACGACGAGTCGTCGCGCACATCGGCGATCCCGGTCAGCTTGCCGTCGCCGACGAGCTCGGCGATGCGCAGGAGCAGGTTGTCCGGGTTGACCTGGTACGGCAGCTCGGTGACGACCAGGATCTGGCGTCCGCGAGCGTCCTCGTCGACCTCCACCACCGCGCGCATCGTGATCGATCCGCGGCCGGTGCGGTAGGCGTCCTCGATGCCCCGCCGGCCGACGATCAGGGCGCCGGTCGGGAAGTCCGGGCCCTTCACGATCTCCATGAGCGCTTCCTGGCGCTCGACTCGCTCGGCGTCCGGATGCGCCAGCACCCACTGCGCAGCCTCCGCGACCTCGCGCAGGTTGTGCGG
>DMPC01000156.1:3615-3947 GCA_003456155.1 Actinomycetota bacterium | reverse complement strand
GGGATGTTCGTCGCCATGCCGACCGCGATGCCGGAACTGCCGTTGACCAGCAGGTTCGGGAAGCGGCTGGGAAGGACTCGGGGCTCCTGGGTGCGGCCGTCGTAGTTCGGCCCGAAGTCGACGGTCTCCTCGTCGATGTCGCGGACCATCTCCATGGCCAGCGGTGCCATCCGGCACTCGGTGTAGCGCTGGGCGGCCGGCGGGTCGTTGCCCGGAGAACCGAAGTTGCCCTGGCCCTGCACGAGTGGATAGCGCAGGCTCCACGGCTGGGCCAGACGCACCAGGGCGTCGTAGATCGCGCTGTCGCCATGCGGGTGGTAGTTGCCCATGAC
>DMPC01000156.1:2709-3349 GCA_003456155.1 Actinomycetota bacterium | reverse complement strand
ACCGGCTTCAGTCCGTCGCGCACATCGGGCAGAGCCCGCGACACGATGACGGACATCGAGTAGTCGAGGTAGGAGCGCTGCATCTCCGTCTGCAGGTCGACCGGGTCGATGCGCCCGTGCGGACCATGATCGATCTCATCGACCGTCTCGATGTCGTCAGCCACGTGACGTCTCCCTTGCTGCGGTTCGGATGGAGTCCATGGTCAGCCCCTGCCTAGATGTCGAGGAAGCGGACATCGCGGGCGTTCTGCTGGATGAAGGTGCGACGTGACTCGACGTCCTCGCCCATGAGTACGCTGAACATCTCGTCCGCCTGCGCGGCATCGTCGATGGTGACCTGCAGCAGGATGCGCCGCTGCGGATCCATCGTGGTCTCCCAGAGCTCATCGGCGTTCATCTCACCGAGACCCTTGTACCGCTGGATCGCCTCCTCCTTGGGCAGGCGGCGACCCGCAGCGATGCCGGTCTCGATGAGTGCCTCGCGCTCCCGCTCGGTGTAGGCGAAGTCGGCGACCTCGCGCGACCACTTGATCTTGTACAGGGGCGGCTGGGCAAGGAAGACGTAACCGTGCTCGACCAGCGGGCGCATGAAGCGGAACAGCAGGGTCAGCAGCAGGGTGCGGATGTGCTGGCCGTCGAC
>DMPC01000156.1:0-2533 GCA_003456155.1 Actinomycetota bacterium | reverse complement strand
TGTGCTGGCCGTCGACGTCGGCGTCAGCCATGAGCACGACCTTGTGGTACCGCAGGCGGTTGATGTCGAACTCATCCTGCACTCCCGTGCCGAGGGCGGAGATGAGAGCCTGCACCTCGTTGTTGCCGAGGACCTTGTCGATGCGCGCCTTCTCGACGTTGATGATCTTGCCGCGGATCGGCAGGATCGCCTGGGTGCGCGGATCACGACCCTGACGCGCCGAACCACCCGCGGAGTCACCCTCGACGATGAAGACCTCGCACTCCTCCGGCTCGCGGCTGGAGCAGTCGATGAGCTTGCCGGGCATGCCGGCGCCGCCGAGCAGGCCCTTGCGGTTGCGGGCGAGATCACGAGCCTTGCGGGCGGCGATGCGGGCGGTGGCCGCCTGAACGGCCTTGCGCGCGATCTCCTTGCCCTCGGTCGGATTCTTCTCGAGCCACTCGCCGAGTTGGTCGTTGACGACCTTCTGCACGAACGCCTTCATCTCGGTGTTGCCGAGCTTGGCCTTCGTCTGACCCTCGAACTGCGGCTCGGCGAGCTTGACGCTGATGATCGCCGTGAGGCCCTCGCGGACGTCGTCGCNNTTGGCTTCCTTCTCCTTGAGGATGTTCCACTCGCGCGCGAACTTGTTGACCAATGTGGTCAGTGCCGCACGGAAGCCTTCCTCGTGCGTGCCACCTTCAGTGGTGTTGATGGTGTTAGCGAAGGTGTACACCGACTCTGAATACGTGGTGTTCCACTGCATGGCGACCTCGGCGCTCATGCGGCGATCCTCCGCCTCGGACTCCACGTAGATCACCGACGGATTGGCTGCACCCTTGCTCGCGTTGAGATGCGAGACGAAGTCCGCGATGCCGCCCTCGTAGTGGTACTCGACGCGACGCACCGTCTCGACGACCTCTTCATCCTCGTCGTCGATGACGACGGGGGCACGCTCGTCGACGAGCTCGAGGATGAGCCCCTTGTTCAGGAACGCCATCTCCTGGAACCTGCGGGCAAGGGTCGTGAAGTCGTAGTGGGTGGTCTCGAAGATGTTCGGATCCGCCCAGAAGGTGACGGTCGTGCCGGTCTCGTCGGTAGCCTCCCCACGCTCGAGTGGAGCCTGAGGCACGCCATGCACGTACGTCTGCCGCCACACGTAGCCGTCGCGCCGGACCTCCACGTCGAGGCGGGTCGAGAGGGCATTGACGACCGAGACCCCGACCCCGTGCAGGCCGCCGGAGACCGAGTAGCCGGAGCCGCCGAACTTGCCCCCGGCATGCAGCACCGTCAGGACAACCTCGACCGCGGGCTTCTTCTCGATCGGGTGCTCGTCGACCGGGATGCCACGTCCGTCGTCGATGACGCGGACGCCACCGTCGGCCAGCAGGGTCACCTGGATGCGGGTCGCATAGCCGGCCATCGCCTCGTCGACCGAGTTGTCGGCCACCTCGTAGACCAGGTGGTGCAGCCCGCGCTCACCGGTGGACCCGATGTACATCCCGGGCCGCTTGCGGACGGCGTCGAGGCCCTCCAGGACAGTGATCGCGCTGGCGTCGTAGGACACGGCAGTCGGGGCCCCTTCGTGGCGGTCAGGCGCCGGGGTCGAGAGACCCTGGCGAGATCACCCCGGCAGACCAGGGCGGATCAGACCGTCAGTCTATCTGTTCCGGCCGACATCGACTGCCGCGCCACGGCCCCTGAGGGCACTTTCCGGCCACTGACCCCCCGGTGCACGGGCAGCCTCACACGCATCAGTCGTGAGGCGGCCCTGAGGGCCTTCACGNNCGGGGCCCCTTCGTGGCGGTCAGGCACCGGGATCGACAGACCCCGGCGAGATCACCCCGGCAGACCGGGGCGGATCAGGTCTTCAGTCTATCGGTTCCGACCGACATCGACTGCCGCGCCACGGCCCCTGAGGGCACTTTCCGGCCACTGACCCCCCGGTGCACGGGCAGCCTCACACGCATCAGTCATGAGGCGGCCCTGAGGGCCTTCACGGGCTCATCCATAGGTGTCCCGCGGACCTCGTCCCTTGACCCGCCGGGTGCCCTTGCTCCAGGACGGTGCTGCGGGGCCCACCACCCGCAGCGACGTGACGACCCCCCGGCCGACCTCGTCGTCGACGACCCGCTGCAGATCGGGGAGGAGCAGGCGCACCTGGGTGGCCCAGGCGGTGGACTCCGCCTGCAGGGTCAGCACCCCGGCATCGAAGGTCACCGGGACCACATGGTCGGCGAGGTCGGCGCCGACGATCTGCGGCCACCGGGTCATCAGCACGGCGATCGCGGAGTCGTCCTGCCAGCCGCGCTGGGCCAGCAGATCGTCCATGGCCAGCCCCACCGGCTGTGGGTCCCGGGTCGAGGCCGAGGACCGTCCCGACGAGCGCGGGGGTGTGCCTCGCCGTGGCGCCGTCGATCGGGTCGCCCGGCGCAGCGCATCGGCTGCAGCGCTGGCTGCCTGCTCCGCCGACTCGTCCTCCTGCTCAGGCATCGAAGACGCTCACGGGGTCGGCGGGGTCGGCGGGGTCGATCGCACGGGTCAGCTCGACTGC
>DMPC01000127.1 GCA_003456155.1 Actinomycetota bacterium | reverse complement strand
CCCGTGCCGCAAGCGGCGATTGAGGGAGAGTCGCTCGGCGTTGGTGCGATCCGTGACCCCATGCGTCGGTGACGCGACGCGTAGGCGGCCGGTGGGCTGCGACAGCACTGGCCTCCACCCTCCTGCTGGGAGCTCTTCCCTGGCAGGCTGCGGCGGCGCCGGCCATCGATGCGGGAGGAGCGGCAGAGCGTGCGCGCCCGACGGCCGAGACGAGAGTCTCCGGCTCGGTCGCTGAGTTCATCCAGCAGATCCCCGGCATCGTGCCGATCAAGGCCGGCTACAAGGGAACCAGCTCGTTCATCCCCCCGGCGATCGCCAAGGGCAAGGACAGGCGCGGGTGCAACCTGCGTCAGCGCATGCTCATCCAGTCCGCATTCGTAGCGCCAAAGGTCGGCCGCAAGTGCGCCCTTAAGGGCGGGGTCTGGTACGTCAACAACGGAACGAAGCGGGTGACCAGGGCGAAGGATGTCGCCTTCAGCCCCACGATGACCCTCAGTGATGCCTGGGGCCAGGGGGCATCGCAGTGGACTCCGGCGCAGCGACTGGCCTGGGCCACCCAGGTGGCCAAGCCCGGCCCGGCGCAGCGGGCGAAGGCGGCGACGTACCAGCAGGCGACGCAGCAGCTCATCTTCGCGTCCGACCTGGAGACGGCCTCGAATCTGGAGAGCGCGACTGTCACGGCTATGTCTGACGCAGAGCTGTACTCAAAATTCTGCAAGCGCGGCATCGCGACGCTCCTGTTCCTTGCGAGCTATCCCTCGATGACCGCCCTGTGCTCAAGGTCGGACAGTGACGTGTGGTCTGCCCTGGAGGTCGCCGACGACCTCGAGAGCTTCTGCATGGCCTACGTCGCCCGCGTCCTGAACGTGAGGTCGTGGGGTCTGTCCTTGTCGCCTCAGGAGCTCCAGCTCCTGGAGGCGACCAGCGCCAAATGCGGGTACTCAACCCTCTACATCCTGCTCGTCCTCGCCTCCGCCGAGAACGGCATCATCCCCATCCCGCAGCCGCAGGCGGTGAGCACCACGGTCGATGGCGTCACCGCGTCGGAGAGCGTGGTGACGCTGCCGTTCCGGGACTTCTATCCGTCGAGGGGTGGACTCCCGGTAGGACCAGAGCTCTTCGGTGTGGCTGCCCCGGTGGACTGGGGTGAGCCGGGTCTGCAGACCGACTACCTGCGCCTGTGGGACGCCGGCGTCAGTTGGCGCCAGATGCAGCCGTCGAAGGACGGGCCGATCGACTGGGAGAAGCTCGACCTGACCATGGCGATGGCCAAGAAGATCGGCGCGAAGGTCATGTACGTCCTTGGTGACACCCCAGCGTGGGCGAACGGCGGCAAGAGCGGGGCGACACCTCCGACCGACCTGGGTGACGCGGCGACGTTCGCCGGCCAGGTGTGCTCCCGCTACAAGGTCACCAATCCCATCACGTCGTTCGAGGTGTGGAACGAGGGGAATCTGACGACCTTCTGGACCGGCACGATGGAGGAGCTCGCCGATCTGACAGCGAAGGTCAGTGCGGCTGTGAGGGCCTGCCGTGGGGCGACGATGGTGTTCGCCTCGTCGACCGGCACCCGGGCCAGCAATGCCTTCGTGACGAACTACCCGGCCTACCTCAAGGCGCTGGCGGCCAGGGATTGGCCGGTCGACGGCTTCACCGTCCACTCGTACCCGTCGGCCAGTGGGGGACCCGTCCAGCGCGCCGAGGAGATCGCTCAGTTCAAGACCCTGCTCGCGCAGAACGGGGCTCCGCTGAAGCGCCTCCTCGACACCGAGCTGAACTACGGCCTGGCGGGCCTGGGTGAGGGGCGTCGGGTGATCGATCCGGCCACCGGCGCGGCCTACCTCTCCCAGTCGTTCATCCAGTCGGTGCAGTACGGGATCGACTCCACGTTCTGGTTCCTGTGGACGCAGGCCGACTACGACAAGCTCGGGATCCAGCTCAATGCCGGCACCCCGCAGACGATCACGGCCTGGAACCAGACCCGCTCCTGGCTGCTGAACCGGACCATGGAGCAGTGCGCGAGCGGCCAGGGCATCACCGCCTGCCAGATGTCCGGCGGGAGCGGCAACCTGATGCTGCTGTGGACGGATGAGGGGACGAAGCAGGTGAACCTGGGTGGCCTGGGCTCGAGGGTTCAGCAGCTTGATGGCTCGGTGTCCTCCGTGCCGGCCAGCAGGGTGATCACGGTGGGCATCGCCCCGGTCGCGGTGCTGCCGTAGCCCACCCCTGCCATAGTTGTGGCCATGGCTCCGACGACGATGATGTTCCTGCGCCATGGGGAGAAGCCGGGCGAGCACGGTGCCCCGTTCGGTGTCGACCAGCACGGGAACGCCGATCCGCACTCGCTCTCGGTGCGCGGCTGGACGCGAGCCGGTGCGCTGGCGGCCCTGTTCGATCATGTACCGGCTCCGGGTCGCCCGGCACTGGCCAGGCCGCAGCGCGTGCTCGCGACCCAGCCCACGCATGATTACCGGAGCAAGCGGGAGCGCGACACGGCCACGCCGACGGCCGAGCGGATCGGTGTCGGGGTTGAGACCGACTTCACGCACAAGGACGCAGGTGCAGCGGCCAAGAGCATCCTTGGAGACGATCGCGATGCGCTCGTCGTCTGGCATCACGGGAGCCTGCCGGAGCTGCTTGCGCACTTCCCCCTCGCGAACGCGGCGGACGTCCCGAAGGAGTGGCCCGAGGATCGGTTCGACCTCATCTGGGTTCTGACCCGCGATGCGGACGGTGCCTATGCGTTCCTGGAGGTCGACCAGGATCTCCTCTCGGATGATCGAGCCGCCGGGTGACCAGATCCATCCGCGGGACGGATCGGCGGCGCTCCTCCCGGAAGGCACGCCTGCGCGCGTGATGGCCACGGGCGCGACCACGCGTCGACGACAGCTGCGGCGATCGGGCCAGGGGAGATCCCTGGGCCGACTGGTCGTGGTCC
>DMPC01000212.1:4183-5034 GCA_003456155.1 Actinomycetota bacterium | reverse complement strand
GCACTGACCAGGGTGGCTGCCCCGATCGTGCCCGCGGTGTCGTCGACCGCGCCGTGGAAGTCACTGAACTCGAGCACCTGCAGGTTCGTGAAGTCCCGGTTCGCTCGACCCTTGACGTTCACGGATCCGGCGGCCTTCGCGTCCGGCGAGTAGCCGGCAGCGTTCACCGCCTGCACCCGGGGGGTGATGCGGCGTTGCCCCTGCACCACAGGCATGACGGCACTCGTTGCGTCGGCGCCCACCGTCACCGGGCACGAGCCCTGCCCGGCGTGGACCACGTAGTGGGTGATCGCCGATCCGGCATCGGATGGCGGCGTCCAGGCGACCCGGACCCCGCCATCCACCACCGTGGCGGTGACGTCGGTGGGTGCCTGCGGAGAGCCGACCTGCTTCGCTAACGCAGGGGCAGTTGGGCCGGCGAGTGCCACTGCCAGAACGATCGCAACCGCGGATGCCCACCATGATCGACGCGTCATGCACCGAGACTAGCTCCCGGCCGATCGGGGAGGCCTGCGCTCCGAGCCGTCAGTCGACGGTGACGAAGTCTGCCTTGTCGCGCACACCGCAGTCCGGACAGCACCAGTCATCGGGGATCGCTGCCCAGCTCGTTCCGGGCGGGAAGCCCTCGCGCAGGTCGCCACTTTGCTCATCGAACGCGTAGCCGCAGCCCGTGCAGCGATGCACGCGCCCGGACACCGTCACCTCGGCATCGACGACGAGCAGCGGTGCACCGCCCAGGCTCTTCTGCGCTCCGACATAGCGATGACGGCGCTGCGGCCGGATGTTCGCCCGGGAGATGTCACCGTCGAAGTGCTCGGCCACGCGCGGATCCATCACCCGGAACCACAGGG
>DMPC01000212.1:3136-4043 GCA_003456155.1 Actinomycetota bacterium | reverse complement strand
CCATCACCCGGAACCACAGGGGAGGCACGAGAGCCAGCAGGATCATGCCCGCGTAGCCCGTCGGCAGGGCCGGTGACTCCTCATAGTCGCGCAGCGCCTGGTAGCGGCGGGTTGGCTGAGCGTGGTGGTCGCTGTGGCGCTGGAGGTGGTAGAGCAGGACGTTCGTGGCGAGGTTGTTCGAGTTCCAGCTGTGACTGGGGCGCACCTGCTCGTACCGCTCACGCCCGCCGGAGACGACCCGGGCCCTCAGCATCCCGTAGTGCTCGAGGTAGTTGACCGCCTCGAGGAGGGTGATCGCCACCACTGCCTGGACGATGAGGAAGGGAAGTGCCTGCCAGCCCAGCCAGATGACGATGCCGGCCCAGAGGGCAGCCGTCATGAGCCAGGAGTTGAGAACATCGTTGCCCCAGCGGAACGGCCGCTGGTTCCGACGCGCGTAACGTCGCTGCTCCAGCCCCCACGCGCTGCGCAGAGACCCGAGAACCGTGCGCGGCCAGAACGCGTAGAAGCTCTCCCCCATCCTGCTGCTAGCCGGATCCTCTGGCGTTGCCACCCGCACATGGTGACCACGGTTGTGCTCGATGTGGAAGTGGCCGTAGCCGCTCTGCGCGAGCGCCACCTTCGCCAACCAGCGTTCGTGGCTCTCCTTCTTGTGCCCGAGCTCGTGCGCGGTGTTGATGCCCAGGCCCCCGATGAAGCCAAGCGTGACCGCGAGTCCGACCTGGTCCACGACGCCGAGGTCGCCACGGACGATGAACCACATGCCGAGGAGGAATCCGGCGTACTGCAGGGGCAGGAACAGGAACGTGAGCCAGCGGTAGTAGCGATCGGCCTCGAGGGCGGCGATGACGTCGTCCGGTGGGTTCGAGCGATCCAGCCCCGTCACGGCGTCGATGACGGGGACGAT
>DMPC01000212.1:2144-2842 GCA_003456155.1 Actinomycetota bacterium | reverse complement strand
CGCTTGCGGTCTCGCCACTGACGGACGGATCGGGGGGAAACCGTGCCGTGCACGCTCATGCCACTCACCTCCAGCGAGCAGTGAAGCACCTGGAACCAGCTGATCTCAAGGCTTGCCCGGGTGGTCGTCGCGGCCGTCACCCGCTGACATACTGGCGGCAGACGAGGGGGGTCACGGGTGCGAACGGCCGGGCGGCGATGGACGGCACCGGCCACGGCGGCCCTGGCGTCAGCTGCACTGCTCCTCACTCCGATTGCATCGCTCGCCCCTGGCGCCCATGCGGCCGCGCCTGCGTCCCCCGCGCCCACGGCTCTGGACGTGCTGGACAGCCTGCCCGTCAAAGGCCGCGCCCCCATGACGGGCTACAGCCGCGACCAGTTCGGGGCGGCCTGGAAGGACGTCGACGGCAGCGGCTGCGACACCCGCTCCGACATCCTGAGGCGCGACCTCGTCGAACGGATCATGAGCAGTCGATGCGGCGTGATGTCCGGGGTGCTCTATCCGGATCCCTTCACGGGCCGACCCCTGACCTACGTTCGCGGGAAGTCCCTCGTCGACATCGACCATGTCGTCGCCTTGGGGAATGCCTGGACCACCGGAGCACAGCAGCTGCCCTATGCGGTGCGTGAGCAGTTCGCGAATGACCCGCTGAACCTGCTTGCCGTGTCAGCGTCGGCGAATCGGCAGAAGCAGGATGG
>DMPC01000212.1:0-1772 GCA_003456155.1 Actinomycetota bacterium | reverse complement strand
GTCACCCCGCCGGTCGACTACACGCCGAGCGGAGTCGCGAGATACGAGAACTGCACCGCAGCCCGGGCCGCCGGGGTCGCCCCGATCCGCCGAGCCACGGACCCCGCGCTCTACGCCGTGAACAGTCACATGGACCGGGACAAGGACGGCGTCGCCTGCGAGTGAGGCCGGCGACCGGCCGATCCGTCCTCGAAGGTCACGATCCGCTGTCCTCGTCCTCCACCATCCGTTCGAAGCGCCCGGCCCGGTTGCGCCACTCGTCGAGGACGATCGAGGAGGGCTGAGGCGGCCAGGGGAGGAACTTGCCGATGGACAGACCGACGAACACGATGGTGTTGAACGCGACGAACGCCCCGAGGTACCACATCCACTCTTCCTCGAACAGCGAGTTCGGGAACACGATCCCGGCCAGCAGGTCATCAGCTCTCATCGACGACTCCCTGGCGCTGAATATGGCCCCACCGTGCTGTGCGCCGGCGAGCGATGTCGATGAGCACCGAGATGAAGACCATCTGGAGGAAGAAGGTGTAGGCGATCTCCAGGATGAGCGGGGCTGCGACGAGCATCGCCGCCGGACCACCGCGGGCGACAGTGAACGTGCGCTCGATCGCATAGATCATCGTGATCGCGATCCAGAAGGGCATCCAGTACCACTGGTCCGCAGCAAGAGCGGCGATGAAGAGCAGGACGTACGCCGCCGTCAGCGCGATGACGCCGTAGGCGAGGCCGAACTGCTGGCCCCAGTAGCGGGCCGTCGCCGTCGTGAATCCGTACGAACCCAGGTTCTCCAGGGCACCCCGCTGCCATCGCTTGCGCTGCGTCCACAGGGCCCGCCAAGAGGGCATGATCTCGGTGGCGACGGTGCATCCCGACGGGGAGGTCATCCGGCAGCCGAGAGTCTTCAGCGCCAGGGTGAGCTCGTTGTCCTCGGTGATCGCTGCAGCGTCGTAGATGTCGCCGTGGCGACCGGGCAGCAGAGTTCCGCGGGCTTCAGCCACATCCGCGAGGGTCTCGGCACGGAAGAGCGAAGCCGTTCCGGTGAGCACGAACACACGACCCCGGCGCTGCTTGATCTGCAGCTGGTACCGCTCGTACTCGTTGCGCTGGAACTGGCCGAGCAGTCCGGCTCCCCCGTCTCCGTAGAAGAGGCCGCCGACCGCATCAATGCCAGGGTCCGCCGTCATCTCTGCCACACCGCCCTCCAGGAAGTGCGGGTTGAGCACGGTGTCGGCATCCGCCACCAGGACGAGATCGTGCCGTCGCAGTGTCGGCAGGATCCGCGTCAGGACCTGGTTGAGCGCCCCCGCCTTGCGATCGGCGTTTCCGACGGTGACATAGACCTCAGCACCGAGGCCGCGTGCCACCGCCTCGGTGTGGTCCTGGCAGTTGTCGACCGCGACCACGATGCGATCCGGGGGACGCGTCTGAGCAGCGAGCCCTGCCAGCGTCGCGGGCAGCGTCTCCGCCTCGTTGTGCGCGGGGAGGACGACGACGACCATGGGCTCGGTCCCCGCCGCGGATGGCGGAAGTGCGAACGGGAGCCGGTTGCGCAGGGGATACAGCACCCGGATGGACGCGAGCCCTTCGAGGGTCACGGCACCCAGCGAGACGATCACCAGGCCGACGCCTGCCAGGATGAACAGGTCGATGCGCGGTGCCTCATCGACCGTCAGGATGGTCCAACCGGGCACCGAGAAGACGAGCGGCTCGGGATTGAACGGGTCGCCGTCCAGGTACTTCGCCACGAAGGCCGTCATCCATGCGATGGCCAG
>DMPC01000039.1 GCA_003456155.1 Actinomycetota bacterium | reverse complement strand
CCAAGGTCACCGACGAGCAGATGGCTGAGCTGTTCGCGATCGACCCGGTCACCTGGCTGGCTGAGGCGGACCTCACCGAGGAGTACTTCGCCCAGTTCGGCGACCGCGTGCCACAGGAGCTGACCGCCCAGCTGGCCGCCCTGCGGGAGCGACTCGCCTCCGCCTGATCCCCGAGGCCTCGAACGGCGCCATCCCTTCTGGGGTGGCGCCGTTCGCCTTGTGGGTGCGAGCGCTACGCCAGCGTTGCGACCAGCACGGCCTTGATGGTGTGCATGCGGTTCTCGGCCTGGTCGAACACGATGCTCGCCGGAGACTCGAACACCTCGTCGCTCACCTCGATGCCGTCGGTGAAGTCGAACTGCTCAGCTGCCATGCGGCCGACGGCGGTGTCCAGATCGTGGTAGGCCGGAAGGCAGTGCATGAACTTGGCGCTCGGATCACCGGTCAGGCTCATCATCGGCCTGTCCACGCGGTACGGCGTCAGCAGAGCCACGCGCTCAGCCCACACCTCCTTGGGCTCACCCATCGAGACCCAGACATCCGTGTGGACGAACTCGGCACCGGGAACACCCTCGGCAGGATCGTCCGTCAGGGTGATGCGTGCACCCGTTGACGCGGCGAAGTCGCGGGCGCACTGCTGCACGTCATCAGCAGGCCAGAGCTGTTGCGGCGCAACGATTCTCACGTCAGCCCCCATCATGGCCCCCATTACCAGAAGTGAGTTGCCCATGTTGCTGCGCGCATCCCCGAGGTAGGCGTAGCGCAGGGGAGCGGTCGGATCGCCTGCGTGCTCGCGCATCGTCAGGAAGTCGGCGAGCATCTGCGTGGGATGCCACTCGTCGGTGAGGCCGTTGAAGACGGGCACGTCGGCGTAGGCGGCGAGCTCCTCGACGTTGGCGTGCGACGACCCCCGGTACTCGATGCCGTCGAAGATGCGCGACAGCACTCGCGCGGTGTCGGCGATCGACTCCTTGTGGCCGATCTGGGAGGCGCTGGGGTCGAGCACCGTGACATGACCGCCCTGATCGCGCATCGCGACCTCGAAGGAGATCCGGGTGCGGGTAGAGGTCTTCTCGAAGATGAGGGCGAGCTGCTTGCCCACCAGGCGGGGCACCTCGACGCCGGCGGCGCGCTGGGCCTTCAGCTCAGCGGCCAGGAGGAGCAGGCCGTCGAGCTCGGTCGGGGTGAAGTCGGCTTCCCTGAGGAAGTCACGTCCGGTGAGGTTCACCGTCAGAAGGCTACGCGATCAGGCGATGCCGAACCCCCGTGCACCGCCTAAGCGATGCCGAACCTCCACGCACCGCCTAGGCGATGCCGAGAGCCCGCGGCGAGATCGCCTTCGCGAGGTCGGCACCCGCGGCCCGCAGCCCGTCGCCCTTGGCCCGGGGATAGTGCCGTGAGTCGAGGCGGGCGTAGATGTGCTCGCGGTCCTCCTCGGAGAGCCCGCCCCACACGCCGTAGGGCTCCCGGGCTCGGACGGCGTAGTCGGCGCACTCCATGCGGACCGGGCACCCTGCGCAGACCGTCTTGGCGGCCCGGTCGCGGCGGACGCGGGATGAGCCGCGCTCGTTCTGCGGGTGGAAGAACAGCAGGGGGTCGGCCTCGCGGCAGGCGCCGTGCTCCTGCCAGAACCACTGGGCGTCTTGGGGAACCTGAGCGAGCGGTTGCTGTGGCATGTTGTCCTCCCGTGTCTGGTATGACCACGGTAGAACGGCGTGGCACCGCAGGGTTATGGCCGAAAGTCCCTACCTGCGGGGTCTTCGGCCATCGCCCTCACTCTGCTGCTGCGCTCTCGGACTTCCCGGCCTGCTGCTCCGCGATCTGACGCCGGACGTCCTCCATGTCGACGTCCCGAGCGGCCTGGACGAGGTTCACCAGTGCCGGCTCGGGCAGGGCTCCGGCCTGGGAGAACAGCACGACGCCGTCGCGCACGACCATGAGCGTGGGGATGGACGAGATGCCGAACGCGCCGGCCAGGCCGGGCTCGGCCTCGGTGTCGACCTTGCCGAAGACGATGTCGGGGTTGGCGTCGGAGACGTTCTCGTAGACCGGCGCGAACATGCGGCACGGACCGCACCAGGCCGCCCAGAAGTCGATGAGCACGATCCCGTTGCTCTCGATTGTGCTGGCGAAGGTGTCCTCGGTCAGGTTCAGGGTCGTCATGCGAGAAGGGTACCATATACCCTAGGGGGTATTATGGGGGTGGGTCGTTCTAGACTCAGGCCATGCCCCTGGAGCCCCTCGAGACGCCCGGCCTGTCCGGCGGAACCCTGCTGGAGGAGCGCCCCGTCTCCGGTGACGAGGGCGATCACGAGCGGTTCGCCCACTACGTGGAGAAGGCCAAGATCATGGAGAGCGCCGTGACGGGCACCCCGGTCAAGGCGCTGTGCGGCAAGGTCTGGATCCCGAATCGGGATCCCTCCCGGTTCCCCATCTGCCCCGACTGCCAGGAGATCCACGCCAAGCTGCCCCCCGGCGGCGGCAATTCCTGATCCGTCCCTCGTGCGGAGCCTGCTTCCCGTCGCTGGAGCCCTGCTCGGTGCGGCGGTCCTCGTCGCCGGGTGCTCGGCGTCGGGCGATGGCTCCGCCGATCCCGGTGCGGCACCACCTGTCATCGGCGATGTTCCCCTGGTCGACGAGCCGGCACTCGACGAGTGCTCCACCGAGAACCTCACGGTGGTCAACCCCGGGCAGCTCACCGTGGGAGCGCGCTCCGTCGACGTCGAGCCGCTGTTCCGGGCCGGTGATCCGTCGACCGGCGAGGGATTCGATGCCGCCCTCACCTACGAGATCGCCTCAGCGCTGGGGTTCGAACGCCCCGAGGTGTCCTGGGTCGTCCTCGAACCCCGCGTGGACCCGTTCCTCGAGGGATCACGGGTCGACTTCGTGATCGGGCAGGTCCTCGCTGCGGGGGCCACCGACTCGAGTGTCGCCTCGGATCCCTACCTCACACTTCCCTCGGGCGAGGAGTCGTACGTGCTGCTCCTCGCCGCGGGCAACCCGCTGGTCACGTGC
>DMPC01000122.1:2397-4416 GCA_003456155.1 Actinomycetota bacterium | reverse complement strand
GCGACCGGGCTGCCCGAGCGCAGTGCGGCCTTCGAGGTCGATCTGGATGCCATCATCCATGCGGCCGTCGCCATCCGGCCTGCGCCGGTCATCGGGACCCAGCCGGTGGCCAAGGAGGACCTCGCGCTGGTCGTCGACACCAGCGTCTCGGCAGACGACGTCCGGCGCGCCCTGCAGGCAGGTGCGGGTGAGCTGCTGGAGTCGGTGCGGCTCTTCGACGTCTACACCGGATCCCAGGTGCCGGAGGGCAGGAAGTCGCTCGCCTTCGCCCTGCGGTTCCGTGCACCGGACCGCACGCTCTCGGCCGAGGAGACAGCGGCAGCCCGTCAGGGTGCGATCGATGCGGCAGTTCAGACGTGTGGGGCTGTGCTCCGCTAGCCGCTCGCGCCGGCGGGGTCAGGGCCATCAGCCCGCCCGGGCCGCGGCAGCCTCCTCGAGGGCGTCTACTCGGGCTCGCGCATCCGCGGCTCCGATCAGATTGTTCGCGAGCTGGAAGTACTGCTCGCGCAGCTCCCATGCCGTCACTGACTGCGGGTCCAGTTCCGTGCCGCGCTGCGTTGCCGTGCTGGCGAGCTCGATTTGGCGGGCCTCGAGCGCGGCGACGGACAGCAGGTTCATGATCGGCGGGCAGCGCGGATCGACGGCGACCGCCTGATTGATGGCCGGCAGGACGAAGGCCAGGGGCTGCCCGATCAGGGATTCACGGGCCACCTGCAAGCGAACGGCGCAGGGCACCATGGGGTCGGCGATGGCGACGGCAACTGCATCGGGGGATGCGAGGTCCCGGGCCCGCTCGACGGCGTGGATCTGCGACAGGACCGCCCACCCGCCGATCATGACGAGCACGGTCGAGGTGACGAATGCCTTGATGAGGGTGCGAGCGGGCAATTCCGGCGGTCCTGCGTCTCGGAGCTTGTCCTTCTTCGTGACGGGTACGGGGCCGGGATCGGCAGCGAGGGCGACGGCGAGTCCGGCGAGCAGCCAGCCGATCGCCAGGATCGATGGGACGTCGATGGACACGACTGCCTGCGCAAGGTAGGCCGAGAGTGCGCCGACGACGCCCATCGCGAGGAAGGTTTCCTGCAGCGGGGCGCGAGCGATCCTGACGAGGAGCAGCGCCAGCGCACCGCCGAACACGACGCACCACAGCACCAGCGCGGGCCAGCCACCGACGATGCCGAACTGCAACGGGATGCTGTGGACGGCGGAGGGCCGCATTCCCTCTCCGACGAACAACGTCGACTCCAGTGACCGATACTCCGACAGGTAGCGCGCGAAACTCCCGGGGCCGATGCCGAGTACAGGATGTGCCGCGAGCACCTCCCACCCCTGAGACCAGATGTTGTAGCGCCACTGCGTGTTGCCTTCGCGACCGACGAAGCCCAAGGGGCCCCTCGACAGCATGCCGAGCATGGCAACGACGATGCCGCTGGCCAGCACGACCATCGACCCCGTGATCGCGATGCGGCGCCATCGACCGCGGTATGCCAGCACCCAGGCGAACCCGAGCATGATCAGCCCGGCCCCAAGGGCCATCGGGCCCTGCAACGCACCGGACAGAAAGGCCAACGCGGCGAAGGCGAGGGCTCCGGCGAGGTTGGCCACGCGCCACGCAAGGCGGGTCACGGAGAACGCCAGGCCCAGGGCGAGGGTCGTGCAGATGGCGAAGTAGGCGCCCGAGAAGTTTGTCTGCCCGAATGTGGCGGACACCGTCCCGTCGTCGCCGACCATGAAAGTGATCGCCGGCGACCTGCGGGATGGCGAGCACGGCGGCGACCCCTGCGCCTGCCACGATCCATCCGATGGCGCGACGCACCTCGGCACTGCGCAGGGTGGCAGCCCCGAGGAGGAGAACGAGCGCGGCAAGGATGCCCAGCAGGCCGTCGGCGCGCAGGAACCAGCCGATACAGGCGGGTGGCCCATGGTGCATCGGCGGCGAGCGTGGCCAGGCTCACCCACAGGGCGAGCGTGGCGGCCGCGCCGCACAGGAGAAACGGCCAGCGCTTGGGGCGATCAGTG
>DMPC01000122.1:1817-2346 GCA_003456155.1 Actinomycetota bacterium | reverse complement strand
ACGAGCAGTTTGGGGAAGCTTGCCGGGTCGATGAACATCGGCCCGTACATCAGGGCGGTCAGGGACACGACGATGCCGAGGGCATCCCCCAGCCCTGCTCGCCTCATGTCGATGCATTCTCCGGCACGGAGGCAACGAGGGCATTGACCAGCATCCGCAAGGTGGCTTCGTAGGCGTCCTCATTCACCCGGTCAATGTCGGCCACGGACCTCAACTCCTCGGCGAAGTCAGGGTGTTCGACGCGGCGAAGGCGCTCGTAGCGTTCCAGCAGGTGGTGGGGAGCATCGCTGAAGTCGAACATGCTGGTGCCCACCACGAAGGATTCCAGCTGCCGGTAGGCCCGCACGAGTTCCGCTCCCCGAAGGCCGGCTGCCTCCAGGGCCGCGACGGCGGCCCGAGGGGAAGCCAACGAAAACTCGCCGTCCACGGCCGCCATCCCCATGATCTGGCTGAGGCAGGGGTGGGCGCGCGCGGCTTGGCGGAATCCAAGCCCCAGCTGAACGAGCGCCTCAACTGGGTCCGGCGGCAG
>DMPC01000122.1:0-1420 GCA_003456155.1 Actinomycetota bacterium | reverse complement strand
TTCACGGCGTGTCCATTCGTGAACATAGTTGACGAGGGTCACGGATCGTCCTAGGTTCGACGTGCTAGCCGTGCCGAGACCTTGGGAGACGCATGTCCAAGCCACGCCTGACCGCTGCCACAACAGCCCTGGCGGTTGCCGTCAGCACCCTGGCGTTCACGGCCGTCGCGACGGTCCCGGTGACCACCGTGGCGAATGCGGCGGACCTGGCGGGCCCTTGGACGCCTGTCGTGGACGCGTCTGCTTTGAACAACAAGGTCTACTCCATGCTCCAGAACGGCAACACCGTGTACGTCGGCGGTATGTTCACGAGTGCGGGTGGTTCTGCGGCGGCGAGCTACCTCGCCTCGTTTGACGCCACCAACCCGTCAGCTACCTGGCAGCCCGTCACGAATGCCGCTCTGGCGGCGGGCTCTGGCTACACGTACGTGTCGTCCATGGCCCGGACCGGAACCGATCTGTATATCGGCGGCCGGTTCGCGCAAGGCACTCTCAACAATGTTGCGAAGGTCGCTCTGGGTAGTGGAGCGGCCACCGGCCTGGATGGTGGAACCGTTGCCTACAACGTTTCGGGCAACACGGAACGCGATGTCGAAGAGATCGCCGTGATTGGAAACAAGGTGTACGTCGGTGGTGGCTTCGCAGGCGTTAGTGATGGCACTGGCACAGTCGCGGACACAGCGGGCATTGCAGCGTGGGACACCACGACGACGAACTGGGGCGCCCTGGACAGTGGCTTCGCTGACGATGCCAATACCGCCCCGAACACGAATGGCATGGTTGCAGTTGCCAACGATCTCTACATTGGCGGGCAGTTCTTGGGTGGCAAAGATGGTGGCACCACCATCGCGTCCAAGCGCGTGATCGCGTGGTCGGATGCAACCTCAACGTGGTCGTCCATGAATGGCGGATTCGGACAGGGCCTAGTGGCGAGTATGGCCAACAGCACTACAGGACACGTGCAAGGTCTATTCGCGGCTGGGAACTTCACCTCGTCGGATGCCACTCCCACGGTGACCTTCAACGGCCTCGCCAAGTGGAATTCGGTGTCAGCTGCTTGGGAGACGATCTCGAGCCCGTCGGGCGTTTCGGGGGGCAGCGCCGTCATCGAGGCGATGGCATTTGATGCGGCTGGCGATCTCTACGTCGGTGGCAACTTCACCTCCGCCGGCGGTGTCTCGGCAAACAACATCGCCAAATGGGATGGAACGTCGTGGTCAGCCTTGACGTGTGGGCCGATCAATGGTGTGAACGACACGGTGCGAGCGATTCTGCCTCAGTCGGATGGCTCCCTGATCATCGGCGGCTTCTTCACGAATGCCGGTGGGGATCCCCTCAACAAGTATGTTGCGCGTTACACGCCGGGTGCCACGGTAAACTGCGCGTCCCCATCGACGGGTGGCGGGGGCGGTGGTCCGGC
>DMPC01000104.1 GCA_003456155.1 Actinomycetota bacterium | reverse complement strand
GTGCTCACCGGCAAGTACCGGCACAGCCTGCCTCTGGACTCCCGCGGAGCGAACCCGGACACCGCGGGATTCGTCCAGACGTACCTGGATGAACGCGGCCGCCGGATCGTGGATGCTGTCGCGACGGCGGCCGAGGGCCTCGGAGCCGCACCGGGAGAGGTCGCGCTGGCCTGGCTTCGGGATCGGCCGGGAGTCGTCGCACCGATCCTGGGCGCTCGGACGGTGCAGCAGTTGGTCGCAGCCTTGGCAGCGGAGGAACTGGAGCTCCCCGAGGAGATCCTCTCTGCTCTGGACGATGTGTCGGCACCCTGCCTCGGATATCCCGAGGCGGGTTGGGCGCAACGGCGCTGACGCATGCATGCCCGTTCTCCGGTGTGGGAGTTCCGCGAGGTCGCTCTTCCCCGGGACACCTCACGCGAGGCTGCGAGACAGCAGTTGACGGAGGCTGCGGAAGCGGGCCACTGGGAACTCGATCGTCTGCATCTGTTCCCTGATGGACGGCGCCTCGTCCGGTTGCGCCGTCGGGTCTACCGCGCGGTGCGCACCGCCTGAGCTGAAGAACGGCGCGTCCGCCTCAGCAGTCGCGCAGGAACTGGTCGAGGACACGGACACCGAAGCGAAGACCCTCGACCGGCACTCGCTCATCAACGCCGTGGAAGAGCCTCCAGTAGTCGAGGTCGGGCGGCATCAGCAGCGGGCTGAATCCGTAGCATTCGATGCCCAATCTCGCGAACGCCTTGGCGTCGGTGCCTCCGCTGATCATGTACGGCGCCGGGTGGGCGCCCGGATCGTTGGCGCGCAGGGCGCTGGCCATATGGTCGATCAGCGGTCCTTCGAGTGGGGCCTCGAGGGCGATGTCTGAGTTCTCGGGGATGATCTCGATGCCCTCGCCGACCAGTTCACGGATCGTGGCCTCGAACTCGTCCTCGAAACCGGGAAGCACTCGGCCGTCGACCCCGGCGAACGCCTCCCCCGGGATCACGTTGTGCTTGTAGCCCGCGGACAGCATTGTGGGGTTGGCGGTGTTCTGGAGGGTGGCCCCGACGAGGAATCCGAGGGTCCCCAACTTCTCGAGAAGCTCACCCGGCTCATCCAGGTTCGCGTCCACCCCCCAGGCCTGCGCCAGTTCACGCAGGAATCGGTCCGTCGTCGGTGTGCGTCGTCGCGGCCACGGGTGCCCCCCGATGCGCGCCACTGCGGCCGCGATCGTGCTGACGGCATTGTCGGGGTTGATCATGGAGCCGTGGCCGGCCTGCCCGGCGGCTCGGAGGGTGAGCCACCGGATGCCCTTCTCAGCAGTCTGGATGGGATAGAGCCGCAGGTCGTCACGGATCGTGATCGAGAAGCCACCGACCTCTCCGACGGCCTGGGTGACGCCGTCGAAGATCTCCGGTCGGTTGTCGACCAGCCAGTGGGCGCCGTGCTTGGAGCCGGCCTCCTCGTCGGGCAGGAACAGCACGACGATGTCACGCCGTGGTGCCACGCGGTGCCTGGCCCAGGAGCGGATGACCGCGATGATCATCGCGTCCATGTCCTTCATGTCCACGGCCCCTCGACCCCACACGAAGCCATCCGAGACCTCGCCTCCGAACGGCTCGTGACTCCAGTCTGCGGCGATCGCGGGCACTACATCGAGATGGCCGTGGAGCAGCAGGGCCGGCGCATGCGGGTCGGCTCCCGGAATGCGCACGGTGACGCCGGCCCGGCGTCCGCTCGTGGTGTGGAAGAGCTCGGGCTCCAGGCCCACCTCGCGCAGCCGCTCGGCAACGTACTCCGCGGCTACGATCTCGCCGACCGTCTCATCGGAGGCGCCGAAGTTCGACGTGTCGATCCGAATGAGGTCAGCGGTCAACTCGACAACGTCAGTCTCGGCGTGACTCAGGCGTTCCTCGATCGTCGCGTCGCTCGTCGCGGACTCCTGTGCCATGGCCCCATCCTGCCCGTTGGCCGTGGGCCTTGCACTTGTATAGTTGCGTCGCACTCGTCCGGGTGGCGGAATTGGCAGACGCGCTAGCTTGAGGTGCTAGTGCCCTCAGGGGCATGGGGGTTCAAGTCCCCCCTCGGACACGTGGTGGGGCTCCGCTGAGCGGAGCCCCACTTTCTTTGGTGGATCGGCATGCCAGTCATCCCTGCGCTTCTGCTCGGAGAGAGGATGGACGGGTGTCGCCCGCTGATTCAGACAGCTTTGAGTCCGCGCTCGCCAGGGGACGTCAGGTGCTCCCCGGTGTGCGGCTCGGGCGCCCCGGCCGTGCCCGCACGTACTGGGCGACGATCGCGGTGCTTCGCCTGCTCAAGGTGCGCTGGTCGGTGACCGTTCACGGGTCTGATCGGGTTCGACCGGGGGCGGCGATCCTCGTCGGCAATCACGTGTCCGCGATGGATCCGGTACTGGCGGTGATTCATCACTGGTGGCGGGTCACCGCGTTCACGAAGGTGGAGGTCTTCGAGCGCCCCGGTGCGCTGTTCTTCCGCCTCATGGGGCAGATTCCTCTGCGCCGAGGCGACGCGGAGTCGACCAGATGGGCCATGGACATGGCCGGTAGGACGCTCCAGGCAGGCGGCAAGCTAGGGCTGTATCCGGAGGGCACCAGGTCGCCCGATGGGCGGAGCCTCCACCGCCTTCACACCCGGATACTCGTGCCCCTGATCCAGGCGCATCCGGACGTCCCCGTTCACACGATTGCGACGACGTACTCGGGCTCCCGCGGCGGACGGCAACGTGCACAGATCACGCTGTCGTCAGCACTGCCGATCGATGCGCGCGCGATGGATGCCCAGCAGATCGTCGATGCGCTGCGCGAATCTCTCATCCGTGATGGCAACCTGCCCTACATCGACACCTACGCCCAGCGCTGACGCC
>DMPC01000074.1 GCA_003456155.1 Actinomycetota bacterium | reverse complement strand
ACATCGCGATCTCGAGGGTCCCGGTCGCCCTGACCTTCGCGTCAGGAGATCCCGAGGTTGCCCTGTCCCACGCCCTCTGGCGGGCGCCGTCGACGGGCGGCTCTCCTCTGCGTCACACTGAGGCCATGCAGAACACGACCGTGCGCATCGGCCAGGAGGACGTCCCCGCCGTCCTCGCCATCCCTGAGTCCGGGGCCGGGCCGGCCGTCATCGTCATCCAGGAGTGGTGGGGCCTGGTGCCCCACATCGTCGACGTGACGGAGCGGCTGGCGCGCGAGGGGTTCGTGGCCATGGCGGTCGATCACTACCGCGGTGCTGCCACCACTGAGCCGGACGAGGCCCAGAAGCTGATGCTCGGCCTGGACATCCACCAGGTGGCCGTGGATCTCGATGCGGCCGCTGCCGAGCTGCTCAGCCGCCCCGAGGTCACGAGCAGCGCGGTGTGCGTCATCGGCTTCTGCATGGGAGGTGGGCTCGCGCTCCTTGCCCCCACGGTGTCCGGGCGCATCGACGGCGCGGCCGCGTTCTACCCCGCCATGCCCTGGCCGCAGTACGCGCCGGACTGGTCGCAGTACGCCGGCAAGTCGGCGATCGTGCACAAGGCCGAGTCGGACGAGCCCGGCAACGGCCCCGCGATCGCGGCCTATGCCGAGGCGATCACCGCGGCGGGCGGTTCGATCGAGCTGTTCGAGTACCCGGGCAGCGTCCACGCCTTCTTCAACGATGACCGGCCGGAGGTCTTCCAGGCCGACCACGCGGCCCTCGCGTGGCAGCGCACGCTGGACTTCCTGCGCCGCTGCGCCGACTGACGTGGCCGGGCGTTCCGGGCGCTCCCGGCGGATCGTGCAGACCGGGCTGTCCGAGCTCGACCGGCAGGTCGCCTCGTGTCGCCGGTGCCCGCGGCTGATCGCCTGGTGCCAGGAGGTGGCGGCGACGAAGCGGGCCGCGTATCGCGACGAGGACTACTGGGGTGGGCCTGTCCCCGGCTTCGGGGACGACCCGCGGATCTGGATCGTCGGCCTGGCCCCGGCGGCGCACGGCGCCAACCGGACCGGCCGCATGTTCACGGGAGACCGCAGCGGGGACTGGCTCTTCGCGGCGCTGCATCGGGTGGGCTTGGCCCGTCAGGCATCCTCGATCTCCCGGGATGACGGGCAGCAGCTCCTTGGCGCGCGCATCACGGCCGCCGTCCACTGCGCACCTCCGGCCAACAAGCCTGAACCGGCCGAGAGGCATGCCTGCGCTCACTGGCTGCAGGAGGAAGTGCGGATCATCGAGCCGGAGGTCCGCGTCATCGTCCCCCTCGGCGGCATCGCCTGGACGGCGTCGTTCTCGGTGCTGCGTCAGGGGGGCTGGACCGTCCCGTCGGCCCGATTCGGCCACGGCGCCTCGACGGTGGCCACGAGTCCGTCGGGGCGCCCAGTGACCATCCTCGGCTCGTACCACCCGAGCCAGCAGAACACCTTCACCGGCCGGCTCACCGAGCCCATGCTCGACGACGTGCTCAGTCGCGCCCGGGACCTGTCACGAGGGTGATCGGACCCTACGCTGACCCTGCGCCCCTGTAGTCCAACTGGCAGAGACACCCGGCTTAAACCCGGCACAGTATGGGTTCGAATCCCATCGGGGGCACCCGAGGATTGGCGAACCGGGCTTCGTCCTTTACTCTGGAAACATGGAGTCCAACAACCCCGTCCTGACCCGCTACGAGACCAAGAAGGGTGCCCCCGGCACCCCGGGCTACGCCTATGACGAGGGCGTGTCCGCCTACCAGCAGGCGGCCACCGGAGGCTCGGGCGCCGACATCGATGCTGCCTTCGCCCAGGTCACCGCGGCCGGTGGCGCCCGGCTGACCATCAACGACGTCATCGTCAAGACCTTCGCCGTCTTCCTCATCACGGTCGTCACTGCCTTCATCGGCTATGCCCTCGCCCCGGCCATGCCATGGGTGATGTGGGTCGGCATGATCGGCGGCCTGGGCCTCGGGTTCGCCAACGCCCTCATGCGGAAGATCTCGCCGGCGCTGGTCCTCCTCTACGGCGTCTTCCAGGGCGTGTTCCTCGGTGGCATCAGCTACCTGTACGCATCGCTGGCCGACGGCATCATCCTGCAGGCCGTCGTCGCCACGATGGTCACCTTCGGCGTGATGCTCACGCTCTACCTGACCGGCGTCATCAAGGTGACGAAGAAGTTCCAGAGCATCATGATCGTGGCTCTGGTCTCCTACCTGGTTCTCGGCATCGGCAACCTGATCTGGTCGATGTTCGGCGGTGGCGACGGCATGGGCATCTACGGCACCGGCTTCGGGCCGATCGTGGCCGTGATCGGTGTCCTCATCGCGGCCTTCTTCCTGCTGCTGGACTTCGAGGCCATCAGCCAGGGCATCAAGGCAGGGGTGCCCGAGCGCGAGTCGTGGCGGATGGCCTTCGGCCTGCTCGTCACGCTCATCTGGCTCTACCTGGAGTTCCTGCGCCTGCTGTCGATCTTCAGCCGGAACTAGCCCGTCGTCCGTCGAGACCTGCTCGTCCGGGTCCACCCCAGGGTGGGTTCGCCCGGTTCGAGCAGGTCTCGTCTTTTCCGCGAGCGGTCACGCGGCACCGCGAGC
>DMPC01000119.1 GCA_003456155.1 Actinomycetota bacterium | reverse complement strand
CAGGCTGGTCGGCCGCAGGCTGGTCGGCCTCGGGCTCATCCGCTCCGGGATCGGCCGCGTCGTCCGGCCGTGCGGCGTCGGCAGAGTCCTGACCCGGCTGGTCGCCCTCCTGACCAGCGTCGTCGTTCGCGCCGGAGTCAGGCTCGGTATCCGGGTCCGCGCCACCGCCCGCGCCGGAGCCTGAGCCCTCGTCCGCGCCCGCATCACGGTCATCGTTCGCGCCCGCTCCGGCGCCGTCGCTCACATCCGCATCCGAGCCTGCATCCGCATCAGGGGAGTCGTCACTGCCGATGAAGACGGAGGGCAGCTCGTCGAGCGTCTCCTCCTCGGCGACCTCCTCGGTGACCGAGAACTCACCGGTCTTCTCGTCGAACTCGGCCACGGCGTCGATCACCTCGCCGCCCTCGGTCTCAGCGTCGACCGCGAACTCGCCGATCACGTTGCCGTCCTCGTCGACATACTCGATGTCGGAGACGCCGTTGACCACCTTCGAGACGGTCATGCCGAGCCCGTCGGGCAGCGGGAAGTCGACGCTGCTGAGGCCGTTGGCGACATTGACGTCAGCCTCCGAGCCAGGAGCCGCAACCAGACTGACCCCGTTCGAGCCACCGGACGACACCTCGACGCCCCCGGCCTCGGACGCGACATAGCGCGCGGTGACGCGGGGACTGCCCACCGCGTCGATCGACAGCGTGACGGGCGTCTCCTCCGACATGCCCCCACTGTCCGGGACGGTGCCCTTCTTGGCCGTCGCAGTGAACGACTTCACGACCGAGCGGTCGATCGTCATCACCGTTCCCTTGCCGGCGAGAACCGATCCGATGATCGGTCGTGAGGCGACTCCCTCGGGCAGGGCTGCTGCGAGATCGGTCGTGTCGTAGGTCTGGCCATCGACGGTGAGCTCCAGGCCCACGCGGGCCTCGGGATCCGGTGACGTGACCATCAGGTAGGAGAACCTCGCAGCCTTGTTGCGCTTGCCGGAGTCGTCGAACGGTGCAGCAGCGGGCAGGGCGCGGCTGGCCATCGGAGTGAGCTCGATCGTGCCGGTGCTGCCCTCCCAGCCGCCGGTCGGCGCGTCGGGGTTCGTCGAGCCCATGGCGTAGCTCCATCGCTCGGTGACCGGGTCGATGTAGATGCGCTGGACGGTGCCGGGGAAGTTGTTGTCATAGACGGAGATCGCGATGCGATCCCCCTCCTGCGTCACGGCGAACGGAGTGATCCCATGGCCGCCCTGCGGGCCGTAGATCCCCATCGTGTAGCCCTTGCCGGTCTGGAGCCCCACCGCGAGCTCCGCCGCGATCTCGGAGGGCCGGTAGCTGTGGAAGGAGGTGTAGGCCTCCTGCACGGGTGCCAGCATCTGCGTCGTCCACCACAGGTCGATCGCCTGCCGGACGTCCGGATCCTCGAACGTCAGCTCGAAGGTCGACCCGGCGTTGGGATCGAGATCCGCGAGCAGCGCGTCACCCCGGAACAGGCGGGCCGCCATGACCGCCATGCCCTCGCAGTGGCCACCGGCCATCGCCTCGTTCACCTGCTCCGCCCACTCCCGGGCTGCCGGGTAGAGCACACACCCGGTCGCCGTCTTCTTCGCGCAGACGGCCTTGGCGCCGAACAGCGCGACCATGCCGGTGGCGTCGAGCTCGCCCTTCTGAGCCCAGTTCGGGAAGTTGAAGCCGTGGACGGCGGGGTCGAATCCGTCGTAGGTGCAGCTCGCGGGATCCTGACCCGAGCAGGTGGGCAGCGGGTAGCCGTCCTGCGTCGGCACGCCCACTTCCGCCGCTGCGTTGACCTCCGGCGTCTCCGGTGCGGTGTTGACGTCAGACGTCTCCGAAGAGGGCGCCCCGGCAGGTTCAGTCGTCTCCGAGCTGCACGCCGCCAGGACGCACGCGAGCACGGCGATGGGCACGAGCGCGGTCATGCGACGAGACGTCCGAGCGAGCACGGTTGACCAGCTTTCCTGGAAGGAGATCACCATTCTGCCGGACGATGGGAACAACACATAGACATATGCGGTGAATCCGCAAGTGCCTCCCGCTAGAGAGCACGCGTCGGCGCACGTCGATGGTCGGGTGGGGTGCCTCGAAGCAGGGCCGGTGCTTGTTGATCTCGCGGCCCCCGGCTTACCATCAACGTCACGCCATGCTGGCGTTGAAGGGACCCTGATGACCTCGACACGCAAGCGCAACCTCGCTGCAGCACTCAGCGCATCCGCCCTCGTCGGTGCAGCCCTCGCCGTAGGCACAGTCACCCCGGCAGTCGCCGCGGGGAATGCCGCAGGCGATTCCCGGGCCAAGTCGTCCTGCGTCGCAAAGGCACTCCGGATGGCGCAACCCCTCATCAAGTCCGTCGCGGAGCCGGGGACGGCCAAGGAGCGCGGGGTTCCGCAGATCATCGCGGCCATTCGGGCCAACTCCGCTGCGTGCGAGGACGAGCTCTTCGGTGATGGCACTGCCGCAAGCCCCCATGGCGGGCTGCTCGTGGGCAACGGCTTCTCCTTCACCGCGGCCACCTGCGACGAGGGCGACAGCTGCAAGGGAGGCAATGGTGGGCTTCTCCTCGGGAACGGCGGCAATGGCTTCAACGGCGGCGATGGCGGTGACGCCGGGTGGTATGGGGGACGGGCCGGGAACGGCGGCCACGCCAGCCTCCCACTCACGAGGGCGGGCGAACCCGTGGCCCAAGCGACCTCGGTCGTGGGCTCACAGATCATCCACGGAGTGGACGGTGGTGACGGCGGCGCGGCGGGTCGCTACGGCGTAGGGGGCAACGGCGGGGACGGCGCTGACGGCATTGCCGGCGGGGCCGGCGGCGATGGCGGTGCCGGCGGGAGGGGCGGACTGCTCGGAGGCAACGGCGGGGCCGGAGGCAACGGTGGTGACGGCGGCGACGGCGGAATCGGTGATTCCCAGGTGCCGGGTGGCGCCGGCGGCAACGGCGGCAACGG
>DMPC01000214.1 GCA_003456155.1 Actinomycetota bacterium | reverse complement strand
GCTGCGAGTAGACGTCCGGGGTGGGCAGGGGATTGTCGTTCAGCTCTGCACGTCGGGCCGCGGCCACGTCGATGCGGTAGATCATGACGAGGCCGAGGATGGTCAGCAGGGTCGCTGCGGGGAGCATGATCGGGTCGGCGTACGGCGCCCGCAGCCGCACCACGATGTGCATCGTCAGGGCCAGCAGGCCCACGACTGCAGAGGTGATCCACAGGCCGGTGTCGGGTTCCCGGCCGATGGCCCAGCCGACCTGCAGGGTGCCGAGGAGACCGATCCCCCAGGCGAAGATCAGCAGGAGGAGCTCAACGTTGCGCCGGGTCGGCTGGCGACGAGGAGCGCTGTCGGTGGCAGGGGTTGTCACTGCACTGATCCCGGGCATCCGGAGGGCGGCACGAGTGTCTGGCACTCCGCCGCGCGACTCGCGAGTTCGGTGACGATGCGCTCCGCATCGACCTGGTCCGCCGCCGGAATGCCCTTGCTCACCAACTCCTGATCGAAGTAGGGCAGGAGCCCGACCTGGAGTCCGGAATCGTCGACGAGGCTCGAGAGCGGTATGCCCACGAGGCTGCCCGGCACTCCGCTGTAGACGGCGACCGTGCCGGTGCCTGCGCTGCCGTTGACAGCGACGTACCACTGCGATCCGATCCATGCCGAGGCCACAGCGATGACCCCGGCCAGCAGGATCGCGATGCCGGCGACCGCTCCCGCGATCCACCACCACAGACGGCGCCGCCGCTGGCGATCTGCTGCGGCGGTGCGGTCCGCTGCGGCTGCTCGTCGAGCAGTCTCGGCTGCCGGCACGACGATCTCGGCATCGATGAGGCGCTGCGGAGCCGTCGGAGGTCCGCCGACGTAGGGCTCGGGGGCATCGGGTCGATTCGGATCGGGCTGCGCGTCATCGGGGAAGCGGATGCCGGGGAGCCGGAGCCGGACGCGTGGCTCCCCTGCGGCACCGACCACGACCGGGGCCTGCGCCTCGCGCGCCACCGGCAGGTCGGTGTCGACGTCACCGGCATCGATGACATCGGCGACGACGACGGTGACGTTGTCGGGTGCACCGCGCTCGAGGGCGAGCTCGACGAGGCCGGTGACCGCGCCGGTCGGGTCGCCGTGGCGCAGGAGCGCAGCGATCTCCTCGCCTCTGACGACACCCGAGAGGCCGTCGGTGCAGAGCATGTAGCGGTCACCCACGCGGGCCTCGCGGATCGAGAGGTCCGCCTCGACAGGGTTGATGCCGTCGAGGGCCCGCATGAGCAGGGACCGACGCGGGTGGATGCTTGCCTCCTCCTCGGTGATCCGGCCGGCGTCCACGAGGGTCTGCACGTACGTGTGGTCGTGGGTGATGCGCAGCAGATCGTCGTCGCGCAGCAGGTAGGCGCGCGAGTCGCCGATGTGCACGATGGCGATGCGCTCGCCCATCCAGTAGAGACCGGTGACGGTGGTGCCCATGCCGGTGAGGTCCGGCTCCTCCGCGATGACGTCGGCGATGCCGTCTGCCACCTCCGCGACGGCGTCGGTCAGCACGTTGAGCACCTCGCCGGCCTCCGGCGGATGCGCGTCGAGATCGGCGACGGTGGCGACGGCGATCGCGCTGGCGAGCTCGCCGGCGGCGTGACCGCCCATGCCGTCGGCGACGAGCAGCAGCGCGGGCCCTGCATATCCGGAGTCCTCGTTGCCCTCACGAATGAGCCCGACATCGGATCGGGCGGCGTAGCGGAGCGCGAGTGCCATGGGCCCTACTTCTGGACCTGAAGCGTCGTGCGTCCGACGCGCAGCGGTGCACCGACCGCCAGCACCGTGGGCGACGTGATGCGCGTGCGGTCGATCCACGTGCCGTTGGTGGAGCCGAGATCCTCGACGATCCACACGCCCTCGGCCGGGTAGATGCGCGCGTGCCTGCTGGACGCGTAGTCGTCGTCGATCACGAGGGTCGAGTCCGGTGCCCGACCGATGGTGATCTGGCTCTCCTCCAGGGGGATGACGGCGCCGAGGAGCGGGCCCTCGATGACGACGAGCTTGGTGCCCTTGCCCCGGCTTCCCCTGCTCGCCTTCGGGGGCTTGGGCTGGCGGGCCGGCTTCGGGGGGCGGGGCTGGCGCCCCGGGCGCGAGGCGGGGCGGGCGTCAGCCGGCATGCGCAGGTCGCGTCGGAGGGCAAGCACGGTGACGAGCACGAACACCCACAGCAGGGTCAGGAAGCCCAGGCGGATGAGGGTGAGCGCGAGCTCGGACACAGGTCAGCCGTCTCGGTGCTGCGTGGCCTGCGGCGTTCCTGCGGGCTCGGAGGATCGGAACACGAGCTGCGTCGTGCCGATCACGATGACGGTGCCGTCGACCAATTCGACCTGGGTGATGCGCTGGCCGTTGACGAGCGTTCCGTTGGTCGAGTTCAGGTCGCGGAGCAGGACCGGCTGGCCCAGGACGATCTCGCAGTGGTTGCGGGAGGCCCCGGGATCCTCGATCCGGATGTCGGTGTCGCTGCCCCGGCCGAGCCGACTGACGGCGCGGACGAGCGGATAGGCGGTGCTGCCGACCTCCAGGCGCGGCTGACGCAGGTTCGCCTGCCCGACCTGATGGCTGCCGGCTGCCTGGACCTCGGCACGCGCCTCGCTGCGCACCCGGAAGATGCCGGTCTCCAGTTCGTCGTCCTGCCCGAGGGTGACGTCGACCGGGCCGAGGAGCGTGTAGCCCTGCTCGGCCCCGTAGTCGCGTACGAGGGTGGCGAGTTCGGTCTGGAGGGCATCGCGGAAGACGGCCAGTCGCGTGTAGTCATGGACCGAGAGCTCGACGTGGAACACGTTCGGGATGACGGTGCGGGTGCGGTCGATGACGGCGGCTCGGTCGTTGATCTCGCGCTGGAGGGCCGACGCGATCTCGACCGGCTGCACCTCGGCCTTGAAGGCGCGGGCGAACGCACCGTTCACCAGTCGGTCGAGTGAATCCTCGAACCGCTCCAGCAGACCCACGTGACCCTCCGACCGGCATGCCATCAGCGCCCGCTGCGGGCGTGGGTCGATGCTAACCCGCGGTCGGCCCGGGGACGTGGACGCGCACCGGCCCCGGTCAGGCGGCGGGATCCCCCACGCGAAGGCCGGGGAAGCGGGGGAATCCCCGATCTGTCGTGATGAGGGCGGCATTCGTGAGGGGGTATCCCTCGCTGACGTCGGCGACTACGGTTCACGCATGCGTCCACGCCTGCATCGTCCCGTCCTCGTCGTCCTCGCCGCGGCCCTCGCGCTGGTCGGTACGGCACTCCCGGCCTCGGGAGCGCCCGACACCAGCCTCGCCAGCGGCGGTAATCCGCCGGGGGGCTGGATCGTGGATCCGTCGGTCTACCAGTCGGTCTTCGGCAACGTCGGCGCGGGTGCACCCCAGGGAACGGTCGTGGCCGACTCCGGCTTCCGCCCGTACCCCCACGGCTTCCCGATCCCCAACTGGGGATCAGCCGAGAGCTTCGCCGAGATCTCGCTGATGTTCGGATTGCCGACACGCGTGACGCTCGAGCAGTTTAGGAAGGGCGAGTATGCCGGCCCAGCGCCGCTGAACTCCCTTGCCCTGCGGCGCACCCTCGGCGACGGCGTCTGCCGCGACTCCAGGGCCATCGACCCGAGGACAGGTCAGTGTGATCTCATCCTGGGAGCCGAACTGCTCGCTCAGATGATCGAGTCCTCCGGGCAGGGAGGTCATTGCTTCGGAATGGCCGCCGCCGCCGCGGCCCTCTACAACGGGCAGATCCCCGCGAATCAGGTCGGGGCCTCCGGCCTGGGCATCAATGCTGCGAACCCGATGCGCGATCCGGCGACTCAGACGATCACCCGGCTGTTCGGCACTCAGTACCTGGCACCGGATGTGCTGCCTGACGCCAACGCGGGGCAGTCACCCACCCAGCTCGTCCAGACGCTCATGAAGACGCTGCCGAGTGGCACCGTCCCGTTCATCCTCACCCTTTATGGTGAGGTGGGCGGTCACGCGATCACTCCCTACGCAGTCCTGGATCGCGGTGCTGGCTTGTACGACATCGCCGTGTACGACAACAACTACCCTCTCCGCGCGCTGGCGGTGACCGTCGATACGAACACCGACAGCTTCGTCTACACCTCCGCCACCAACCCGAACTCTCCTTCGTACACCTGGAGCACGGCGAACAATTCCACCATCGCCCTCGTCGATCTCGATGACGTGCTGGGCCAGCAGCCCTGCCCCGTGTGCCGCGGCAAGGATGAGGGGACGATGCTCGCGTTCAGCTCGTTGGCAACCGCGAATGCCGGGGCGATAACGATCGGACTGCTGGATCTGGAAGGCCAGCCCCTGGCAGATGACCTCTATCGGGTCCTGGACACCCTGAACCCGCCGACCGAGGAGCAGACGAGTTCGCCCCTCATCGTCGTGGATCCCGGGGTGGAGTTCCT
>DMPC01000134.1:44509-54985 GCA_003456155.1 Actinomycetota bacterium | reverse complement strand
GATGGAGATGACGTTGGTCGGGATGAAGGCCGACACGTCATTAGCCTTGGTCTCGATGATCGGCAGACCCGTCATCGAGCCGCCTCCCATCTCGTTGGAGAGCTTCGCGCAGCGCTCCAGCAGGCGGCTGTGCAGGTAGAAGACGTCGCCGGGGTAGGCCTCGCGACCCGGCGGGCGACGCAGCAGCAGGGATACGGCGCGGTAGGCCTCGGCCTGCTTGGACAGATCGTCGAACACGATGAGGACGTGCTTGCCGCCGTACATCCAGTGCTGGCCGATGGCCGACCCCGTGTAGGGAGCGAGGTACTTGAAGCCCGCCGGATCCGACGCCGGTGCCGCGACGATGGTGGTGTACTCCATCGCGCCGTACTCCTCGAGGGCGCCCTTGACCGAGGCGATCGTCGAGCCCTTCTGGCCGATGGCGACGTAGATGCAGCGGACCTGCTTGCTGGGATCGCCCGAGAGCCAGTTCTCGCGCTGGTTGATGATCGTGTCGAGGCAGACGGCCGTCTTGCCCGTCTGGCGGTCGCCGATGATGAGCTGGCGCTGGCCTCGGCCGATCGCCGTCATGGCGTCGATGGCCTTGATACCGGTCTGCATGGGCTCGGTGACCGGCTGGCGCTGGACGACCGTGGGCGCCTGGACCTCAAGAGCGCGGCGTCCCTCAGCCTCGATCGGGCCGAGGCCGTCGATCGGATTGCCCAGGGGGTCGACCACGCGGCCCATGAACCCGTCGCCCACGGGGACCGAGAGCACCTCGCCCGTCCGACGGACCGGCTGCCCCTCCTCGATCCGGCTGCCGTCTCCGAGGAGCACGACACCGATCTCCCGCACATCGAGATTGAGCGCCACGCCCAGGAGTCCACCCTCGAACTCCAGAAGCTCGTTCGTCATCGCGGAGTGGAGTCCCTCGACGCGAGCGATGCCGTCGCCGGTCTCGATCACGCGACCGACCTCTTCGCGGGCGGTGCCCGGCGAGTACGCCGCGACGTTCCGCTCGATCGCATCCCGGATCTCTTCCGGCCGGATCGTCAGCTCCGTCATGGTGCCCTGCTCTCTTTCTCGGCCCGCAGAGCGGGCGTGGTTTCCGATGGTGGACGTTCTTGCTCTCAGCCGAGGATCGCCCGACTGGCCTGTTCCATGCGCGAGGTGACCGACCCGTCGATGACCTCGTCGCCGATGCGGACATGAACCCCGCCCAGCATGGACGGGTCGACCGCCACGTTGAGGCGCACCGTGCGCCCCTTGAGCGTGGTGAGTGCCTCGGCGAGCCGCCGCTGCTGCTCCTGGTCGAGAGGTGCGGCGACACGGACCTCCGCCACGACCCGCTCGCGCTGCTGCGCCGCGAGACCGCAGAGCTCGTCGATCACCGAGTCGATCCGGCGACCGTGCAGATGACCCACCGCGTACTCGAGGACCTCGCGCGTCGCCTGGGTCGCGCGCCCCTCGAGCAGCTGGGCGACGATCGCCGCCTTGGTCGCCGACGACTGAGCCGGATCGGTGAGCGCCATCTGGAGCTCCGACGAGGCGTCCACCGCCCGGCCGAAGAGGAAGAGCTCCTCCTCGGTCGCGTCGAGGGACCCCTGGGCATCAGCCACCGCGAAAGCGGCCTGATCGGCCAGCTGCTCGATCGCCAGGACCAGATCCAGGTCACTCGCCCATCGCCGTCCCGTGACGAGCACGATCAGGTCGAGGGCAAGATCGCTCACCCGGCCACCGAAGACCTGCCGAACGAGTGCCTCCCGGACCGAGTGCGGCTGACCGGAGTCCGCCAGCACGTTGCGGAGGGGTGACTCCGCATCGAGGACCGAGGCGACCGCGAAGAGCTCACCGGAGAGACCCGCGAAGCCATCGTCATGACGACGGGCATCGAGGCCGTCCCGGCACGCGGCCAGACTCTCGCGACTGGAACCGATCATTGCTGGGCGCTCCCCCGGGCCGTGGCGGCCTGCCGCTCGAGGTCGCTGATGAAGTCGTCGACCGTCTGGCGCACGCGGGCGTCATCCGTCAGCGCCTGCCCGACGACCTTGCCGGCCAGATTCACGGCGAGCTCGCCGATCTGCTGGGTGAGTGCCGACGTCGCCTGTGAGCGCTCGGCGGCGATCTGGGCCTCGGCCTGAGCCGTGACGGCCTGCGCCGCAGCTCGTGCCTCTGCGCGGGCCTCCTCGATCATCGCGGACCGATCGGCCTGAGCCTGGGTCCGGATGGCCGAAGCCTCCTCCCGAGCAGCCGCCAACTGCTGGCGGTACTGCTCGGCAAGGGCGTTCGCCTCGGCCTCGGCCTTGGCAGCCCGCTCGATCCCGCCCTCGATCGCATCCGCACGCTCGGCGAGCGTGCGCTTGATGTTGGGCAGCGCGAACTTGGCCAGACCACCGAAGACGATGATGAACGCGATGATGCCGATGATCAGCTCATCGATCGGCACAGCGAGGACGGACGGCATCTCCTCGCCGCCCTCACCGCCTGCAGCGGTGATCGCGGCCTGCGCCGCAGCAATGACGTTAATCACGACGATGACCTTCCGGTGTCAGTCAGTGGATCCGGGACGGAACAGATCACGGACCGAAGACGAAGGGGGCAACGAAGCCGATGAGGGCCAGCGCCTCGGCGAGCGCGAAGCCCAGGATCATGTTCTGGCGAATGACGCCGTAGGCCTCGGGCTGGCGGGCGATGGCCTGAACGCCCTGACCGAAGATGATGCCGATGCCGACACCTGGGCCGATGGCTGCGAGTCCGTAGCCGATCGAGCCGAGCGAGCCGGTGACTTCCGCGAGAAGCGACATGTCCATTCCTTTGCTTTCCTGGCCGACGGTCGATCCGCCGGTCTGGGGGTCGGAGTGCTGCGTGCTATTCGGTTGTGGGTGGACCCGGGCGATCAGTGCTCGGGGTTGAGCGCACCCGCGATGTAGACAGCCGCGAGCAGGGTGAAGATGTAGGCCTGAAGCGCCTGAATCAGCGCTTCGAAGCCCGTCAGGGCGACCGCCATCGTGAAGGAGGCGGCGGAGCCGAGCAGACCGATGACGCTGGCGCTCAGCAGGTAGAAGGCCGCAATGCTGAACGTGGCGATCAGCAGGTGGCCCGCGAACATGTTGGCGAAGAGACGGATGGCATGCGTGGCGGGCCGCACGATCAGGTTGGAGAGGAACTCCAGCGGGGCCAGCAGGATGTACATCGCCTTCGGCACACCCGGGGGGAAGAGCAGGTTCTTGAAGAAGCCGCCGAAGCCCTGCCGGTAAATGCCGATCGGCACCCACGTGACATAGACGATGAGGGCGAAGGCGACCGGGATGGCGAAGATCGAGGTCACCGGGATCTGGGCGAACGGCACGATTCCCATGAAGTTCGTGAGCCAGACCAGGAAGAAGAAGGAGAACAGGAACGGCACGAACTTGTCGCCGTCCTTGCCGATGGTGTCGCGGGCGATGCCGTCGCGAATGAACAGGTAGGCCATCTCGCCGACGTTCTGGGCGCCGCGGGGGACGAGCTTGGGCTTGCGGAACGCGTAGATGAAGAACGCCAGGATGATCGCGACGACGAGGAAGAGCAGGATCGTCACCTTGGTGATGTGGAACTCGAGGTTGCCGATGGTGAAGGCGGCAACCTCGTCGAAGAGGAAGATCTCTGCGCCGGGAGCGGGGAATCCGCAGCCGGAGTTCAGGTGGCAGCCCAGCTGGCCGGACGCAACCACAACTTCAGCAGACACCAGGCTCCTCCATGACCCGTACGGACGTCGTCACTGTGCTCATGAGTCGACCTGCCCCTGTCGCTTGGCATCTTCGCGGGCATCGTGCGCAAGGCTCGTGAAGATGAGGTAGTACGACAGGGCGAGACCGACAATCGCTCCGATGGCCATCAGCAGGGCCCGATGCCCCACCCACAGTGACACCAGCCAGCCAAGACCGGTGTACAGGAGCAGGCCCGTCATCAGGCGACTGCTGTTGGCCCACGCGGAGTTGGACATCCGACGGGCGTCGTCCATCGAGACCGTCCGCCTCCGCGCGCCCCGACGGTACCAGCCATGTCGCACTGCGGTCGCCTCGGGGGCCGTCACTTGATGCTCCCCGGGTCGACGTACAGGACCTTCGTCCGGGAGAACACCCACACCTCCACGAATGTCCACGCGAGAGTGCAGGCGACGATGACTCCGGCGAACACCTTGGGCGCGAAGAAGGTCGCATCCTGGAGCACCAGGAGGAGGATCAGGAGCACCCCGATCTTGACGAGGTACAGCGCCATCGCCACCATCATGGCGTTCTGCGGATTGTTCTTCAGGACCGCGCCCAGGACGAGCTGTCCGACGCTGAAGAACACCAGGACGATGACCGTGCCGAGCGCTCCGGCGATGAGGCCCTGGGTACCCGCGACCGCGGTTCCGATGACCGTGCCGATGACGCCCACGAGCAGCGTGGCCAGGCCGGCGCTGCGGAGCATCAGGCTGTCGACTGAAGGCACGCTGCGACGCTATCGCACTTCGCGGACGGCGCCCAACCGTGTGCAGGCCCCGGCGGCGTGGGGTTGATCACGACCCCGTTTCCGACGCCCCACTGCTGGTCGACGGGCTACCTGCCGACGCGACCCTGGCGGCATTCCCGCGGGGTCGGCCCGGTCGCCGCACCGCGACGATGAGGACCAGGAGCCCCAGGACGAAGAAGGCCCCCGCATAGACAGCGGGCACGAAGGCGACCAGAACAGCGCTTCCGGCCAGGAGTGCCGTCCAGGCGTACATGAGGACCACGGCCCGAACCTGGGAATGTCCCATCTCCAGAAGGCGGTGATGCAGGTGCTGCTTGTCCGGAGCGAAGGGGTTTCGCCCCGCCCGGGTCCGACGGATCACCGCCAGGAGCAGGTCGACGAGCGGCACCGCCATGACGGCCACGGGCAGCAGGACCGGCAGAAGCGCCGGGAGCAGTGCCCCACCGGCCATGGCGCTGGGGTCGACCTGACCCGACAGGGTGATCGTGCCCGCGGCCAGGAGCAGCCCGAGGAGCATCGAGCCGGTGTCGCCCATGAAGATGCGCGCAGGGAAGAAGTTGTGCGGGAGGAAGCCGAGGGTCAGGCCGACCAGGAGCACCGAGACGAGGGTGGCGAGGGTGGCGCGCTCGAACCCCAGCTCGACGGACAGCAGGTACGAGTAGGCGAAGAACGCTCCCGCCGCCACCATCACAATGCCGGCGGCCAGGCCATCGAGTCCGTCGATGAAGTTGATGGCATTGATGCTGATGAGGACGATCAGGACGGTGAACAGCACGCTGGTCACCGGGTCGAGCACGAAGGTGCCACCGATCGGCAGCCAGATGATCGCGATGCCCTGGAAGGCCATCACACCGGCAGCCAGCACCTGCCCGGCCAGCTTGGTCGGTGCATCCAGGCCCCATTTGTCGTCCACGACGCCCAGCGCCACGATGATGGCCACTCCGGAGAGCAGTGCCACGGCGGTGTTCGTGCCGTCGAACACCGCCCGCATCATCGGGAGCTTGCTCGCCAGCAGCAGCCCGGCGAGTACTCCTCCGAGCATGGCCAGCCCGCCGAGCCGCGGCGTGGGCGAGGCATGGACATCCCGGTCACGGACCTCCGCCATGAAGCCGTACCTCAGTGCCAGTGCGCGGACCGGAGGGGTCAGCAGATAGGTGACTGCCGCGGCAGCCAGCAGGCACAGCAGGTACTCCCTCATGGGAGGATCAGTCCCGCGGGTAGGCCGGGTGCGCTGTCACGAGGGCCCCGACTTCGCCAGCGATCGACGCCGCATCCGAGCCGTCACCGTCTCGGACCGCCCGCCCGATCAGCGCTGCAACAACTCCCATATCGGACTCGCCCATCCCCTGGGTGGTCACGGCCGGGGTGCCGACCCGGATCCCCGAGCCCTTGGATGGCGGTTCGGGGTCGTAGGGGATGGCGTTCTTGTTCAGGGTGATCCTTGCAGCGTCGCAACGGGTCTCGGCAACATCGCCGGTGACTCCGGTGCCGCGGATGTCGATCAGCGCCAGGTGAGTGTCGGTTCCGCCACTGACCGGGCGCATGCCCTCCGCCGCCAGACCAGCGGCCAGAGCCTGCGCATTCCGGATGACCTCCTGCGCGTACGCCTGGTACGCCGGGGTCGCCGCCTCCTTCAGCGCGACGGCCTTCGCTGCGACCGCATGCATCAGGGGGCCGCCCTGCATCATCGGGAACACCGCCTTGTCGATCTTGGCCGCGTGCTCCTCCTTGCACAGGATCATTCCGCCCCGCGGCCCACGCAGGACCTTGTGGGTCGTGAAGGTGACGACATCGGCATAAGGAACGGGGCTCGGGATCGCCTTTCCGGCGACGAGTCCGATGAAGTGGGCCGCATCGACCATCAGGATCGCACCAACCTCGTCGGCGATCGCCCGGAACGCAGCGAAGTCGATCAGCCGCGGGTACGCGGTGGCCCCGGCGATGATCATCTTCGGACGCCGCTCCAGGGCGAGGGACCGGACCTCGTCGTAGTCGATCAGTTCGGTGTCCTGGCGCACTCCGTAGGACGCGATGTCGAACCACTTCCCGGAGAAGTTCACCTTGGAGCCATGGGTCAGGTGCCCGCCATGGGCCAGGCTCATGGCCATCACGGTGTCCCCGGGCATCACGAAGGCACCGTAGGCGGCCAGATTGGCGCTCGCCCCGCTGTGCGGCTGCAGATTCGCGTGATCGGCGCCGAAGAGCTCCTTGGCCCGTTCGATCCCGATGTTCTCAGCCCGATCGACATCGGAGCAGCCGCCGTAGTACCGCCGATTCGGGTACCCCTCCGCGTACTTGTTGCTCAGGGTCGAGCCGAGAGCAGCGAGCACGGCCGGCGAGGTGAAGTTCTCGCTCGCGATGAGCTGCAGGCCGCCTCGGAGGCGCTCGAGCTCATCGAGGATGATGCCCGCGATCTGCGGATCCTCAGCCGCGAGCTGGTCGAAGTCAGGTCCCCAGAACGGCGTGCTGTCCATCATCTCCCCTTGTGTTCGCGTGCAGGCCCCCGCATGCTGACGGCAGGCTCCCGCGCTGCGCGTGCCTCACTCTACGCGGTGGGTGCTCCATCACTCGGGATCACGCCCGGGCATCGCTGACGGAGTTCGTCGACCGAGATGGCCCCGTCGCGCACCACCCGCGGCGGCTCCACGGTGGTGTCCACGACGGTCGAGGCCAGAGCGGTCGTCCCGCCCAGTGATCCCGCATCGAGGGCCAGGGCGGCGACGTGCCCCAGTTGGGCAACGGCATCGTCGACGTCCATGGGTGCAGCGAGCCCCGGGACATTCGCCGTCGTGACGACGAGGGGCCCGGTTGCCGCCAGGAGCGACAGGGCGACCGGGTGCAGCGGCATGCGAACGGCGAGCGGCGCACCGGGAGCGAGGGACCAGGCGAGCGTGGGCTGCGGCTGGAGCAGGACCGTGAGAGCGCCGGGCCAGAAGGACTCCATCAGGCAGCGGGCGTCATCGCTGATCCGCGCGGCTATGCCCGCCACCATCGACCGGCCGCCCACCATCAACGGCAGTGGGACCGCATCGTCGTAGCCCTTCGCCTCGCGAAGAGCGGCCACGCCCCGCTCGGAGAACGCATCCGTCGCGATGGCGTAGACCGATTCCGTGGGGATGATCACGAGATCACCGCGGCGCACGGCTGCGAGCGCCGTGGACACGGCCTGCTCCCGCCGGATGCCCGACGAGCACTCGATGCGCTGGGTCATTGCTCGTCGATCCTGCGAGCCAGCGTGAACCTCGGCAGTCCGTTCAGGTCGGTGCGGTCGACGACATCGCTGAAGACCGGATCGCCCGCGCGTGCACCTGTCCGTCGGGCCAGCGCCTCGTCCATGACCAGGCTGCCCAGCACGTCTGGCACGCCCAGCACGCCCGCCGCCTGCCCCTGGACATCCGCATGCTCGATCACCAGGACACCGCCCGGTCGGAGCAGGATCGCTGCCGAGCGCGCGACACCCCTCACGACGTCGAGGCCATCCGGTCCGCCGTACAGGGCGACCTTGGGCTCATGATCGCGAACCTCGGGCTCCCGAGGAATCATCTGATCGGGGATGTACGGCGGATTGCTCACCACGACATCGACGAGTCCGGCAAGTGCCGCCAGGTCACCCCCCTCGTCTGCCACCATCGTCGCATCGGCGTGATGAATCGTCATGCTCGACCCGACCGACGTGATGCTCCCCCACTGCTCGGTGAGGTTGAGGCGCGTCCATTCCAGGGCGGCATCATCACGCTCGACCGCATGGACCACGCTGCCCGGACACTCGGTCGCCAGAGACAGTCCGACGGCGCCACTACCCGCGCACAGGTCGACAGCCAGCCGGGAACCGGGTTCCCCCTCCATGAGCGCCCGCAGCGCCGCCTCAGCGACCAGCTCCGTCTCCGGGCGAGGGATGAACACGCCGGGACCGACCTGGAGCTCCATGCGGCGGAAGGGCGCCGTGCCGGTCAGGTGCTGAAGCGGGACACGAGACAGCCGCAGTGCCAGCATCTGCTCGATGCGCACCTTGTGCTCATCGCTGACTGCGTCCAGCAGGAAAAGGCGACTGCGGGACGTCCCGAGCACGGTCGCCACGATCTCGGCCGCATCGACCGCAGGCGACGGCACGCCTGAACGCTGGAGACGACGCTCCGCATCGACGAGCACGTCCCGGACGCTTGTCCGCGACCCGAGCGTCTGATCCTCGGACCAGGACTGGCTCACGCGGGCGACTCACTGAGGCGACTTGCCTGGTCCGCCTCAACGCAGGCATCGATGACGGCGTCCAGCTCGCCGTCGAGAACCTGGTCGAGGTTGTAGGCCTTGAAGCCGACCCGATGGTCACTGATCCGGTTCTCGGGAAAGTTGTAGGTGCGGATGCGCTCACTGCGGTCGACGGTGCGCACCTGCGACCGCCGGACATCGGACGCCTCCTGAGCGGCCTGCTCAAGGGCCACCGCGAGGAGTCGCGCCCGCAGAATCCGCATCGCCGACTCCTTGTTCTGCAGTTGGCTCTTCTCGTTCTGGCAGGACACCACTACGCCCGTGGGGAGGTGGGTGATGCGCACGGCGGAGTCGGTGGTGTTGACGGACTGCCCACCTGGCCCGGATGAGCGATAGACGTCGATGCGAAGGTCATTGGGGTCGACCACGACATCGACCTCCTCAGCCTCGGGCAGCACCAGGACGCCTGCGGCCGACGTGTGGATGCGGCCCTGGGACTCGGTCACGGGGACCCGCTGGACGCGATGGACCCCGCCCTCGAACTTCAGCCTCGCGTACGGAGCGGTGCCAGGCTCGGGCACGCCCTTGGCCTTCATGGCGATGGAGATGTCCTTGACGCCCCCGAGGTCCGACTCGACCGAGTCGATGACCTGGGCCGTCCAGCCGTGGCGCTCGGCGTATCGCATATACATGCGGGCGAGATCGCCGGCGAAAAGCGCCGACTCCTCTCCTCCCTCCCCCGCCTTGACCTCAAGGATAATGTCCTTGTCGTCCATGGGATCCCGCGGAAGCAGCAGCGCGGTCAGCCGCTCGGCGGCTGCCTCCAGCCTGCGCTCCTGGGTGGCCGCCTCCTCCGCGAAGCCGGGATCGGCATCGGCCAGCTCACGGGCCGCCTGCAGATCATCACCTGCCGCCTGCCACTCCAGGTAGGCAGCGACCACGGGTCCGAGCTCCGCGAAGCGCCGTCCCAGTCGTCGGGCAGCCGCCTGGTCGCCGTGCACCGCCGGATCGGCCAGCTGCGCCTCGACATCGGCGTATTCCGCCACCAGATCGACACAGGACTCGAACATGGTCACTCCCTCGCAGGCTCCCGGGACCGGGAGGAAAGCACTCCGGGCGCCGGTCGGGGGCCTGCCGCGTGACGGGGGAGACACGCGGCAGGCGCCGAACCGGCGCCCGGAGCAGTAGCGCTACTTGTCGTTCTTCTTGCCGTAACGGCTCTCGAACTTGGCGACACGACCACCGGTGTCGAGGATCTTCTGCTTGCCCGTGTAGAACGGGTGGCACTGCGAGCAGACATCGGCGTGGATGACGCCGTTGCTCGCGGTGCTGCGCGTGGTGAACGTGGAGCCACAGGTGCAGGTCACCGTGGTCTCCCCGTAGGCGGGGTGGATGTCAGCCTTCATGATGTCCTCTCGTCGCCCCGGGTCGACCCCCAGGTTGGGAAGCCGTGAACCGGAGCCGCGTCAGTATGCCATTGATCAGGGCACGGCGAGAAACCGGAGGGGTCAGTCCTCGTCCCCGGAACCGGAGGCGGCCGGGGTCGTCTTCTGCACCTGGAGCAGGAACTCCTGGTTGCTCTGAGTGTCGCGCAGCTTGGTCAGGAGCAGCTCGATCGACTGCTGCTGGTCGAGGGCATGGAGCACTCGTCGCAGCTTCCACACGATCTTGAGCTCCTCGTTGGACATGAGCAGCTCCTCCTTGCGGGTGCCCGACGCATCCACGTCGACGGCAGGGAAGACTCGCTTGTCCGCCAGTCGGCGGTCGAGCTTGAGCTCCATGTTGCCGGTGCCCTTG
>DMPC01000134.1:43822-44312 GCA_003456155.1 Actinomycetota bacterium | reverse complement strand
CCTCGAAGATCACCTCGTCCATCCGTGAGCCCGTCTCCACCAGAGCCGTGGCCAGGATGGTCAGCGACCCCCCGTTCTCGATGTTGCGCGCGGCTCCGAAGAACCTCTTCGGAGGATAGAGCGCCGTCGAATCGACGCCGCCGGAGAGAATGCGTCCCGAGGCGGGGGCCGCCAGGTTGTAGGCGCGGCCGAGCCGGGTCATGGAGTCCAGCAGCACCACCACGTCATGCCCGAGCTCCACCAGACGCTTGGCCCGCTCGATGGAGAGCTCGGCGATGATGGTGTGATCCTCGGCCGGGCGGTCGAAGGTCGAGGCGATGACCTCTCCCTTGACCGACCTCTGCATGTCGGTGACCTCCTCGGGACGCTCGTCGACGAGCACCACCATGAGGTGAACCTCGGGATTGTTGGTGACGATCGCATTGGCAATCGCCTGCAGGACCATCGTCTTGCCGGCCTTGGGCGGGGAGACGATCAGGCCGCGCTGGCC
>DMPC01000134.1:43083-43655 GCA_003456155.1 Actinomycetota bacterium | reverse complement strand
AGGCCGCGCTGGCCCTTGCCGATGGGTGCCACCAGATCGATGACACGGGTCGTCAGGTTTGCCGGAGTCGTCTCCAGGCGCAGGCGATCCTGGGGGTACAGAGGTGTGAGCTTGGAGAACTCCGGCCGATTGCGGGCAGCCTCGAGCGATCCGCCGTTCACCGTGTCGATACGCACGAGCGGGGCGAACTTCTCCCGCCGCTCGCCGTCCTTGGGAGCCCGGGTCGCACCCGTGATCGCATCACCCTTGCGAAGCCCGCTCTTGCGGACCATCGACAACGAGACGTACAGGTCGTTCGGCCCCGGCAGGTAGCCGCTGGTGCGGACGAAGGCGTAGTTGTCCATCACATCGAGGATGCCCGCCACGGGGACGAGGACGTCGTCCTCGCTGATCTCGAGGTCGGCGTCGCTGAAGCCTGCGCCACCCCGCTGGCGATCACGCCGATCGCGGAACCGGTCGCGGCCGCGACGACGGCGGCTGCGACTGCCATCGTCCGGATAGTCATTGCGGTCATTGCCGCGGTCGTTCCGATCGTTGCGGTCATTACCGCGATCGTTCCGATCGTTGCGATC
>DMPC01000134.1:23208-42900 GCA_003456155.1 Actinomycetota bacterium | reverse complement strand
TCATTGCCGCGGTCATTGCCGCGGTCGTTCCGATCGTTGCGATCATTGCCGCGGTCATTGCCGCGGTCATTGCCGCGGTCGTTCCGATCGTTGCGATCGTTGCCGCGATCGTTGCCGCGATCGTTGCCGCGATTCGACGACTCCTCGCGCGGGGATGCCTCGCCCGCCGCGGCTGTCTGGTCGTCGGAGCCGGCCGAACGCCTGCGGCGCGCCTGGCCCCCACCGGATGCTCCGCCGCCTTGGCGTTCGGAGATCGCAGCCACCAGATCCCCCTTGCGCATGCCGCTCGCACCCGAGATGCCCATCTGCTGAGCCATCTGCTTGAGCTCGGGGAGCAGCATGCCCGACAGGCCCTTGCCCTTGGTCGAGGCCTGGCCCGTCACGTCAGTTTCCGTCACGTGGATTCCTTCTTCGATTCGCCCTCGCGGTCGAGGGGGAGGTCTCACCCCTCAGGAGTCGAGGGGCAGGCACCCGGCTCACACCTGGAACAGGGGTGCTCAGGTGATCTGGAGGGTGCGTCCCGTGCATCAATCCGGCACGTTGCCGAGGCTGTACCCCGGTGACTCGGCGGGACCGAAACGGCCCCAGCGATTCTGGACCCCTCCAGCCTAGCACCTGCCCAGCGGACGACCGCCTCGCCACCCCGCCTCAGGGCAGAAGGGGCACCTCGCGTGCACCCATGGCAGACACGGCGACCTCACGCACGATCCACCCCTCGGTGTCGAGGCCGGAGAGAGCCGCGGACGTCGAGTCGTCCACGAAGGCGAGCACCGAAGGGCCCGCTCCGGAGACCACCGCGGCAACCCCCGACTCGCGCAGCAGCGAGACCAGCCTCCACGAGCCGGGGTAGGCGCCGGAACGGCTCTGCTGGTGGATGCGGTCAGCGGTGGCGACCAGAAGTCGGGACGGATCTGCCGTCATGGCGTGCACGAGCAGCGCCGAGCGGGAGATATTCACCGTCGCATCGGCCAAGGTCACCGACTCCGGAAGCAGTGTTCGAGCCTCGGCCGTGGACAGCTCGACCGATGGCACGAGCACGACGGGGCGAACGTCATCATGCGTGTCCATGCGAACCGCATCGGCTCGTCCCTGATCGTCGAGCCACGCAACGGTGAACCCTCCGAACAGGGCTGCCGCGATGTTGTCCGGATGGGTCTCGCGCTCGAGCGCGAGCTGCAGCACGTCGTCATCGGTCATCCGGTCACGCCCGTCGACGACCATGGCACGAGCCAGGACGATCCCCCCGATGATCGCTGCAGCGGACGACCCCAGCCCACGCCCGTGCGGAATGGCGTTGATGCACCGAAGGACGAACCCCGGAACCTCGACACCCATGCGGTCGAAGGCCGAGCGCATCGACTGCACGACCAGGTGCTCATCACCACGGGGCAGGGAGTTCTCCCCTTCCCCCGAGATCTCCACCAGCACGCCGGTGTCCTCCGTGGCCATGGCCACAAGGTCGTCGTAGACGGAGAGCGCAAGTCCGGCGGAGTCGAATGCGGGACCGAGGTTCGCACTCGTGGCTGGCACGACGACGCGGACGGCGTCCCGTCGCAGGGCCGACATCAGTCGACCAGGCCCAGCGCCCGCGCAGCAGCACCGACCTCGACCGGGACGACGACGGGATCGGCGGCTCCCTCGAGTGCCCACTGCGGATCCTTGAGCCCGTTCCCCGTGAGTGTGCAGACGATGGTCTGCCCGGGATCCAGCTGCCCTGCCGCGTGCTTCTTGATGACTCCGGCCACACTCGCGGCGCTGGCCGGCTCGCAGAAGAGTCCTTCGCGAGAGGCGAGCAGGCGGTAGGCCGCGAGAATCTCCTCATCCGTGACCGCCTCGATCACGCCGCCACTGTCGTCGCGCGCCTGCTCTGCCAACTGCCACGAGGCGGGGTTGCCGATGCGGATGGCCGTCGCGATGGTCTCCGGGCTATCCACCTTGTGCCCCAGCACGATGGGGGCGGCGCCAGCAGCCTGGAACCCCCACATGCGCGGACGCGAGGTGGCGATGCCGTCGGCGGCATACTCGACGTAGCCCTTCCAGTAGGCCGTGATGTTCCCCGCGTTGCCGACTGGGAGGGCATGGATGTCAGGCGCGTGCCCGAGCTGATCGACCACCTCGAAGCTCGCCGTCTTCTGGCCCTCGATGCGGGCCGGGTTGACGCTGTTGACGAGTTCGACGGGGAATCGGTCGGCGAGCTCCCTCGCGACGCGCAGGCAGTCGTCGAAGTTCCCGTCGACCTGCAGAAGCGTCGCACCGTGGACGATCGCCTGGGCGAGCTTGCCCATGGCGATCTTGCCCTGGGGGACGAGCACCGCACTGCGCATGCCGGCCTTGGTGGCATAGGCGGCGGCACTGGCCGAGGTGTTGCCGGTCGAGGCGCAGATGACGACCTGGGCACCGGCTTCAGCCGCCTTGGAGATGGCCATGGTCATCCCGCGGTCCTTGAACGAGCCGGTCGGATTGGCACCGTCGTACTTCAGCCACACCTGGCAGCCGAGCATCTCGCTGAGCGTGCAGGCATAGACGAGGGGCGTGCCTCCTTCACGAAGAGTCACAACGGGCGTGGAGTCCGTGACCGGAAGACGATCGCGGTACTCCTCGATCAGGCCGCGCCAGACATGAGCCATGGCTAGTCCCCCGCCTCGCCCTCGACGCGCATCACGCCCAGCACCGCCTTGACCTCATCCATGCCCCGGAGATGCTCCACCGTGTGCTCGAGTGCCTCCTCGTCCGCGCGGTGGGTGCGGACGATCAGGCCGGCCTGGTCACCATGGCCGTCCTGACGGACGACCTGGATGCTGATCCCGTGCTGCGCGAAGGCAGCCGCGATCGAGGCAAGGACACCGGGTCGATCCACGACATCGAGGTTGACATAGAAGCGCGTCTGGGCCGACGAGATCGGCAGCACCGGGAGATCCGCGTAGACGCTCCGCGACGGGCCGATCGAGCCGGTCACGCGGTTGCGTGCGGCCACGACCACATCGCCGAGGATGGCGGATGCAGTCGGCACGCCGCCAGCACCGCGGCCGTAGAACATGAGTTCGTCCGCCGCCTCGGCCTGGACGAAGACGGCATTGAAGGCCAGTCGCACCGAGGCCAGCGGATGCGATCGGGGCACCATGGTCGGATGGACCCGGACGATGATGCCGGTGTCACCGGGTGCACGCTCGGCGATCGCGAGCAGCTTGATCACGAAGCCCATGGCCTGCGCCGCACGGACGTCATCGGCGGTCACCTTCGAGATGCCCTCGCAGTAGACGTCGTCGATGGTGACGTGCGTATGGAAGGCCAGCTCGGCCAGGATCGCTGCCTTGGCCGCAGCATCATGGCCATCGATGTCGAGCGACGGGTCGGCCTCCAGGTAGCCCAGGGCCTTCGCTTCTTCGAAGATCTCCTGGTAGGTGCAGCCCTCCTCGTCCATCTTGGTGAGCATGTAGTTGGTGGATCCGTTCACGATGCCCATCACCTTGGTGACCCGATCACCGGCGAGGGACTCTCGCAGCGGGCGCAGCAGGGGAATGGCACCGGCCACGGACGCCTCGAAGAACAGGTCGACGCCCGCCTCCTGAGCAGCCAGCTGCAGCTCTGCGCCATGGGCAGCGAGGAGCGCCTTGTTCGCCGTCACGACCGATGAGCCTGCTGCGATCGCCGCCAGGATCAGAGTGCGCGCGGGCTCGATGCCACCCATCAGCTCGACGACGATGTCCGCTCCCGACGTCGCCACGGCATGCGCGTCCGACGAGAAGACGGCGGGGTCGATCCCGTCGCGGGGGTTCTCGGGATCGAGCGCCGCGACACCGACGAGGCGCATGGGCGCCCCGACCCGCGGAGTCAGATCCTTCTCCGTCTGATTGAGCAGCCGCCCGACCTGGGCGCCCACGGTTCCGGCACCGAGCAGGGCCACGGTGATCACGCGATCAGGATCCTCAGGGGCAGACATCACGGGAGAAGCCTCTCAGGTTGAGCCGCAGGGCCGTGACACGGGGATTGCCGGGGCGACCGACCCGGCCATCGGACCGCGCTCGAGTCGGTCGGAGAGTCGGTCGGCGAATCGGTCGGCGCGTTGCCCGGGTAGGGACGTCGGGGCCGCGATAATGACGCCCGTCCTTGGTGAGATCCGCTCGCCGGAGGAGTCCGGACTCGTCCGGCTGAGGGAGGAAAGATGTCACTCACGGCACGCAAGCTGATTGCCGAGTTCGTCGGAACGTTCATGCTCGTGTTCCTCGCGGTAGGCGCAGCCATCTTCGGCATCGCCACCGTGGTCGGCCTGGATGGCAAGGGCCCGGGATCCGGTGTGCTGGGTGTGGCTTTCGCGTTCGGTCTCGTGCTCTTCGCGGTCGCCTACGCCTTCGGCCCCATCTCCGGCGGCCACGTGAACCCGGCGGTGACGCTCGCCATGCTCCTGGGGCGCAGGATGCCCGCGAAGGAGGCAGTGAGCTACTGGATCGTGCAGTTCCTGGGTGCCATTGCCGCTGCTGCCGTCCTCAAGCTGTTCGTGTCCTCCTTCGGCGTCACGGACTACACGGGCGGACTGGGCACGAACAGCTACGACAACGGCAACATCAACATGGCCGGCGCCTTCGTCCTGGAGATGCTGCTCACCGCCGCCTTCGTGCTCGTCATCCTGCTCGTCACCGAGCGGGTCGCCGCTCCTGGCTTCGCCGGCGCGGCCATCGGCTTCACCCTGGCGCTGGTGCACATCGTGGGCATCCCGCTCACCGGCACGTCCGTCAACCCGGCCCGCTCCTTCGGCCCTGCCCTGCTCAACGGAGGGGACTCCCTCGCTCAGGTCTGGCTGTTCATCCTGGCTCCGCTGGTCGGTGCCGTCATCGCCGTGCTGGTCTGGAAGGTCACCCGCACCGAGGTCGAGGAGCCCGAGAAGCTCGTCGCCGGCTCCGAGCGCGAGTAGCCCCCCTCCGATTCCACCCCAGCGTCGGCACCGGATATTCGGGTGGCGCTGGGGTGGACGTGGGTACGGGCTCGTGCGTCAGGCCCCGGGATCCAGGCGGAGCAGGTCGTCCAGCGTCTCTCGGTGCAGGACGATGGCGGCTTCGCCACGACACACCCCGACCACTCCGGGCCGCGGGAGGACGTTGTAGTTCGAGGCCATGGAACGGCAGTACGCGCCGGTAGCCGCGACCGCGAGGAGGTCTCCGGGGACCAAATCGCTCGGCAGCCAGGCATCACGAATCACGATGTCACCGGACTCGCAGTGCTTGCCCACGACACGACACAGCATCGGCTCTGCCGCTGACTCGCGCGAGGCGAGCACCACGGTGTACTCGGCGTCGTACAGCGCCGTGCGGATGTTGTCGCTCATCCCGCCGTCGACCGAGACATAGGTCCGCACCGCTCCGCCATCCAACTGGACGGGCTTGACCGTTCCGACCTCGTACAGCGTCACCCCTGCGGGGCCGACGATGGCACGACCCGGTTCGAAGGCGAGGGCCGGCATCGGTATTCCCTCGTTCGCGCACTGCTTGGCGACGATCTCACCGATCTGCGAGGCCATGTCCGCCACATCGAGCGGATCATCGGACTCGAGGTAGGCGATGCCCATCCCGCCTCCGAGGTTCAACTCCTCGACCTCGATGCCCTGCTCGTCCCAGATTCGCTGCGCGAGCGACACGACTCGAGCCGCAGCGACCTCGAACCCGGAGGCATCGAAGATCTGGGAACCGATGTGCGAATGGAGCCCACGGAAGTCCAGGCTCGGAAGCTTGGCGATGCGACGCACCGCCTCCTGTGCAGCACCTGACGAGACGGACAGCCCGAACTTCTGGTCCTCATGCGCCGTAGCGATGAACTCGTGGGTGTGAGCCTCGACGCCCACCGTCACCCGGACGAGCACGGACTGCACAACACCCGCACGAGCTGCAGCATCCGCAATGCGCACAACGTCCTCGAAGGAGTCGATGACGATGCGGCCCACCCCCGCTGCGACCGCAGCCTCGATTTCAGCCATCGACTTGTTGTTGCCGTGCATCAGCAGACGATCCCCCGGCACTCCGGCGCGCAGCGCCACGGCCAGTTCGCCACCCGAGGCGACGTCGATGCCGAGCCCCTCCTCGGTGACCCAGCGCGCAACGCTCGTCGCCAGGAACGCCTTGGCGGCGTAGTAGACCAGATGTGCACCGGCCTCCATGTATGCCGAGCGATAGCGACGGGCTCGCTCACGCAGATCCTCCTCATCGAGCAGGAAGAGCGGGGTGCCGAACTCTGCCGCAGCATCGCGGACATCGATTCCGCCGATCTCCAGGGCACCGTCGCCCTGGCGACGGGTCGAGGTGGGCCACACCGCGGGCGACAGCCGGTTCATCTCCTCCGCGGACGCCGGCCGAGCCATGCCCCCATGCTCGACAGCGACGTCGGCGTGGCGGGGACCTGCGGGGTGTGCGCGCATGCAGCACAGGCTAGATCGTTCCGACGCCTGCCGTGCGGTCGGCATCGGGTCGCACGGTGCTACATCCGCTCAGGAGCCGTCACACCGAGCAGATCGAGGCCGTTCGCGAGGGTCTGCCGAGCAGCGGCACAGAGCCACAGGCGCGAGATGTGGATCGGCGCCCACTCCTCATCCGACCGGGGAAGGACACGACAGGCGTCATAGAAGCGGTGATACGTCGTGGCGAGATCCTCGAGGTACCTCGCTACACGGTGCGGCTCGCGCAGTTCGGCGGCACTGCCCACGACCCGCGGGAACTCACCGATCATGCCAAGGAGGTCGTTCTCGCGCTCATGATCGAGCAGGCCGGGGTCGAAGTCGGCCGCGCGCCAGTCCATGCCGAGCTCTTGGGCATTCCGGAGAACAGACGCGATCCGCGCGTGCGCGTACTGGACGTAGAACACGGGGTTCTCGTTGGTCGCGCGGGTCATCTCCTCGAGGTCGAGGGTGAGAGGGGAGTCGGCCGGATATCTCGCCAGTGTGTAGCGCGCGGCGTCGACCCCCACCTCCTCGACCAGGTCGTCGAGGGTCACGATCGTGCCCGCCCTCTTGGACAGCTTGACCTCCTCGCCTCCACGAGTGATCTTCACCAGTTGGCCGATCAGCACCTCGACGTTGTCGTCCATGTCGTCGCCGGCGCATGCCGCTACTGCCCTCAGCCTGTTGACGTAGCCGTGGTGATCGGCGCCGAGGAGGTAGATGTTCACGTCGAAGCCCCGCGCCCGCTTGTCGACGTAATACGCGGTGTCGGAGGCGAAGTAGGTGTACTCGCCATCCGCCTTGACCAGGACCCGATCCTTGTCGTCGCCGAAGTCGGTGGTGCGCAGCCAGATCGCTCCGCCCTCCTCGAAGACGTGCCCCTGCTCCCGCAGTCGGTCCATGCCTCGCTCGACAGCCCCCGACTCGTGGAGGCTCCTCTCCGAGAACCACACGTCGAAATGGGTGCGGAACAGTTCGAGCACCTGCTGCTGCTGCCGCAGCTGCAGCGCATACGCCGCCTCGCGGAAGGCCACCAGTTGATCATCGTCGGACAGCGTCGTGATCTCCGGACGAGCGATGGCGATCGCGGCTGCCAGATCGAGGATGTACCCACCGTGGTAGCCATCCTCAGGCACGGGCCTGCCGTTGGCCGCCGCCATGACGGAGGCACCGAACTTGTCCATCTGCACGCCACGGTCATTGATGTAGAACTCCTTGGAGACCGATGCGCCTGCGGCGGCGAGCACTCGGGCGATCGCATCGCCCACGGCCGCCCATCGGGTGTGCCCCAGATGGAGGGGGCCGGTCGGGTTCGCCGAGATGAACTCGACGTTGACTCGTCGCCCGGCCATGGAGGACCCATGACCCCAGGTGGGGCCCGCCTCGACGGCAGTGCGGGCCAGGGCGCCCTGGGCAGAACTCTCGAGGGTGATGTTGACGAAGCCGGGGCCGGCCACCTCCGCAGCCGCGATTCCCGGGAGCTGGGCCAGCCGATCGGCCAGCAGGTCGCCGATCTCCCGAGGCGGCATTCCGGCAGCCTTGGACAAGGAGAGCGCGACATTCGTCGCATAGTCACCATGGTCGCGGCTCTTCGGGCGCTCGATGCGAATCTCCGGGACATCCATGCTGGGCAACCGCTGCTCCGTGACGAGATCGTCGAGGGCGGAGCGCACAGCGGCGGCGAGATCGTCCGGATTCACGGCGTGAGCCTATCCGCGCCACGTTCACTCCCCCGGGTCCGCCTCAGGGGCTACACTTCCGCCAGGCAAGGCCAGTCAGCACCACCGTTCGACCGGTGCCTGCCCCTGAGGTGGGCACCGATGTTTCTGGGCAACCGCGCGGGAACGGGACGAAGGTATGAGCGGCTCAGCCGCGTGCCGGGCGACCGTCCGGTGCGCCGTCCCAGAAGTACCCCGCTAGGAGAATGTGCATCATGGCTCAAGGAACCGTGAAGTGGTTCAACGCTGAGAAGGGCTACGGCTTCATCGCCCAGGCCGACGGCGGCCCGGACGTGTTCGTCCACTACTCGGCCATCGAGTCCGACGGCTACCGCTCCCTTGAGGAGAACCAGCTCGTCGAGTTCGACATCGTTCAGGGCCCGAAGGGTCCCCAGGCCGACAAGGTCCGCACCGCCTAGTCTTCCCGCTCCCGGGGCAACCCCGTCGAGCACACGAGGGGCTCTGCCGCGAGGCAGGGCCCCTCTCCTTTCTCCTGCACTCCGACGATCCCGATACCCGGCCTGTCGATAGGCCAGTGGCGGGAGGGCACAATGGCCTCATGGCTGATGACGACATCGAGCGGCTGCTGCGAGAGGTCAACGCGACCACCGGGCAGTCAGGTCAGGGCTCGTCGCCGAGCCCCGTGGCCAAGCGGGCCAAGGACGACGTGGCCACCTCCGAGGCATCAGCCGGCGGAAGAGTGGCCTTCGGCGTCGTCGCGGCGGGGGTCACGGGACTCGGGGCCTTGGCCTTCGGAATCTTCACGCCCTGGACGGACGCTCTGGACATGGGCTTCGCCGCGGCTGTCGCCGCCTTCCTGACCGGCGTCATCGCTGGTCCCCCTCGCTGGTTCTCCTCCTGACACGCAGGGCACGGGAGCGCTCCCTGCAGGATCTCCCTTGCTCGAGTGGGCCTCGATGACTGCTCCCCAGAGCAGTGAGACGAAGCAGAGGTAGAGCCACAGCAGCAGGACCACTGCCGTGCCGAACAGCAGCACGGCCGTGCCGATCGTCGTGGAGAAGTGCGCATAGATGCCGACCCCCACGGTCGAACCGACGATCCCGGCGGTGGCCGCCCAGGCTCCCGGGGACAGCCAGGAGACCCGCTGACGCCGATCGGATCCATGGGTCAGGATCCAGCGCACCGCGGTGAACACGATGAGGGAGACGACCAGCCAGTCCAGCCAGGGAGCGCCGGTGGTGACCGGCAGGCTGGGGAGATCGAGCCATGCCAGCACCTGCGGGACGATCGTGAGCAGCACCACCACCGCCACTCCGACGATCATCGCCACGAGCGTCACGACCGCAGCCACGGCTCGGTCGACGAGGCCGCTGCGCGTCTCGACAACGCCGAAGGCACTGTTCATGGCCATGCGAAGGCCCAGCACGATCTTCGAGGACGCATAGATGGCGATCATGAGGCTGACGAGGGTCGTGATCGTGAAGGTGCTGCCCGAGGCGGACTCGATCGCAGACACCAGGGCGCTGGTGAACGGCTGGACCTCATCGAACGTCTCGGGAGCCCGTTGGGCCAGCCGATCGAGCGCGGATCTGATCTGGGCGGGCTTCAGGAGCAGGCCCGCCAGCGTCCCGAAGGCGAGTGCCGCAGGCGCTAAGGAGAGGGCCACGAAGTAGGCGAGGCCCCCCGCCGCGAGCGAACCCCGGATGCGGCGATAGTCGTTCGCGAGGTCATGACCAAGGCTCATCGCAGCGCGAACCCGCTCCTTCACGGCGCCATCCTCTCGGACGCCTGCCGACCTGGTGAACCGGGCTCGCTGATAGCCTGTGGCGGCCCGAGCCCCCGTAGCTCAGGGGATAGAGCGCCGGTTTCCGGTACCGAAGGTCGCAGGTTCGAATCCTGCCGGGGGCGCCATATGGATCACTCGCAGAGCAGGCACACCGGCGAATCGCGCGCCCACTTCGCCATTCCCGGAGCGGGCATCTACGCGTACGTGGTGGCCGTCTTCGTGGCGCTGCTCCTGCTGTCCAACATCGGCGCAACCAAGTTCATCGCTGTCGGTCCGCTCACCTTCGATGGCGGGGCGATCCTGTTCCCCCTGACCTACATCATCGGGGATGTCCTGAGCGAGGTGTACGGGCTTCGAGCGGCCCGACGGGCCATCATCCTCGGGTTCGCCATGTCGATCCTGGCCGCGTTCACCTTCTGGCTGATCCAGATCGCTCCGGGGGCGGACTTCTGGGAGAACCAGGCCGCCTACGAGTCGATTCTCGGCTTCGTCCCGGCGATCGTCCTCGGGAGCACGACGGGATTCATCGTCGGGCAACTGCTGAACGCCTATGTCCTGGTGCGCGTGAAGGAGCACACGCAGGAGCGCCACCTGTGGCTGAGGCTCGTCTCCTCGACCATCGTCGGCGAGTTCGCCGACACCTTGGTCTTCTGCACCATCTACGGCATCGCCTTCGGGCTCTCGTTGTCCGACTTCCTCAACTACCTCGTGGTCGGCTTCACCTACAAGGTCGCCGTCGAAGTCATCCTGCTACCCGTGACCTATCGTGTCATCGCGTGGGTGAAGCGCCGAGAACCCACCTACGCATCCGCCTGAGGGCCGAGGACCTCTTCCCGCAACTCACGGAATGTCCCCTCCTCGATACTGGTACGGATCCGGTCCAGCAGTCGCACGATGTATCGCTCGTTGTGGATCGTCGCGAGCGTGGAGGCGAGCATCTCCTTCGCCTTGAACAGGTGGTGCAGGTAGGCACGCGTGTAGGTGCTGCAGGTGTAGCAGTCACAGTCGTCATCGATGGGCCGGAAATCCCGCCGGTAGGCGCCGTTCGTCAGATGGAAGCGCTTCTCCGAGTGAAACACGGTCCCGTTTCGGGCATTGCGTGACGGCGCGACGCAGTCGAATGTGTCGGCACCGCTCAGCACAGCCGCGAACACATCGTCGGGCTCGCCGATTCCGAGCAGATGGCGCGGCTTGTGCTCCGGCAGCTCCTCGCACACCCATCGGACGATCGTGCCCAGCTGATCCTTCTCCAGGGCTCCCCCGATGCCGAACCCATCGACATCGAGCTCGGCGAGCGCCCGCGCCGACCGTCGCCGCAGGTCCTCGTACTGGGCGCCCTGGACCACCGCGAACAAGGCCTGATAGGGAAGTCCGACACGCTCGGCCGTCAGCCGCTCGTGCTCGGTGACACATCGCTCCGCCCAACGCTGGGTCCGCGCAACGGACAGCTCCTGGTACTCCCGTGTATTGAGCAGCGTGGTGCATTCGTCGAAGGCGAAGATGATGTCGGCGCCGATGCGATGCTGCACCTGCATGGAGACCTCCGGCGTGAACCGGTGCATCTTGCCGTCGAGATGGGACTTGAACGTCACTCCATCGTCGTCCACGTGAGCGAGCCGGTCCTTGCCCGCGGCGATGACATCGTCCGACCGCTTAGATGAGACATCCATCGCCAGGATCTTCTTGAAGCCCACTCCAAGGGACAGCACCTGGAATCCCCCACTGTCCGTGATCGTGGGACCACCCCATCCCATGAAGGCGGCGAGTCCACCCGCCTCCTCGACGATGTCGGCTCCGGGCTGGAGGTAGAGGTGGTACGCGTTCGCGAGGATCACCTGGGCCCCGAGCCCACGCATCGCCTCAGGCAGGACTGCCTTGACGGTGGCCTTGGTGCCCACGGGGGTGAAGGCCGGTGTCCTGATGTCCCCGTGCGGGGTGTGGATCACTCCCGTGCGACCGAGCCCTGAGTTCAGGCGCTGCTCGACGGAGAAGGAGAAACCGGTCACGGCCCCTCCGGGGCCAGCTGATCGATGGACGGGAACTGGGCCAGTGCCGGTGCGATCCACTCCGTGACCCGTGCGGCTGAGTCGGCATTCTCACCGGCGCACTCGTCGAGGACGACATCGACGGACGCGTCACTGCCCTGCAGGACCGTCAGCGAGGTGACTGTCCCGCCCGTGCAGCCCTGCGGACCCGCTTCGGCGGGCAGGTCCGTGACCTGCCCCAAGGTGGTTCCCAGCGCCTCCCATACCTCCGGACTCGTCGGCACCTGCTCGTCGGCCAGCACCTCGCCGTAGCTGTCGACCACGAGACGGGACCGGGAGGCCGTCACGGACAGCTCATAACTGCGGTGGTATTGGGGCGGAACCGAGGCATCGAGGTACTGGAAGGAGACGAGGGCATCCTCGGACAGCGTGTCAGCCGAGCTGGCGGATGTCGTCCCACAGGCCGGAAGCGCAGCCACCGCGACGATCAGCGGAAGGAGACTCAGGCGCATCCCCCGACCCTACGCCGACGGCATCACCACTCCGCAGTGCGCCACAATGCGGGCATGAGTCCTGCTCCGTCCCCCGAGATCGGCACCATGATCGATGCAGCGGGGATCCAGACCAACGTGCACGTGACCGGCACAGGGCCCGACGTCCTGCTCATCCACGGCTCCGGCCCAGGAGTGAGCGCCTGGGCGAACTGGAGGATGACCATGCCCGGCCTCGCCGGGAGATACCGCGTCATCGCGCCCGACATCGTGGGCTTCGGCTTCACGGAGCGGCCCGTGGGATTTCGCTATGAGATCTCGAGCTGGACCGAGCATGTGCTGGGCGTCCTCGATGCCCTGGGGGTGGAGCGATGCCACGTCGTCGGGAACTCATTCGGCTGCTCCTTGGCCCTGGCGCTGGCCATCCACCATCCCGAGCGCGTGCATGGCCTGGTCCTCATGGGGGCGACCGGGGTGCCCTTCGAGATCACGCCCGGCCTCGACGCTGTCTGGGGGTACGAGCCGTCCGTGGAGGCGATGGAGGAACTCCTGAGCATCTTCGCGTTCGACCGAGCCCTCGTCGGCCCCGACCTCGCTCGGCTGCGCTACGAGGCGAGTGCGCGGCCTGGCGTGCAGGAGGCCTACCGCTCGATGTTCCCTGCACCGCGCCAGTCCGCCCTCGACGCGATCACCCACCTCCCTGAGGACATCGCCCGGATCGCCGCACCGACCCTCATCGTCCACGGACGAGACGATCAGGTCATTCCCGTATCGAATGCCCTGACCCTGCTCGAACTCATCGACGACGCCGAGCTGCACGTCTTCGGGCGTTGCGGCCACTGGACCCAGATCGAGTACGCGGAGCAGTTCACCTCGCTCGTTCTGGGGCATCTCTCAGCCCTCGACACCTGACGCACGGGCACGGTCAGGCCAGTGCGAGCGACTTATCCCAAACGCCTGCGGAGCGACCGGCCGCGGGAGTAGAACTCTGCCACTGCACCTTCGGGGGCGGTGACGGTGCAAAGACGAGAACGAACGTCGGACCCTGCCGCAAGGCGGTCCGGCGCCTCCCGAGTGCTGGCGGGTCCGTTCGAGTCGAGCACCCGAGGGGTCTCTCGGTCTCATACATCGAGGGGCCCCTCGACCTTGTCATGGTCGACATGCACGTCACAGGGCACGCCATCAATGCTCGACGCAGCGCGCCGGGGGCGCGTCTGCGGAGCGCGACCGGCGATCGATCAGCCGAGAGACTCGAACCACTCCCGCAGCCGCCGGAACCCCTCGTCCAGGGGGATGCGGGGGTGCCAGTCGAGGGCCTCGCAGGTCAGCCGCTGGTCGAACCAGTGCGCGGTCGACAGCTGCTCGGCGATGAAGCGCGTGATCGGTGGCTCCCCCGCACGCCCGGAGATGCTCCATGCCCTCTCGACCGCACTTCCGGCCCCCTTCGCCAGCGACGCCGGCACCGAACGCCGTGGCGCAGGGCATCCCGCGGCCGCCGCGATGCGGCCGAGCATCTCCGCCACCGTCCGCGGCTGACCGTTCGTGACGACGAAGGCCCGCCCCCGGACCTCGGGCAGGGTGGCGCGATCGAGCGCCTGCGCAATGGCCTCCGCTGCGTTGTCGACGTAGGTGCTGTCGATGAGTGCCGCGCCGTGATCGATCAGGAACAGGCGACCCGCACGCGCCCGCTGCGCGATGCGTGCGATCAGCTGGGTGTCTCCAGGACCCCACACCAGGTGCGGTCGAATGGACGTGACGGCCATGCCTTCGCTGTCCGCAGCCAACGCAAGGAGTTCGGCAACGGCCTTCGTCCGGGCATAGTGGCCTCGCGCATGATCGGGCTCAGCTCTGCCACCCGGGTCACCGACCAGGGCGCGACCCACATGGGCGACCGAGGGCGACGACACGTGCACGAATCGTCCGACGCCTGCCGCCTGCGCGGCCGCGATCACGTTCTGCGTGCCACCGACATTGACCCGCTCGAAGTCGCTCAGGGGTCCGCTCATCGACACGAGCGCGGCGAGATGGACCACCGCGTCAGCACCGCGCATGGCAGCGGCCACGGCCGAGGGATCGGTGATGTCGCCCAGCACGTCATGGGCATCGGTGCCCGAAGGGCTCCGCTGGAAGGACAGAACGTTGTGGCCACGATGGAGCAGTTCCGTCACGACCGCTGAGCCCAGCAGCCCACGCCCGCCGGTGACGAGGATCCTCATCGACGACCCGCAAGGAGTCGATCCGCCCACTCGGCGACCGCTCTCCGATCGATCTTCGACTGGTGGCGGATGTCGACCGGCAGGTCCCGGCGCAGCAGCACAGCCGCCACGTCCAGACCGGTGACGGCCCGGACGTCGTCGGTGAGGGCGAGGTTCGCGACACCCTCCTCGCGTCCACCGGTCACACAGACGACCACCACGAGTTGAGCCCCGGTCGGCCCCACGCCGACGCAGGCAGCCCTGTCCACACCCGGAATACGCTCGACGGCCTGCTCGACCGGCACCGGCCCGATGGGGCCGTCAACGGTGGTGATCACATGGGCGAGCCGTCCGGCGATCCAGAGCCGCCCGCGTTCATCGAGGCTCCCCACATCTCCCGTGCGATGCCAGCCCGCGTCCCGGGAACTGGCCCGTTCGGTAGCCCAGAGCCGGTCGTAGCGCACCTTGCGGTGGGGGGCTCGGACAGCAACCTCGCCGAGGACACCGGGAGCATCCGACAGCAGGCCCCGTGCTCTTCCCTCGCCGTCCACCTCGCTGATGCGAACCTCGACTCCGGGCAGCGGATTCCCGACGAGCACTCCCGGGCCCGGACCGGCCGCATCGATGTCATCGATCACGACATCGCAGACCGGGAGGACCTCGGTCATGCCGTAGGGCGTCCGCACGGAGGCACCCGGAACAAGCCGCTGGATCCCGTGAAGGATCGCGGCACTGACCGGGGCGCCCGCACCGAGGACGTACCTCAGCGACTGCAGGGCAGCAAGGTCGTCGTCCGTCAGGGCCGACGCGGTCTTCAGAACCCCGGTCAGCGCTGCCGGCGACGCCCACATCAACGTGCCGCGCACCTGCCGGGTGGCATCGGCGACCGCACGGGCTGTGAGGGTCCGCGGCGCTGTGACATCCATGTCCGGGATGGCGGACGGAATGCCCAGGGCCGGGCCCAGCACGGCCCACGGCGCGAAGGCCGCGACCAGGGCATCGTCGGGCGTCAGACCGTAGTGCTCCTGCAGCAGGTCGCGCGTGGCCTGGAGCTGACGATGGGCGTAGACCACGCCCTTGGCGGGACCGGTGGACCCGGAGGTGAAGGCGACCAGGGCCTCGTCGTCGAGCCCGGGCCCAGCGGGAAGCGGGAGGGCGGCGCCGGCTCGGGCGATCTCCACGAGCCTCGACACCGGAATACGACGGCCCGGCAGTGCCGCCAGCCGAACCAGCGCCAGGCCCTTCGGCACGGCCACGATGTGGTCGGGTGCGGCGCTCCGCAGCGCTCGCACCATGCCACGAGGTCCCAGCCCGGCATCCGTGACGACGACACTGGCGCCCAGCCTCCAGCAGGCATAGATGACGGCGATGAGGTCGGCGCCCACGGGGATGAGCACGCTCACGCGATCGCCGGGCCGCACACCCTCGGCCGCCAAGCCGGACGCGAGGCGGGCGACGTTGGCGTCGAGCAGGGCCCAGGGGATGCGACGCCACGATCCGTCCCTCGGCTCGGCCAGGGCCAGTCCGTCGGGGTCCGCGGCAGCACGCTCCGCCAGCGCCGCCCACATCGGACGATCGACCTGGGCCGACCCCGCACGGTCGTCCGCCGCCTGCTCCGCCCCTCCGGCACGCAGGTCCGAGATCCAGGTCCACAGATCCGCCACGAGAGCAGGGGCATCCTCGATGACCAGATGACGAGCACCCTCGTATCGATGCACATCAGCCTGCGGGAGCCGCTCCTCGAGGTCGTGCAGATAGCGGTCGGAGAAGACCGGGTCTCCCGGTCCCCAGAGCAGCAGCACGGGCATCGTGAGGGCGCGAATCCCCTCGGCTATCGCCTCAAGAGTGCCGGCACTGACGTGGTCGTCCTCCAGCGGGATGTCGGCCACGAAGTCCCCGATGGCGGCCCGCGCGTCAGCCGAGCGGTAGGGGGCGGAGTAGGCCGCCGCCACGTCGGGCGGCAGCCTTCGACCACTCAGCGCGGTCGTCCCCCGGATGAAGGCCGGGGTCAGGACGGTCGCAGCGTGCCGGACGGGGGTGGCGCGGGCGACCCTGATGACTGAGGGAGCCCGGGAGGCGTCCGGCTGATGGACCGCCGTGTTCAGCAGGGCTACCCCCGCGACCTCGTCCTGGTGCTCCAGTACCCAGCCCAGGGAGATGGGTCCGCCCCAGTCGTGAGCCACCACCACGACAGGGCCCACCACGCCCAGAGCCGATGTCAGGGATCCGAGGTCGGCGACCCGCTGAGCGAGGGGACGCACGGTTCCGGTGCGGTCCGAGAAGCCCATGTCGAGGTGATCCACCGCGATCACGCGGACGTCCGCTGGAGCGGATGCCAGCACCGACCGCCAGAGGTACGACCACGTGGGATTGCCATGGACGCAGAGCACCGTCAGCCGGATGTCCTCCTCAGGTCCGTCGGCATGAGTGTCGAGCACGTGCCACGACCTTGACACTCCGTCGGCATCGCGCGCTTCCACGACGACCGACCAGCGCGGATCGAGCCCGGGCAGGCCGGGCGGCGGGAGGCAGGCTGGGGCGGTGCTCACCACTCGATCTCGATGACCGCGGAATTGAGCCCTGAGCCGATGCCCATGCAGGCGATGCGATCACCCGCCGAGAACTCCGAGGCGTGCAGAGCCAGCGTGAAGGGAATCGACGCCGGGCCGACATTCCCTCGTGTCGGGAAGATCACGGGAGTCCGCGACGGATCGATTCCCAGTGCGGACGTGATGGCCTCGGTGTGCACCTTCGACACCTGATGGATGACGTAGGCACGAAGGTCGCTCCAGTCGAACTCCTCTGCAGCCGCCGTCCACGTGTCCACGGCTAGCTGCACACCGGCATCGAGGAGGCCCTTGGAGTCGGTGGTCATCCCATCGAGGTCACCCACGCAGAGGCGATGGTGCTCCGTGGCAGCCCGGCCCACTCCCCCGATGAAGCGATGCCCACCGGGATGGTCACTGGCGCGGCCGAGGACCATGGCGGCTGCCCCTGAGCCCAGGGTCAGCGTGGCGAAGTTCTCCAGAATCTCCGCCTTCGTCGTACCCGGTCGCTGGAGCCGCTCGATCGTGCGCTCCTGGGTCCGGCGACTGCCCTCCCCGTCGACGATCAGGGCGTAGTCGATCTGACCGGCGTCGATCATGGTGGCGGCCAGCTGCATGCCATTCATGAAGCCCAGGCAGGCATTGGAGAGGTCGAAGTTCACGCACGCCGTGCCCAGCCCCAACTGCCGGTGCACGTCCACCGCGGCCGACGGCTCGAGGTGATCCCGGCACACCGAGGTGTTGACGAGCAGTCCGATCCTGGACGGATCGACCCCCGCCTCGGCGATCGCCTTGGCGCCGGCCATGGCGGCGGCATCCGCGAAGGAGACGTCCTCGGGCCACCAGCGTCGCTCCGAGATGCCGGCCAGCGCCTCGAGCATGCCCGGTCGAAAGCCCACCGCCTCGTACGTGGCGGCGAGCTGGTCATCGAACTCGCCCGACGTCACGACGACGGGAGCCTCCGCAATCGCCACTGACACGATCGCAGTGTTTGCGTAGCGATACGTCGCGTTGCCCGCCATGCCGTCCTCTCCTTCCCCGAACAGGGATCCCTACAGCCTTTCATGCCCCTGTGGCGACGCAACCGGCGGATGCACCCGCGGCGTGACCTACGGTGGACGCGTGCGGCCCGTACTCATCCTCCTGATGGCCAGCCTGACGGCTGCCGCAGGGACGCTCGTCGCTGGCCCCGCACAGGCGCAGCCAACGCCGCTCGAGCCCTTCTACGACCAGGAACTCGACTGGGACCGGTGCGCCGCGGGCCAGTGCGCCTGGCTGACGGTGCCGCTCGACTACAGCGACCCCACGGGGGACACCCTTCGGCTGCGCGTCTCCCGCAAAGCGTCGACCGGTGAGGAGGGAGCGCGCCTCGGCTCGCTCGTCGTGAACCCTGGCGGCCCAGGGGTCGAGGGGATTGCCTTCGCGTCCGCTCTCTCCGATTCGCTGGCCCCGGACATCACCGACGCCTATGACATCGTCGGCTTCGACCCTCGCGGCGTCGGTCAGTCGAGCCCCGTCGTCTGCATGAGCGGCGCGGAGACGACGCGCTGGTTCCGGACCGACAGCACGCCCGACACTCCGACGGAGCAGGCCACGCTCATGCGTCGAGCAAGGGCCCTGGCCGGCGGCTGCATCGACCGCACGCCGGTGATCGCCAGGCACCTCGGCACCGAGGACACCGTGCGCGACATGGACATTCTGCGGCAGGCACTCGGCGATGAGCGCCTCGCTTTCCTCGGCTTCTCCTACGGCACGGTCCTGGCCGCGCAGTATGCCGAGCAATTCCCCGACCGTGTCGGCCGATTCGTACTGGACGGTGCGGTCGACCCCCGCCTCGACCTCATGCAGATCTCACGCGACCAGTCCCAGGGATTCCAGCTCGCTCTCCAGCGATTCGCGCAGAACTGCGCTGCTCGCTCCTCCTGCCCCTGGAAGGGCGGAGCCCCCGACGTCCTCGCGGGGCTCAACGGCCTGCTGGGGAGTCTGGATCAAAGGCCCCTGCCCGCGGGCCCCGGGCGTTCACTGGTCCAGGCCGAGGCGATCACGTCGGTGTTCTTCGCCATGTACTCCCCCACCCTGTGGGGGCCGCTGCGCCAGGCGCTGAGGCAGGCGACCCGGGGCAGCGGTCAGGGCCTCGCACTCCTCTTCGATGCCGCCACCGATCGCCTCGCGCCGGATCGCTATGCCACGAACATGGCCTCGGCCTTTCCGGCTATCTCCTGCTGGGACTCACCTGCCACGCCTGCAGCCCCCGGACTGGCCGCGGCCGCCGAGGACTGGTCCCAACGCGCCCCGGTGCCCGAACTGGCCCGAGCGATGTCGTGGAGCAATGTCCCCTGCTCCGTCTGGTTCGGGCGCTCGTCAGAGCGTCCCGCCGCGGCCTCGTCGACGACCACCGCGCCGATGCTGATCATCGGAGGGGCCTACGATCCCGCGACGCCGTACCGCTGGTCGCGCGCGCTCAACCGCCAGCTGCCCACGTCGACCCTGCTGACGTACCAGGGCGACGGGCACACCATCTACAACTCGGGTTCCTCATGTGTCGACAGCATCGTCGAAACGTACCTACTCACCGGAGTCCTGCCTCCG
>DMPC01000134.1:11844-22982 GCA_003456155.1 Actinomycetota bacterium | reverse complement strand
AGGAGCCTCCTGCCGCTAGGGAGCGTCCCCGTCGCCGGCCGAAGATGAGGAGTCGGGCCCGGCCTCGCCGAGGTGGGACAAGAACTCCTCCACCTGCGCGGCAATCTCCTCGCCCGTCAGCACCTCAGCCTCCGTGATGGCTCCCAGCGCCCCTCGTGGACTCGCGGTCACCGCGGCAAGCTGGTCGTACTGCTGTTCCAGAGCCGCCACGATCGCCGTGAACTCGTCATTCCCCTGCATCTGCGCCGCGACGTCCGCATCCGCCTTCCGGGCAGCAGGCTCCAGGGCTGCCGTCGGCAGGACAAGGCCGGTCGCGGCCGAGACCGCCGCGATCAGCGTCGCAGCCGCACGCGGAAACTCGAACTGGACCAGGTAGTGGGGCACCTGGGCTGTCAGGCCCATGGAGGAGAAACCATGCTGGCCCAGGTGAAGCTCGAGCATCGCGCCCACATGGCCGGGCACCTCCACCTCGCCGACGACGCTGACATGGCCAGCGACCAGCGAGGGCTCGCTGCCGTGGACGGTTATCCCCAGCGGGCGCGTGTGCGGAATCGGCCACGGGATCGCCGACAGCCCCACCGCGAGCCTCACGCGATAGCGCTGGGCGATGAGGTCGACGGCGGCCAGGAAGCGCTGCCACTGGTAGTCCGGCTCGGGGCCGGTCAGGAGCAGGAAGCGTGAGCCCTGACCGTCCGTGACCTCGTGCAGAGTGATCTGCGGCATCTCGACGGACGCGAAGTGGTCGACGACGTACGTCATCCGGGGACGGCGAGCACGGTAGTCGAGCAGTTCATCGACATCGAACGTCGCGAGGAGGCGGTGCTGGCAGGTGGCGAGAATGTGATCGGCCGCCAGCCTCACCCCAGAACCGGCATCCACGAACCCGGCGAAGGCGTAGACCAAGACGGGCGGCTCGTCGAACTGAGCCTCCCCGTGGACTATGAACAACTCCTCCGGCGAACGCATGATCCCTCCGACTCCAGCCGTGCTTCCAGGGCCACTGTGCCCCGACATCCGTGACAACGCACGGCGGTCCCGAACTGTTCCGCCGTTCGCCTTGAGCGAAGCGTCAGCCTTCTGCAGTGCCGGCCGGCGGGGCCGTGGGGTGGGCGGGGGCCTTCTTCGCCGCAGACTTCTTCACGGGTGCCGTCTTGGCACCAGCGGTCTGGGTGCCAGCAGTCTGGATACCAGCAGTCTGGGTACCAGCAGTCTTGGCAGCCGCCTTCTTGGCGGGCGCCTTCCTGGAGGGCGACGTCCTGGCCGGTGGCTCAGCTGCCGAGTCGCTTCGGCCCGACTCGGCGGCGGCGTCCGCCGCAGCCGCCTCAGCCGCATCACCGACCACACCGGCCACCTCATGGGCCGTTTGGCCGGTGAGATCTGCCAGTTCGCCGGCCTTGCGAGCCGCGACATCCGCGGCATCCGCAGCGCTGGACCCCACCGCCGCGGCGCCGTCCGCCACTCGCTGGGCCACGGTATCGGTCACGCCGGAGACGGCCTGAGCAGCGCCAGACACCGCACCGGCGGCCGAGCCCGCAGCCGACGAGACAGAGTCCGCCCACAGGCTCGCCGTCACCCCCACGCCCTTCGCTGCGCCGTTGCGCCGCCAGGCGATCACTCCAGCCGCGGCGCCAGCCACGGCCGCCACGATGACCAGTGCCTTCTTCATGTCGCCTCCCTCGGGTGGCACGACGCTAACACCCGCTCGCCGCCATGGGCGCCCGATGCGTCAGGCTGAGTGCGGGCCTAGGACCGGCGCTCCCCCTTGAGATAGGTCAGGAACTGCTCGGTGACCTGGGGGCTCGACAGGAAGGCGCTCCGATCCGCATCGCCCATGGACAGGGCGTATTCGCACACGCGCGCCCAGGCATGGCCGACGGCCTTCGTGAGCGCACCGGCGACCGTGGCCGAGATGGCTGACCCCGCCAGCGCCCCTCCCGGGACGAACTTGAGCAGGCTCGTCACCGCGTAGCGACCCGCCATGGTGGCACCGCCCGTCAGGATCACCGATCCGGCCGTGGCGAGGGCACGCGAGCGGCTGGGAGGCAGGCCATAGGCCGCGGTGATGCGGGCGATCATGGTGACCTGAGTGGGGACGAGAAGGGCCGCGTCAGCGAAGGGGATCGGCGTTGCCCCTACGCCAGCGGCGACCACGACGGCCTGGTTGATGATCGCCGCCACGGCTTTTTTCTTGCGCCCCACATCCACGACCTGCGCTGCGGTCAGCGCGGCCTCTGCCACGGCGGGGATGACCTCGTACGTGACGTCGAGAAGCTCCTGGAGGCCGTAGACCGGGCTGCCCGTGAAGGGGTCGGCCAGCGCGTTGGTCAGCAGGACCTGCCCGTGCGGGCTCACCGGCAGGTTCAGGCCCTCGATGTAGCGGGCGAACTCGGCCGCCTCGGGGTGCACCTGACCGTCTCGGTTGGGCACCTGGGTGAGGACGACGATGACGGGCAGGCCGAGATCCGCCAGTTCACGGACGAACTGCTCCTGGCCTCGCTCGAATCGGCGATCCGACCACCGCACGAGATACCACGCCGCATGGATCTGCTGGTCGACCGCCTTTGCGCGATGCTCGGCGACCAGCGATCGCAGCCCCGCCACGATCGCATCCCCGGCGGTGCCGGTCTCGAACCCCTCGGAGTCGTAGATGCCGAGGAATCCGTCGGGATGCCGGTAGTAGACCAAGCCCCGGGTGACAGGGCTCCCGACGCCCGTCCGGGCGACATCCCGCCCGAAGACCGCATTCACCAGAGTGGATTTCCCGACCCCCGTCTTGCCGAACACCGCGAGGTTGAAACACCCGAGGGCGGCGAAGGCCTCAGCCAACCGCTGCTCGAACATCCCTTCCACCTGCGCGCGGGTGAGGTCGGGGGTTCCCGTGCGTGATGGCTCGGGTGGCCCGGGCGCCGGGGAGGTGGTCACCCCCGACACGCTACGCGCGGCGCAGCGGTTGGACAAACATCCCGGTCCTCGGGTTAACGTGGACAGGTGGGTCAGGGACGGGATGCGGATCGTTACCGTCAGGGGATCCGGCGTCGGCGCCTCATGGTCACCGTCGTGGCCGGAGTCACCCTCGTCGCCCTGGTGGGCACGGCCCTCGCCGGAGCGTGGTCCGTGTTCATGGGGACGTCACAGGGCCAGCGCCTGACAGGAAGCCCCATCGTGGTTCCCGACGAACTGCGACCTGTCCTGCTCAAGGCATCCCGCCGGTGTGATGCCGTCCCCGTCGAGATCCTCGCCGCCCAGATCGCCGCCGAGAGCCACTGGGATGCTGACGCGGTCTCCTCGGCCGGCGCCCGGGGAATGGCGCAGTTCATGCCTGAGGTGTGGGAGCAGTACGGGATCGATGCGGACAAGGACGGCAGTGCGGATGTCTGGAATCCCGTGGACGCCATTCACTCTGCTGCTGCCCTGAACTGCGTCAACCGCCGCCTCGTGCGGGACGTCCCGGGAAACCGACTGCACAACACGCTGGCCGCCTACAACGCAGGCTTCGGCAACGTCCTGAAGTACGAGGGCATACCACCGTTCCCCGAGACCGAGGCGTACATCGAGCGAATCATGCGCTACGCCGAGACGATCGTCCTCTTCGACAACGCAGCCGACAACGGCACCCGCGCCTGACTCACGCCCGTGTAGCAGCCCCATTGAGCACCTGCCGCAGCACGGCATCCGCCTGCAGATCACTGCCGGAGCTGACACCCCAGCTTTTGAACTCTCGAAGCAGCGCCTCGCGTGCACGGGCGACCTGCTCCGTCACGACGCGCTTCTGCGCCCACTCCAGCTCACGCTCGCGCAACGCCCTCTCGATGCTCACCATCTGCCCTGCGGTGATCGGAAGGTCATAGGCCGCAGAAACGAAACGGGCAATGTCCTCGCGGTAGTCGTGACCACGACGCCCGAAGGTGCCGGGGACGACCTCCATGGCATTGATCAGGTCGATGCCCGTGAGCACGAAACTCACACCCGGGCGCCAGCCAGTCGACTTGGGCACTCGCGGCGGCCGTTCGTCGACGGGACCGAGCCACCAGGGGCGGCGCAGCAGGATGTTCGTCCCGAACTTCGGGATGGGGTCGTCATAGTGGCTGATCAGGACGTGGCGAACGCGCTCCCGCTGCTCGTCGGGCAGGTCGAGGTAGTCACCGAAGTCGTCGACCTCGATCATCTTCCCGCCGGGATCGATCTTCTCGGCGTTGAGTCTCCAGGCCTTCGCGAACTGAGTCGCCGAGGGTGTGCCGAGGAACAAGGAGGAGTGCACGAAGTCCCGATCGATCGCCTCCACTGTGCGCCGCTGCCAGACGTCCTGCATCGTGAGCGCACCCAGGCTCTCGCCGAAGAGGACGAATCGCGGCCGGCGATCCGCCGGCATTCCGCGCAGGTAGCCCGTGATGGCATGCATCACGTCGCGGTTCTGCTCCACCGCCAGGGTCGTTCGCGTGAGCGACATCGACGACGGCAGCATGGAGTACTGCATCGTGACGATGGCACAGTCACCCAGGGTCATGTACTCGAGGGCCTCGGCCATCACGTAGTTGATGTATCCCGAGCCGGTCGGCGAGGCGAAGCAGAGCACCTTGCGATCGAACGCACCGGTCCGGATCATCTCGTCCATCAGGATGTCGACCCGCTCCTCGACCTCGGTAGCCGTGTCGAGCCCGACGAAGACCCGAATGGGATCAGCCGCCGCGGGCTCCCCCATCACCGTGGCGATCTCGTCTTGCGTGAGCACCATGTTGACGAATCGGCGCCCCTCCCGCGACAGGGTGTCGAAGGGAATCAGGCTCTCGGGACTGCCGGACACCATGGGCGACGTGGCCGGGGACTCGTAGGCGGGCTCGACCGCGGCTCCGCCCTGCTCGACGCGTCGGACGGCGTACTCGTAACCGCCGTAGATGACAGAGCCCAGCACACCGAGCGCCACCACATGCCCGATCGGATTCGACACGGAGTCATAGTTCGGGGCGATCCGGCTGATGCCCCTCGACACCCCGTGGGCCACCAGTCGCTCGCCGAGCTGCAGGCCGATCACGCCCGCTCCCACGCCCGCGGCAATCCCGATGGAGGACAGAGGCGACACGTTCGCGATCGTGGTGTCACCCATCGCTCTCGACTTGATGTGCGTGCGATGGATATGCCATGCGGACAGCCCAACCCCCGCCGGCAGGGCGAGCGGGATGCGACTCACCCAGCGTTGCTTCGAGCGATGTTCGGTGAGCAGATCGATCGCCCCGATCGCCCCCGACAGGGCGGCACCGATACCGGCAACGCGTGCGGTGCGGTTGGCGATCACGCGGAGCCCGCCCCGTCGCAGGCGCTCATCCTCACGCGGTGGCAGGGCGCGCGACACCGCTTCTGCCGCTGCCCCAATGAGCAGGTTGCTGCCCACGGTGAAGGCCAGCCGGGCCGACGATGAGGCCGCATCCGTGCGTCCTCGAGTCAGCAGCTTTCCCACGGATTCGACAGCGCTCTCCACGACGGTCACGGCCGAGAGGGTCGTGGCTGCGATGACGCCCGTCGCAATCGCCTGATCGAGGGTCTTCCGTGGCTGCAGGCCCGGCTCGAAGGAAGGGCCCACGGATGCCGCAGCGGCGAAGAGCGCCACGCGCTCGGCGAGACTGCGATCAGGGCCCAGTACGCCCACGACGCGGTCGAGCCCGTGCGTGACGCCGCCTTGCGAGGCCTTGACTACCGGGGAGTCTTCGCTCATTCGCGCATCCTGCCACGGAATAGCGGGGTCAGGCGCTGGCATCCTCGGTGACCGATGTCGGTGCATCGCTGGAGGTGTCCACCTGGCCAGATCCGCTGCCGAGCGCCGACTTCTTCAGCCACTGGCTCCACGGGATGTTCCAGAGGCCACCGGGGCCGTTCCACTCCTGCACCGTCGTGCCACCGGTGTTCTCGTACAGGATGACGTCTCCGGGAATGGTCTTCTGATAGATCCACTGGGCATCCTCGGCGATCATGTTCGTGCACCCATGAGAGCCGTTGTACCGGCCGATCCGGCCGTAGGCCCACGTCGCCGTGTGGATGAACTCGCCCGTGGGCGTGAGGCGCGTGTTCCAGTCAGCCTCGAGTTCGTAGGCCTCCTCCGGTCCCAGGCCCAGCGACGTGCTCCGATAGATCTTCACTGGCTCCTTCTGGGTGCTGATGACCTTGACCCCGTTGCGGGTCTCCCAGCCGTCCTTGCCCAGGGAGACCGGGAAGGTCTCGACACGCTGGCCGTCGATGTAGACCCGCATGTTGACCTTCGCCCCGTCGACGCGCGCGATCAGCTTGCGATCGGTGCGGAACGTCCATGTCTTGGCGAGATCTCGCTTGCCGACCAGGTAGGTCGTGCCGTCGCGCCCCAGCACCGCCCGGTCGAGCGTCGACGTGACCATGATCGTGGCGTGCCCGGGCCAGTACTGGACCGGTCGGAAGACAGCCGTGCGGTCGCTCGTCCAGCCCCACGCCCCCGACACCTTGCGCACCTTGCCGTCCGGGAGGACCGCCGAGACACCCAGATGGGTCTCGACCACTCGCTTGTCCGGAATGGCCCGAGTGAAGGTAATTGCGGGCAGGGTCCCGACACCCAGACGGACCTGCGCTCCATCCACGCCGAGACCGTTGCTCGCGGCATTGAACGTCGCACCCACCCAGGCGCGAGGCTTCGGCAACTGGGTCGGCTTGTCCGGATCCACTCCGACGGGGATGGTCGGGACGCCGGTCGCCGGCTGGCTCGGAGCGCCGGGGCCGAGAGCGTTCACCGCACGCAGGGCCACGCGGTACTGAGTGCCGTTGCGCAGGTTGGTGAGGACGCACTCCCCGGTGACTCCAGCGCAGGGCCACCAGACGGCACCCTGGTCGATGGACGCCTCGTACGAGGTGACCGATGAGCCACCATCGCTCGCCGGAGGGGCGTAGGTGATCGAGAGCTGTCCGCTGGCCAGCCCGCCACGCACGTTGAGAATCGTCGGAGCACCCGGCGCGACGACGACGGTCTGCTCCCCTGTCGTGGGCGCCGCCGGAGCGGTCGTCGACGAGGTGGGCCGCGGCGACGCATCCTCGGCCAGCGCCGGGGACACGGTGAGGCCGGCTCCGCCCAGGATGAGCGCGGCGCCCGCCACCGCGGCAATCACGCGGCGCCAGGGTCGCGCGCCCATTGCGGGCTCGGGGAGGAAGCGAAGTCGGGCCACTTAAGCATGGTAAGCGTCGACGTCGCTCCACCCAAACCCGACACCAGGACGAGGGGGCCGTGCGATGTCGTGGCTAGGCTTGACCTGCCGGCACATGAGGCGGCCCCCCGAACGCCGCCAGGTGAGAGGACCACCGTGACCCCCGACTCCCCCCACAGTCGACTCGAGGGCTTCGGCCCCAACGAATGGCTCGTGGACGAGATCTACGAGCAGTTCCTCGCCGATCGCAGCGCCGTCGACCCGGCGTGGTGGGAGTTCTTCGAGGGCTACACCCCACCGGACTTCTCCCCGGCCGCGCGAACGCCCCGGGAGGACGTCGCCCCCGCGGTCGCCCCCTCAGTTTCTCCTGCGAGCCCCCCCGTGGAGGCCCCGGCGGACGAACCGGCACCCGCGCCGGCCACCGGAGCCAGCGCGACGTCCGGTGCCATCACCGTCCTCAAGGGACCGGCGGCACGCGTCGTCGACAACATGGAGGCCAGCCTCGCCGTCCCGACGGCCACCAGTGTGCGCGCTGTGCCTGCCAAGCTCCTCATCGACAACCGCACGGTCATCAACAACCACCTCGCCCGCGGACGCGGTGGCAAGGTCTCCTTCACCCATCTGATCGGCTACGCGGTCGTGCGTGCACTCGCTGACGTGCCCGCCATGAACAACGCCTTCACGGAGGTCGACGGCAGGCCAGCGGTCGTCATGAACACGGAGGTGAACCTCGGCCTCGCCATCGACCTCGCCAAGCCGGATGGCAGCCGCCAGCTCCTCGTTCCCAGCATCAAGCGCGCGCAGGCCTTGGACTTCGCAGCCTTCTGGGCGACGTATGAGGACCTCGTGCGCAAGGCCCGCCACGGCAAGCTGCAGGTGTCCGACTTCGTCGGGACGACCATCTCGCTGACGAACCCGGGCACCATCGGGACGCAGCTGTCGGTGGCCCGACTCATGCAGGGGCAGGGCTGCATCGTGGGCGTCGGCGCCATGGACTACCCAGCCGAATGGCAGGGGGCCTCGGAGGAATCCCGGGTGCGCAATGCGGTCTCCAAGATCCTCACCCTCACGAGCACCTACGACCACCGCGTCATCCAGGGGGCGCAGTCCGGGGAGTTCCTGCGACGCGTCCACCAGCTGCTGCTCGGAGAGGATGACTTCTACGGAGAGGTCTTCCGCTCGCTGCGGATTCCCTACGAGCCCATCCGCTGGGCGGAGGACGTCTCGGCGAACCACGAGACCGACCTCAGCAAGACGGTGCGCGTCCAGGAGGTCATCCACGCCTTCCGCGTGCGCGGTCATCTCATGGCGGACACCAATCCGCTCGAGTACGAGCAGCGGATGCACCCCGATCTGGACGTTCTCCAGCACGGACTGACGCTCTGGGACCTCGACCGGGAGTTCGCCACCGGAGGCTTTGGCGGGCGACCCCTCATGAAGCTGCGCGAGATCCTGAAGGTCCTGCGCGACTCCTACACCCGCTCCATCGGCATCGAGTACATGCACATTCAGGATCCCGACCAGCGGGAGTGGATCCAAAAGCGCGTCGAGATCCCCCATGAGAAGGTCGACCGGGACGAGCAGCTCCGCATACTGCACAAGCTGAACGAGGCCGAGGCTCTAGAGAGCTTCCTGCAGACGAAGTACGTCGGGCAGAAGCGGTTCTCGCTCGAGGGCAGCGAGTCGCTCATTCCCCTCCTCGATGCGATCTTGATCCAGTCCTCGCAGGACAACATCGTCGAAGTCGCGATCGGCATGCCCCATCGTGGTCGCCTGAACGTCCTCACCAACATCGCAGGCAAGTCCTACGGGCAGGTGTTCCGCGAGTTCGAGGGCGACTTCGGCGACAACCAGGTCCAGGGCTCTGGCGACGTGAAGTACCACCTCGGCACAAGCGGCATGTTCTCCGCCCCGGACGGCAGCCAGACCCGTGTGTACCTAGCCGCCAATCCGTCGCATCTCGAGGCCGTCAACCCGGTGCTCGAGGGCATCGTCCGCGCCAAGCAGGACCGCCTGCCTCACGATGACAAGTTCAGCGTGCTTCCCGTGCTCATCCACGGTGACGCCGCCTTCGCCGGACAGGGCGTGGTGGCAGAGACCCTGCAGATGTCGCAGATCCAGGGGTACCGCACGGGAGGCACCGTTCACGTGGTCGTGAACAACCAGGTGGGGTTCACGACGAGCCCCAAGTACAGCCGGTCGTCCGTCTACCCCACTGACGTCGCGCGAATGATCCAGGCACCGATCTTCCACGTCAACGGCGATGACCCCGAGGCCGTCGTGCGAGTGGCCGAGCTGGCCTTCGGCTTCCGGCAGACCTTCCACAAGGACGTCGTCATCGACCTCGTCACCTATCGGCGTCGCGGACACAACGAGGCCGATGATCCGTCACTCACGCAGCCGCTGATGTACCAGGTGATCGACCAGAAGCGCTCCGTGCGCAAGCACTACACCGAGTCCCTCATCGGACGCGGTGATATCACGCTGGAGGAGGCCGAGACAGCACTCCGCCACTTCCAGGAGCAGCTCGAGCGCATCTTCCAGGAGACACGCGGCGACGACACCACCTCCTTCAGCTCGGCGAAGGCTGACGTCATTGCCGACGGAGAGCGCAAGCTGACTCCTCAGCACGCCGCAGCCGACATCGAGACGGCGATCACCCAGGAGCAGATTGACACCGTCATCGCTTCTCAGCTGCACATGCCCGAGGACTTCACCGTGCATCCGCGACTCCAGCCACAGCTGCAGCGTCGGGAGAGCATGGTGGCCGAGGATGCCATCGACTGGGGCATGGCCGAGGCACTGGCGGTCGGCAGCCTGCTCATGGAGGGGCGCACGGTTCGCCTCGCCGGCCAGGACGTTCGACGAGGCACCTTCGGCCACCGGCACATGGTCATCGTCGACAAGGAGACCGGTTGGCAGTACAAGCCCCTGAAGCAGTGCTACCGCAACGGTGCCAAGCTCTATGTCTACGACTCGCTCCTCAGCGAGTTCGCGGCGATGGGGTTCGAGTACGGGTATTCCGTGGCCAGACCCGATGCCCTCGTCATGTGGGAGGCGCAGTTCGGTGACTTCGCCGACGGCGCCCAGACGATCATCGATGAGTTCATTGCGGCGGGCGAGCAGAAGTGGGGGCAGCGATCGTCACTGACGCTTCTGCTGCCGCACGGCTACGAGGGCCAAGGGCCCGACCACTCGTCCGCGCGCCCCGAGCGCTACCTGCAGCTGTGCGCCCAGGACAACATGGTCGTGACGATGCCGAGCACTCCGGCGTCCTATTTCCACCTGCTTCGGCTCCAGGCCAACGCCAAGGTCGTACGCCCGCTCATCATCTTCACGCCGAAGTCCCTCCTGCGGAGCAAGAAGGCGGTGTCGAACAGGTCGGAGTTCACGTCAGGCCACTTCCACCCGCTCATCACTGATCCCGGCCATGTCGGACCTCAGATCCGCAAGGTCCTGCTCTGCAGCGGGAAGGTCTACTACGACCTGGATGCCTACCGAGAGCAGCACGGAATCACCGACGTCGCGATCATGCGCTTCGAGCGGCTCTATCCGCTCCCCTTCCGCACCCTGCCTCCCGCGCTGCTCGACTACCCCAACGCCGAGTTGACCTGGGTGCAGGAGGAGCCGGCCAATCAAGGAGCCTGGTCGTTCATCGCGATGAACCTGCCGGAGATCATCGACCGTCCCATCACGGGAGTGAGTCGACCTCCGTCCTCCTCGCCCGCGTGCGGGACCCATCAGCGACATGAGGCCGAGCAGTCGGCGGTCGTCGAGCAGGCATTCCGATAGGAGCGCGCATGTACTTCACGGACCGCGGAATCGAGGAGCTGGAGCATCGACGGGGCGAGGAGGAGGTCACTCTCGCCTGGGTGGCCGACCAGATGCGCACCTTCGTCGACCTGAATCCTGACTTCGAGGTGCCCATCGAGCGACTCGCAACCTGGCTGGCCCGGCTCGACGACGACCTCGATGAGTGATGAC
>DMPC01000134.1:0-11551 GCA_003456155.1 Actinomycetota bacterium | reverse complement strand
CTGAAGGCCTCCGCCGCGCGCTCCATCGGAAGCACGCGGTCGATGATCGGTCGCACTCCCTTGCGGACGAGGAGGTCGACAAGGTCGCGAAGCTCCCCGATCGTCCCCATCGTCGATCCGATGATCCTCAGCTGCAGGAAGAACAGTCGATTCAGGTCCGCGGGCGGGTTGGGTCCGGACGTCGCGCCGGAGATGACGATCGTGCCCCCGGGGCGCAATGAGCGCATCGAGTGGGCCCACGTGGCGTCGCCGACGGTCTCCATCACCGCATCGACCTTGCCCGGGAGCTTCGCCCCCGACTCGAAAGCGCCATCCGCCCCGATCTCCAGGGCCCACGCCAGCTTGTCGGCATCGCGCGACGTGACCCACACCTGACGTCCAAGGGCCTTGCCGAGAACCACGAGTGCGGTCGAGACTCCCCCGCCGGCTCCCTGGACGAGCAGGGTGTCACCCTCGCGAGTGTCGGATTTCGAGGCGATCATCCGGTACGCGGTGAGGTAGGCCGTGGGAAGACAGGCTGCCTCCTCGAAGCTCAGTCCGGCAGGCTTGTCGACGAGGTTACGAGCGGGCACGCGCACCTGCTCGGCCAGCGCCCCCGGATACCTCTCGCTCAGCAGGCTCCTGCTGGGGTCAAGGGTCTCGTCACCGGCGACCGCCGTCTCGCCCACCACCGCATGGACGATCACCTCTTGACCGTCCTCGGTGACGCCCGCGGCATCGGTGCCGAGAATCATGGGCACCTGATCCTCCTTGAGCGCCTGCCCCTTGAGCGCCCACAGATCATGGTGGTTCAGACTCCCCGCCCTGACGCGAACGGTCACCCAGTCGTCAGGAGTGATCGGCGTCGGCAGATCGCCGACACCCAGGACCGACAGCGGATCGTCGCGGTTGATGCCCGAGGCGTAGATGGCGAACATGCCCTGAGACTAGCCGCGATGCGTGAAGGGGAAGGCGTCATCGCTCGGTCCATCGCAGCGCAGCCTCCCCAGCCGCTCCTCTGCCTCGGCCAGCGTGGGCACGTGGCCGTCCGGGATCGGCCAGCAGACCGTCATGGGCTCCTGCGCCCGCTCGAACCAGCGCGCTCGATCCCTCAGCGCATCGCGATGCTGAGCAAATCCGATCACGTAGGCGCGCAGCGCGTCGAGGTCCCGCCAGACCGACAGGTTCACGATCAGGTCGTCGCGGTCGAAGATCCGATAACTCGTCGAGCCGGGGCCGTCGTCATCCCGAAGCCGCCAGATGAAGCCGTCAGCCGCCTCGGCGCCGGCATTGACGTCCGCCAACTGCGAGACGAAGTCCGCCATGCGGGGATCAGTGAGGGGGAACCGAACCTCGGCGATGTTGAGTTGAGCGAGAGGCACCTCGTCATTATCGCCGTCCCTCGCCCATCAGCGGGTCAGGTAGGGATCGTTCAGGTAGGCATCCACGAGCAGGGCCGCGGCCTCGAGAGCCGCCGCGTCATCGGGCCTGGCGGCCAGAGCCTCGAGCAGCAGGCGGGCCTGGGCCTGCTGAGCGGGATCGCCGCACTCGACCACCTCGCTCAGCCGGCGATGTCGCTCCGATGCCTCCATACCCGCAGGCTGCCATGGACCGGGTCAGGCCGCCATGTGACACACCCGCGATCCGCTCCACGCAGGGCCGCAGCCCCGAACCATGGAGCCAGGGTCAGGACGAGAACGACTGAGGGCTGGGAACTGTCGCAGCGCAACAGCTCCCAGCCCTCAGGGACGATCTAGGCCTTCTTGGTCTCCCAGAAGATCGCCGCGATCTCGTCGATCTTCGCGAGCAGCTCATCGGCCACCGCGACATCGCAGGTGCCCTTGGTGCCACCGGCGCCAGCGAGCTTGGTGGCCTGGTTGAACAGCTCGTTGAGCTGCGGGTACTTCTCGAAGTGCGGGGGCTTGAAGTAGTCGGTCCACAGCACCCACAGATGCTCCTTCACCATCTGGGAGCGCTGCTCCTTGATGGTGATGGAGCGGGCCTTGAAGTCGTGATCGTCAGACGCGTTGTGCTTCTCCATGCACGCCTTGACGGACTCTGCCTCCAGCCGGGCCTGAGCGGGGTCGTAGACGCCGCAGGGGAGGTCGCAGTGGGCGTATGCGCTGGTGCGCGGTGCGAGCAGTGTGGCGAAGAGGCTCATGTCGAGATGACTCCTTGGATAGTCGGGCAGATCGTGGGTCATGTGTCTGCCCACACGATAGCGCCGTCGCGCTCGCTCGGCACCCGACCGTGCCCACGGCAGGATGGGGCTGTGATGCCGCTCACCAGGGTCCGAATCGTCGGCCCGTCCATGGAACCCACGCTGACCAACGGTGAGTGGTGGGTCGTGCGCCGGACCCGGTCCGTCCGCGCCGGTGACGTCGTCCTCCTCATCCATCCGACGCGTCCGGACCTGCGCATCGTCAAGCGCATCGAGCGCAACGTCGACGCAGGCTGGTGGGTGATGGGCGACAATCCCGCGGCCAGCGACGACAGCCGCTCCTTCGGAGCCGTCAGACAGGATCAGATCGTCGGACGCCTGTGGTTTCGCTACGGACGCGATCCCCGCCGACAGGCATCGAATGGTCGCGACACGCCGGTGGAGGGCGGCTGAGCGCAACCATCCGAGGCCTCTCGGCGGACGGACGGGGGTGGGTGGGGGTGCCCCGCCTAGGGTGGCGCCATGGCTTCAGAACTCATCCGGCGCGCCAGGCCCGACGACATTCCCGAGATCCTTCAGATGGTCCGCGACCTCGCGGAGTACGAGAGGGCCCTCGACGAGGCCGTGGCGACCGACGAGCAGTTCCACGAGGCTCTCTTCGGCCCCGACCCCAAGGTGTTCGCCCACGTCGTCGAGCACCAGGCAGACGGGTACACGCTGGGCGGATTCGCTCTGTGGTTCCTCAACTTCTCCACCTGGCTCGGACAGCATGGTCTCTACCTCGAGGATCTCTACGTGCGACCCGAGCTGCGTGGGAGCGGCTATGGCAAGGCCCTCCTCGCGACGCTCGCACAGGAGTGCGTCGAGAAGGACTACGGGCGCCTGGAGTGGTGGGTGCTCGACTGGAACGAACCCGCCCTGGGCTTCTACCGGAGCATCGGGGCGGTCCCGATGGACGAATGGACCGTCCAGCGGGTGACCGGGGAGGCCCTGGGACGCCTGGCCGCCGGTTCCGGCCAAGACGGGGACTGAGGGCAGGGATCCGCCTAGGGTGTGAGGGCAACCGTGGGAGGTACCCGTGACCGACAAAGTGACCGTCACCTTCGCTGCCGACACGAGAAACGTGGCGCTGGCCCGCACCGTCGCGGCCGCGATGGCCGCTCGTGCCGACCTGCCCCTCGACCAGCTCGAGGACGTCCGCCTGGCGGTCGACGAGGCGGTGACCCAGGTCCTGCTCGCGGCGGTGCCCGGTGCGGACGTGACCTGCACTTTCCTGGTCGACGGCTACACCCTGCAGGCCACGGTCGCCGCACCGACGCAGGCCACCGAGCCTCCTTCGACGACGACCTTCAGCTGGACCGTCCTCGCCGCACTCGTCGACAGCGCGCACTCGTCCGTCGGAGACGGCGTCATGACCATCGGCCTGACGGCCAGCCGCGGCCTGGTGGACGTGTGACGCTCGAGGAGACGAGCAGCGGCCGCTGGACGGATGCCCAGCGCCAGCATGAGCACGCCATGTGGGCGGCGCTGGAGCAGATGGCCCCTGACGATCCTCGTCGGGGGGTGCTGCGCGATGAGCTCATCACCATGCACCTGCCGCTGGTCCACCACCTTGCCCGGCGCTACCGCGATCGGGGCGAGGACATGGACGACCTTGTGCAGGTCGGCACGGTCGGCCTCATCAAGGCGATCGACGGCTTCGACCCGTCTCGTGGCCTGGAGCTGTCCACCTATGCGACTCCCACCATCCTCGGGGAGATCAAGCGGCACTTCCGTGACCGCACCTGGGCGCTGCATGTCCCCCGTCGCCTGCAGGTGCTTCAGGCGCAGGTGACGGAGTGCTCCGACCGCCTGACCCTGGAACTCCACCGCGCACCGACCGTGCGCGAGCTGGCCGCTGCACTCGAGGTCAGTGAGGCCGACATCCTCGATGCGCTGGATGCGCGGACCGCGTATGCGGCCGACTCCCTCCACGGCACCCCCGACGACGACTCGATCCCCTCGGCATTGAGCACCCTCGGATCGATGGACGAGGGCTTCGAGTCGATCGACGATCGGGAGACGCTGCGGCCGCTCATCGAGGCTCTGCCGGATCGGGAGCGTGCAATCCTGCAGATGCGCTTCTTCCAGGGCATGAGCCAGTCCCAGATCGCCGAGGCTCTGGGCATCTCCCAGATGCACGTGTCGCGTCTTCTGGCCCGGACGCTGGCGTCGCTTCGTGACGGGATGGCGCAGGGCTAGTTACCCGTCGACTCCTCCGCGTCGAGCACGCGCCGGACAGAGGGGAGGAACGCCAGGACAATGCCCACGACGGCGACGACGATGAGCGCCTGCCCGATCGTCCGCTGCGTATTCTCGCCCGACTGTGAGAAGTCATAGCCGATCAGGCCCAGCACGATCTGGGCCACCAGGAACGGGGATCGAGCCCAGCTTCGAACCCGCCACCAGCCCCAGGACACCCACAGCAGGCCGGCACCGAAGCCAGCAGTGATGGCGATTAGACCCACGAGCGCAGCGGGATTGGACACCTCAGCCGGCCCCGTGATGCCGACCCGCACGGCCTCCACGACATCGAACACCGCGTAGCCGATGAACAGCAGCCCCTGCAGGCCCGCGATCGCCGCCAGGGTCACGATGGCCGAGGGTCTGCTCGTCACGCTCACAACGTAGCGCGGACGTGGAGGCGATCCGCACGCGACTAGGCTCGCCTGCGTGCGCGGTCTTCTTGTGGTGAATCCCCGGGCGACCACCACATCTCCCCGCGTCGTCGATGTCATCGTGCACGCCTTCTCGGCCGAGCTCGACCTGGACGTCACCGTCACGACGCATCGAGGACACGGACAGCTCCTCGGCGAGCGGGCGCGGGCCGCGCAGGTCGATGTCGTGGTGACCCTCGGTGGCGACGGCGTCGTCAACGAGGTGACGAACGGCCTGCTGGCCGAGGGCCCGGGCCCGGACGTGCCCATGCTGGCCACGGTGCCGGGCGGCAGTGCCAATGTGTTCGCGCGCTCACTCGGACTGCCCAATGATCCGGTCGAGGCGACCGGCCTGCTCCTGGAGAGCCTGCGGAATGGGTCTTCGCGGACCATCGGTCTCGGTCGCGCCGATGAGCGCTGGTTCCTCGCCAATGCCGGTCTCGGCATCGATGCCGAGATCATCGCCGCGATGGAGCGGCACCGGGCCGCGGGGCATGCGGCGACCCCGCTGCGGTACGTGACGACCACCCTCCATGCCTACTTCCGCCAGACTGACCGCAAGCACCCTGCGCTGACCTTGACCCGATTCGGCCCCGGTGCACCCGAGACGATCGACCATGCCTTCCTGGCCTTCGTCCAGAACTCTGCCCCCTGGACCTACCTCGGCAACCTCCCCATCAACCCCTGCCCCGACGCGTCGTTCGACACCGGCCTGGATGTGTTCGCCCTTCGGCGTCTACGGATCCCGACCGCCCTCGTCGCGGCGACCCGCCTGCTGCGCGGGGGCGGCACCTGGGACGCCCGGGGGGCACTGGTCACCTGGCATGACCAGGCGGCCTTCCGGGTGACGGCATCGCGACCAGTGTCCTTCCAGATCGACGGCGAGGGGGTGGGCGACGTCACGGAGGTGGCCTTCACGTCCATCCCGGAGGCCCTGCGGGTGGTCTGCTGACACGGAGGTATGCGCTTTCATCCCGTTGTCGTCCGATAATCGGTGATAATTTACGGACATTCCGGGCAGTTGTGACCGAGTTGTGACCGAACAGACAGGACACGCCCCCGCCGAAAGCGCCCATCCCCTTGTGGCCGGGCCCGAGGTCTGCGACCCTGTACGGGCCCGTTGCTGGAATGCGTTGGCTGCCTTCCTCCAGGACCTTCGCCGGGAGACCCCCGGTCAGGACACTGCCGAGCCAACTCGTGAAAGCAATCACGAGCACCGGGGATCCCGGTGCCCTTCCCCAGTGGAGTGATACGCATGGACTGGCGCCACGAGGCTGCCTGCCGTGACGAAGATCCGGAGCTGTTCTTCCCCATCGGCAACACCGGACCCGCTCTCGTACAGATCGAAGAGGCGAAGGCCGTCTGCCGTCGATGCAGTGTCGTCGATGAGTGCCTGCGCTGGGCTCTGGAGACCGGGCAGGACGCCGGTGTCTGGGGAGGACTCAGCGAGGACGAGCGACGCGCCCTGAAGCGGCGCAATGCCCGCATGCGCGCCCGGAGCAACGCCTAGCCGGCAGGCTCCAGCGAGACCCGGACCGTCACCGTCGTCCCCTCGCCCCCCTCAAGGTCGCATGACCCATGCAGCTCAGTGGTCACCAGGGTGGTCACGATGCTCAGCCCGAGACCCGCGTCGGCCATCTGGAAATCCGCCGGGAGACCCGCGCCGTCGTCGATGACCTGCAGGAGGAGACCTCGGCCCTCATCGGACGAGAGCCGGACCCGGATCTGACTCGCCCCCGCATGCTCGACACTGTTGTGGAGCAGCTCCGAGACCGCCATCGCCAGCGGCGTGGCCACGTCGGCGAGCAGCAGCCCCCACGACCCCTCACGAGCCAGGACGGGAACCTTGCCGGTCGCCGAGTAGGCCGGCGCGAGATCCCGGACCAGGGCGAGGATGCGATCGACGATCTCATCGAAGTCCACTCTCTCGCCGGTGTTCGCCGACAAGGACTCGTGCACGATGGCGATGGCCCCAACCCGCAGCTCGGCCTCGGTCAACGCCTCCCTCGCCTCATCGCTCGACGCACGCCTGGCCTGCATGCGAAGCATGGCCGACACCGTTTGAAGATTGTTCTTCACCCGATGGTGGATCTCCCGGATGGTCGCGTCCTTGCTCAGAAGGGCACGCTCCCTGCGCCGCAGGTCGGTGACGTCCCGGCAGAACACCAGCGCTCCGATGCGCTCGGACTCACGCAGCAGGGGAATCCCGTGCAATGCGACCACGGCACCCGGATTCTCCACATCCGCCCCACCGGCCGATCGACCGCCGGCCACCATGCTCAGCCGGGAGTCGACAGGGCCGGGACGATGGGAGAGCCGAACGATCACCTCCGCGAATGAGGAGCCCACCAGTTCCCGACCCAGACCGAGTCGACGCATGGCGTTGATGGCATTCGGGCTCGCATACTCGACCACGCCGGCCGCCGTGAGCCGGACCAGCCCATCGCCGACGCGTGGGGCCTGGGTGTCGGGCCCATGCTCCTCCACGGGCGGAAAGGTTCCTTCGACAGTCATGGCGAACAGATCATCGGCGCAGTTGAGATAGATCTCCTCCAGTCGCCCGGCCACTCGGGGGGCAGCGGAGGCATGCCGCGCGATCACGCCGATGACGCGATCCTGGTGAGTCAGCGGATAGGCCTCGATCGACGCGGGCAGCCACGGTCGTTCGGGATGGCGCTCCCGCACCCCACGGCCATAGGCCAAGGCCTGATCCACGTGCGGATTGCGGCCGCGAGGGGCAAACATGCCGATGGCATCGTCAGGAACGGAGGTGGGCGCCGTCGACGGACGCACCTGGGCCACGACGATCAGGCCGCCCTCGTTCCACGTGGGCACCCAGAGCAGGAGATCGCTCAGCGAGAGATCGGCGAGGACGGACCACTCCTCGACGACCCGCTCGAGGAGCCGACGGTCGGAGTCGTCCAGGTCGGTCCGGTCAGCGACCAGGCGCGCAAGGGTTCCCACGGGCAAAGACGATAGCCCCCGACCCCTGCGCGGGATGCGACCTACCAGTAGTGCAGCCGGGAGATCGGCACATCACGCACCGGGTCCATCGTCAGCACTTCGCCGTTCCAGGTCACCCGGCTTCCATCGTCGGTCACCTCGACGTCACCGATCTGGCCGTTGCGTACGAGGTCCGAGGTTCGTACCGACCGACAGCCACGCACCGGCACCAGCCGCCGGGCTCCCGGGGCGGGGCTCTCCGCCGCGGCCGCCTCATTGGTGAAGACCACGGCCAGGTCGCTTGGCGCGAGGCCGAGGCCGCCGAACTGCGGGCCGAGAACCAGGGGCTCGGCCGAGTCGATGCTGGCGTTCGGGTCCCCCGTCACGCCCCAGGCGGGGAAGCCGCCCTTGAGCACCAGGTGGGGCTTGGCCGCGAAGAGCTCCGGCCGCCAGAGCACGATGTCGGCCAGAAGACCGACCTCCAGTCGACCCACCTCATGAGCCAACCCGTGGGCCAGTGCCGGGTTGATGGTGATCTTCGCCAGATAGCGCAGGATCCGCTCGTTGTCGTCTGCCGCGTCATCGCGCTCCGGGTCGCGCCCGGCCAGGACACCGGCGAGGGCGAAGGTCCGCCACCAGGTCTCGCCCGCTCGACCCATGCCCTGAGCATCGGAGGAGGTGATGCCGATGACGCCGAGATCGTGCAGCCGTCCCTCGGCTGCCATGGTGACACCCCGCACGCGCGATCGTGCGATGCGCACGTCGCTGTCGTTTCCCGGGTTCATCCCATGACACAGCAGGATCATGTCCAGGTGCTCGGCGACCGCATTGGTGCCGTAGGGAAGCGTGGGATTCGTCGAGGATGCCAGCACGTTGTCCACTCCGGCGAGTTGCAGGACGTTGGGCGCGTGCCCACCGCCGCAGCCCTCGACGTGGAACGCGTGCAGGACGCGACCGTCGAGCACGGCCAGGGTGTCCTCGACCGACATCGTCTCGTTGAGTCCGTCCGTGTGGAGGGCCACCTGGATGTCGAAGGCGTCAGCAACGCGGAGGGCGGTGTCGATCGTTCGCAGCGTTGCGCCGGTGTCCTCGTGGACCTTCAGCCCGCATACATGCGCTCCGATCGCCTCCCGGATCGCCTCGTCGCGTGACGACGAGCCCCGACCGAGGAGACCGACGTTCACCGGATAGTGCTCCATCGCGCGCAGACCCCGCTCGAGCACCCAGGCTGACCCCACGCCGACGCCCCACATCGGGCCGGCCTCCTGGCCGATGATCGTCGTGACGCCTGACGAGATCTCCGCCTCGAACACTCGGGGACTGAGCGTGTGGACGTGCGTGTCGATGCCTCCGGGCGTGGCGATGAGTCCGTCACCGTCGATGACGACCGTGCCGGATCCCACGACGATGTCGATGTCGTCGGCCGTGTCCGGATTCCCCGCCTTGCCGATGCCGCTGATCCGGCCTTCCCGGATGCCGATACTCGCAACACGCACTCCGTCGACAGGGTCCAGCACGACGACGTTGGTGATGAGCAGATCGCACGACTCCCGCGCCGAGACGGCAGCCAAGCCGATGCCATCCCTGCCGGTCTTGGCGAAGCCGACGCGCAGCTCATCCCCCGCGTCAGCGACGCGCTGCGTGATGCGCAGCCGCAGACGTGTATCGCCGAGGATCACGACGTCCCCGGCGAGCGGGCCATACTCGCGGGTCATCGCCCCTCACCCCTGTTCCGTCGATCAGCCATGAGCGTCGCGATGGCGACGCCAGCCGCCGCCGGGTCGCCGACCGGCTCTCCATCGATCACGTCGAGGTAGCCGCACGAGCGCAGGGTGTCGAGAGCCCGAGCGCGCACGTCGGGGTCGTCGACCGGCCCATCGACGGTCCCGCTGTTCCCGACCACCACCCGGGCACCCGTGATGGGCCGCATGGGCAGGAGAACGGTCTCGCCCGGGCGGATCCACACGGTCTCGCCCGTCACGATCGCCAGTCTCATCCCGAAGGCAGCCGATCGGTCCAGTCGAAGTCGCGGGTTGACCTCGGCCAGGTGGATGTGGGAGGTGAGGCCGATGGCGGTGGACGCCTCATTGCGGATCTCCACGATCGGACACGACACCTCGGGTGAAGCAGCCTCTTCGGGGGGCTCCGGCACGTCGGCTGCCCCGAACGGATCCTTGACCACCACGAGGCGGGTGCCATCGTCGAAGCGGGCCTCCACCCGCACCTCGGTCAAGGCCTCGACGACCCCCTCGAGTACCTCATCCGCAGCGAGCAGGGTGCGGGCTCTGTCCCGAGCGTCGACCATGCTGAGGCCGTCGCGCGCCCACTCGCAGACGGCGTCGGCAATAAGGGCCCGGGCCTCAGGAACGTTCAGGCGGAGGCCTCGATCCCTGCGGCGTTGGGCCAGGCTTGCCTGGAGGTACAGGAGCAGCCGATCGCTCTCACCGGGCGTCAACCCCATCGCTCCTCCTTCGCCAGCCTCCATTCAGAGTAGCGACCGCAAAGAGGGGTGCAGACGGAGATACGCCATAGTCAGGGCATGGCAGAGACAGACCCCGAGCGGACCTCGGTGCGTTCGGCGCGGGAGGCCGATCTCGACGCGATCAGCCGGATCAGCGTCGCCGCCTACGAGAGGGCGGGCCAGCTCGAGCCGGGGTCCGCCTACCGAGCCGTCCTCGCCGACGCGGACGGCCGGTACCGGAACGCGACACTGCTGGTTGCGCAACGAGGTGAGCAGGTCGTGGGCACGGTCACCATCTGCCCCGGTGGGTCGCCGTACGCCGAGATCGGCCGCGAGAACGAGGTGGAGTTCCGCTTCCTGGCCGTGGACCCCGACCACTGGGGAGCAGGAGTGGCGGACTGCCTGATCGCGGCCTGCGAGGACCAGGCGCGCCGGATCGGCGCCCAGGCGCTGACCATCTGCGTGCGAGACAACAACACCGGAGCAGCCGCCATGTACGCAGCGCGTGGATTCGTCAGGGTCCCGGAACGAGACTGGTCTCCGCTGCCCGGAGTGGACCTCATGGCCCTCACCAGGGTCGTCCCCAGCGATGTGCCGGGTCCTGCCGTCAGCCGAGGATGACGAGGACGTCGCCTTCGCGCACGACATCGCCCGGCTGCACGCTGATCTCGCGCACGGTGCCCGCCACCTCGACGACCACCGGGATCTCCATCTTCATGGACTCGAGGATCATGAGGGTGTCGCCCACGGAGACGGGTGTGCCGATCTCAGTCACGACCGAGTGCACGGACGCCACCATCTCGGCTCGGACTGTCTGCTCCACCGGGTCTCCTGTCAACGGGTCTGCACGCAGGCTACTCGCCCTGCTCCTGCGCGCGGTACGTCACGGACACCTGCCGGATGCGTGTCACGATCTGCATGCGCAACTCCTCCGGTGCCGGAGCGGGACCGCATGAGCGGTGGACCACGATCTTGACGGAACTCATGACGCTGAACTGCTGGACGCAGGGCGGGCACTCCTCGAGGTGCTGGACAACCTGGAGCCTCTCGACCTCAGCCACCTCGCCATCGATGTACTGATGCACCAGGGAGAGCACCTGCGTGCACGGAGTGTCATGCGCGTTACCGCAGCTCATGGCGTCACCGCCTCACCCTCGTCGGCCATCTCGGCGGATTCGTCATCGGGCGGCAGCAGTCCCCGCTCCCGCGCGTAGTCGGCGAGGAGGTCGCGGAGCATCCGGCGGCCTCGGTGCAGGCGAGACATCACCGTTCCCAGCGGAGTCTCCATGATCTCCGCGATCTCCTTGTAGG
>DMPC01000131.1:19586-20741 GCA_003456155.1 Actinomycetota bacterium | reverse complement strand
CCACCCGTCGCACGTTCTCGGCGCGATCCTCTGCAGTGAAGCCGAGATCCTTGTTCAGGCCGTGTCGGACGTTGTCGCCGTCGAGGACGTAGGTGTGCACGCCCAGCGCGTGCAGCTTGCGCACCGCAGCATCCGCGATGGTCGACTTGCCTGCGCCGGACAAGCCCGTGAGCCACACCACCTTGGCGTCGTGACCCATGAGGAGGCGACGGGCCTGCTCGTCGACCACGTAGTCGTGCCGCACCACGTTCGTGGAGCGGCGCATCGCGTGGCGGACCATGCCCGCTGCGACGGTGTCGGCGGTCACGCGGTCGACGAGGAGGAAACCGCCGGTGTCGCGACACAGGGAGTACGGATCCATCGGCACCGGCTTGTCGGTTGCGACCTCGACGCGACCGATGTCGTTCATCGACAGCAGGCGGGCCGCATGCTCATGGCCGGTCACGACATCGAGGCGATGGCGCACGTTGGTGACCGTCGCCGGGACGGAGCGGCTGCCGGAGACCAGCAGGTACGACCGGCCATGGGCGAGAGGCTCCTCGCCGAGCCAGACCATGTCGACGGAGAAGCGATCGGAGGGCTCCGAGTGCTGCACCGCGGACGCGATCACATCGCCTCGCGTCACGTCGACCTCATGGTCGAGGGTGATCGTGACGGCATCCCCCTCGTTCGCGCCATCGAGGTCGGCGATGTGGCCATCGACGTGCAGGTCATACGTGACGATCCGGTCGACCTTGGCGGTGCGACCCGAGTCGGCGATGACGATCTCGTCACCGCGAGCGACCGAACCGGAGACCACCGTGCCGGCGTATCCCCGGAAGTTGCCCTCAGCACGGGCGATGAACTGCACCGGGAACCGGAAGGGAGCCTCATCATCCCGCTGCCGGGGCTGCCAGTCCTCCAGGGCCTTCAGCAGGGTCGGACCGGAGTACCAGGGCATGTTGGCGCTGGGCTCGGTGATGTGGTCGCCGACGAAGGCACTCACCGGGATGGCGATGACCTCGGGGACATCCAGTCGGGCCGCCGTCACGCGCACCGTCCCGACGATCTCCTCGAATGTCGCGTGCTCGTAGCCGACGAGGTCCATCTTGTTGACCGCGACGATGACCGTCTTGACGCCCATCAGCGCGCTGATCGTCAGGTGACGATGCGTCT
>DMPC01000131.1:18435-19416 GCA_003456155.1 Actinomycetota bacterium | reverse complement strand
GACGATGCGTCTGGGCGCGGACACCACGCGCAGCGTCGACCATGAGGATGGAGACATCGCCGTTCGATGCGGCCACCGCCATGTTGCGGGTGTACTGCTCGTGGCCCGGAGAGTCAGCGACGAGCACCCGGCGGCCGTTCGGCAGGTTCATGTGCCGGTAGGCGACGTCGATGGTGATGCCCTGCTCGCGCTCGGCCTCCAGGCCGTCCGTGAGCAGCGAGTAGTCGATCTCGCCCACCGGGATGGTCGAGCCTCCGCGACGCGTGCGTCGCGCGTACTCCAGGGTGTCGATCGGGACCGAGTTGGTCTCCGACAGCAGCCGACCGATGAGCGTGGACTTGCCGTCGTCGACGGATCCGCAGGTGACCAGGTGCAGGACAGGGGTCAGTGCGCTGTTGCTGGCCACTAGAAGTAGCCCTCCTTCTTCTTGCCCTCCATGGACTCCGCACCGCTCTCGCCATCGATGAGACGGCCGGAGCGCTCGGAGTACTTCGAGCCTGCCATCTCCTCGACGAGCTGCTCCATCGTGTCGGCGGTGGACTCCACCGCCCCGGACAGCGGATAGCAGCCGAGCGTGCGGAAGCGCACCGTGCGCATCTGCGGGACCTCGCCCTCATTCAGGGGGAAGCGATCGTCGTCGACCATGATCAGCGTGCCATCCCGCTCCACGACCGGACGCGGCCGGGCGAAGTAGAGGTCCGGGATCGGGATGCTCTCGCGCTGGATGTACTTCCAGATGTCGAGCTCAGTCCAGTTCGACAGCGGGAACACGCGCATGGACTGACCCGTCGCCAGCTGGGTGTTCGCCGTCCGCCAGAACTCCGGGCGCTGCTTGCGCGGATCCCACTGATGACCCGGCTCGCGCAGGCTGAAGATCCGCTCCTTGGCCCGGCTGCGCTCCTCGTCACGCCGTGCACCACCGACAGCGGCATCGAACCCGTACCGGTCGATGCCCTCGCGCAGAGCGACGGTCTTCATCAG
>DMPC01000131.1:17731-18138 GCA_003456155.1 Actinomycetota bacterium | reverse complement strand
CGGAACTCGATCATCTCGCGGAACTTCCAGCCCGTGTCGATGTGCATGATGGGGAACGGAATCGGAGCAGGCGCGAACGCCTTGATGGCCAGGTGCAGAAGCACCGAGGAGTCCTTGCCGATGCTGTAGAGCAGGACAGGGTTCCGGAACGCCGCAGCCGTCTCGCGGTAGATATGGATCGCCTCGGCCTCAAGCTCGTCCAGGACGGCGCTGTAGGGGACCGTTGCTGATGGTGTCACTGCTGGTTCCTCTCGTGGTGGAGCTCGACCCGACACGGGTCGGGTGGATCACGCCTCTGAGTAGGTCTCCATGGTCGCGCTCGCCCGGAGGCTGCCGTCGCCGAAGGTTGGGTCCTGCCCCTTTGCGGCCAGGGCCGCCGCGCGAGCGTCACGCTTGCTGGCCGCCAG
>DMPC01000131.1:16778-17478 GCA_003456155.1 Actinomycetota bacterium | reverse complement strand
GTGATGTAGGCGTCGAGCTCCGGCCCGCTCTCGTACGAGGTGATGAGGCAGTAGCGAGGCTCCGCTCCGGGGTGCCACACCGCATGCCACAGCCGCTGGGTGTCGATGATGACCTGCGTGCCGGCAGGAAGAGCGATGCGCGTCTCCGTCGCAGGATCGTCGCGGTCCTCACGCAGGATCATGACGGTGTCCGGATCGTCGGTCAGGTTGAAGAACGCCCGCACGATCCAGCCGGTGCCCTCGGGGTTCAGTCGGTTGTTGTCGTCACGATGCAGGTTGTAGAGCGCCTCGCCGTACTGGTTGGGCTGCAGCTCGATGACGCGACAGCGTCCGATGTTCGCCCCCGGCTCCTCCGCCCGAGCCTTCAGCCGAGGCGCCACCGCCACGTTCGCCTCGACCCAGACGCCGTCCTTGTCGGTCTTCGCGGGCGTGTGGTTCCAGAAGCCGTTGCACTCCATGTCGCCATAGGCGCTGGCCAGGGGCGCGAAACGGGTGTCGCCGGAGGACTTCCAGTCGACGAAGGTGAGGTCCTGCCACTCCTTGGGGTCCTGGTCCTGGTCGTAGGCCTCCAGGACGACGTAACCGGTCTCCTGGAACGCCGGCAGCGTCACAAAATCCTCAGGGTTCATGGTCACAGTCTGTCACCTGAAACCGGCATCGCCGAAAGCGCCGCTCCGCGCACCGTGGGCCAGGACGTACA
>DMPC01000131.1:14809-16525 GCA_003456155.1 Actinomycetota bacterium | reverse complement strand
GCAGACATCCGCGGCAGCCCGGGCCTCCTCCCCCACGCCGTGGGCCTCCGAACCGATCACGAAGCACGTCAGGGGGCTCACCACCCCGGAGTCAACCGCGTCGAACAGGCTCTCGCCGCCATCACCCGTCGCGACGGCGAGGGGGCGGCCGTGCGCTCGGACACCCGCGATGATCTCGGCCATCGGGATGTCCGCCAGGACGGGCACCCGGAACAGCGAACCGGTCGTCGCCCGGACGACCTTTCCGCCGTGAACGTCCGCGCACTCCGGCGTCAGGAGAACCCCCGCCACGCCCACGGCCTCGGCCGTGCGCAGGATCGTGCCCACATTCCCCGGGTCGGCCACCCGATCCAGGATGAGAACGGGAGCCGGGGCGCCCAGGATCTCGTCGAGTGAGGCGCCCGGCAGGAGGGCGCAGACCGCGAGCACGCCCTGCGGATGCTCCGTCTCGCCCATAGCCACCATCACGTGGGGCTCAGCGGTGACGATTCGGGCACCCGTGCCCGCCGCCCTGTCAACCAGGTCGGAGAAGACGATGCGGGCGTGCTCGTCCACGAAGAGCTCGTGGACGGGCACGCCCGCATCGAGGGCACTGCTCACCGCCTGAGGGCCCTCGACGACGAACCGCCCCGCCTTGCGCCGCCCGGAGCGCGAATGGAGCGCTCGAACCGCCTTGACCCGATCCGAGGAGGTCGACGTCAGGTGCGGCGCATCTGCAGGCACGGTGTCCGGGCCGTCCGGTGATCGGTCAGGCAGCCGCGGTGGGGAGATTGGCGCGAGCCACGTCGACGAGCGCGGCGAATGCCGGGGCGTCGTTGACGGCGAGCTCGGCCAGCATGCGGCGATCGACCTCGACACCAGCGGCCTTCAGGCCCTGGATGAAGCGGTTGTAGGTCATGCCGTGGGCGCGGCAGCCAGCGTTGATGCGCTGGATCCACAGCCGGCGGAAGTCACCCTTGCGGGTGCGACGGTCCGCATAGGCGTAGACGAGCGAGTGCGTGACCTGCTCCTTGGCCTTGCGGTAGAGCCGTGAGCGCTGGCCACGGTAGCCCGACGCCCGCTCGAGCGTCTCGCGACGCTTCTTCTGTGCATTCACTGCGCGCTTCACGCGTGCCATGTCGTGTCTCCTGTGTTTCGGTGGGTCTGTCGTGGGTGCCCGGCATGGGCAGGTTCGCGCGCCGAGACGCGCAGGGGTCAGTGCCCCAGCAGCTTCTTGGCCTTCTTGGCATCCCCGGGCGCCAGGACCTTGTCCGCCTCGAGCTTGCGCTTGCGCTTGCTGGACTTGACCTCAAGGAGGTGGCGGCGGTTCGTCTGCTCGTGGGTGATCTTCCCCGAGCCCGTCACCTTGAAGCGCTTCTTCGCGCCGCTGTGCGTCTTCTGCTTCGGCATGGTGCCTTCCTCGTTCGTCCGGCCGGCCAGCGGCCGGTTTCCTGCCGGTCCATGGTGGACCGGGTGGTCTGCTGTGCGGTCAGGCGCTCTCGGCCGCGGAAAGGTCTTCCACGGTCTCCCGCTCCCTGGCTGCGTCCTTCGCTGCGTCCTTGGCCACGTCCGACTTCTTCCGGTGCGGCGCGAGGACCATGATCATGTTGCGGCCGTCCTGCTTCGGAGTGGCCTCGACGAAGCCCAGCTCGGTGACATCCTCCGCGAGCTTGGCCAGCAGGCGCAGGCCCAGCTCCGGTCGGCTCTGCTCACGACCGCGGAACATGATCGTGATCT
>DMPC01000131.1:8758-14649 GCA_003456155.1 Actinomycetota bacterium | reverse complement strand
CCGCGGAACATGATCGTGATCTTCACCTTGTCACCCGCCTTCAGGAACCGCTCGACGTGACCCTTCTTGGTCTCGTAGTCGTGCTGGTCGATCTTCGGGCGGAGCTTCATCTCCTTGATGACCGTGTGCGTCTGGTTCTTGCGCGACTCGCGCTCCTTGAGCGCTGCCTCGTACTTGAACTTTCCGAAGTCCATGAGCTTGCACACCGGCGGCTTGGCCATGGGTGCCACCTCGACGAGGTCGAGATCGGCCTCCACGGCCAGTCGGAGGGCGTCCTCGATGCGGACGATCCCGACCTGCTCGCCGTTGGGTCCGACCAGGCGGACCTCGGGCACGCGGATACGGTCGTTGATCCGGGTTTCGACGCTGATGGCGCCTCCTCGCTGCTCGTTCACCACGAGACCTGCGTCCGGGAAGGCAGGAGGCCCTCGGCGCAGCGCGCACGAAGGCCTCGATGGCAGACGCCCGTCAGGGCTCTGCGCGGGACCTGACAGGCTTCACGTGACGGAGCACGACGAGCGGCCTGCAGGTGGGAGTGAGGACTCCGCTTGCGCGACCCGGCGCGAACACCGGGTCAGTCGGGTGCAAGGGTACCAGCCATGAGTCAGCCCCCCGACCTCCCCGGTGCTCCCGACAGCCGACCCCTCGACATCGCCGACGTTCCGGCCGTCGAGATCGTCCTGACCGTGGCGATGCACCTGATGTCGGCGGCCGCCGTGGCATGCGGGCTCGCCGAGGGGACGGAGGAGGATGCGCCCACGGCCGACCTCGCGGAGGCCCGGATCCTCATCACGGCACTCGCCGGCCTGGTCACCTCTGCGGCCCCGCTGCTCGGCAGCGTTCATGCGGCCCCCCTGCGCGATGGGCTCCAGGCGCTCCAGCGCGCCTTCCGGGAGGCATCGGCACTGCCCGACCCGCCCGGGATGGGCCCGGGCGAGGACCTCACCGGCTTCGTCGGCTGAATCAGCTTCGCCCCTCGCGAGCGGTCACTCGGCACCGCGAGCGGTCACGCCGATCCCGCCCGGCACCAGCCGCTGGAGCTCCCCGCGCTGCTGGAGCAGTTCGGCGGCCTGCGCGAGGAGCGCGCTGGGCCCCCGGCCATCGGGATGGCCCCCGCCGACAGCCCTGATCTCCACCAGCACGTCCATCTCGAGCTCATCGCCGCGAACATCCCTGACCTCGGCGCCCACCCAGCCGTCCGCGGTCAGCGGGGCCAGGGCCGCATGGGCCAGGGCCGACACGCGATCGAGGTCGAGGTCGTCCAGAAGCGCCAGGAGGGCGGGGCCCTCCACGACCACGCGATGAGGACCTGCCACGTCGAGGACGATGGCGGTGGCCTCATCGTCGAAGGCTGCTCGGGCCAGATCGCGGCCGAGTGCCGGGACCGGACGCGCCTGGGAGTTCCAGCCCGAGAGGGAGTCCAAGCCGCTGAAGGCCAGCAGGCCCTTCTGGCCGGCACTGTTCACCATGGAGACCACTGCCATGTGGCTGTCCTTGTCGCCCCCGGCCTCGTCGACCTCGTCGAGCACGGCGACGACCGTGGCCAGAAGCCGGGTGCGTCGCAGGGCTCGGGCCATCGCCACATCGGAGATCTCACCGCGAGAGGCGCGCTCGAGCAGCACCCGGACATTCGAGTCCGCGCTGCCGGTGTCGTTCGCGAAGGCCGGCGCCGCGAGGGAGCGACCGTCCCCGATCACCGGGGGTCGGGACTCCGGCGGTGCCATGCGCCGAGCCTAAGGGGATGGCTACAGGCGGCAGGCGTGGATGTCGGTCACCAGGATGCCCCGGGCACCGAGCTCGTAGAGCTCGTCCATGATCCGGTGCACGTCAGCGGCCGGCACCATCGCCCGGACCGCCGACCACTGCGGATCATGCAGGGCCGACACCGTCGGGGACTCGATTCCGGGCGTCATCGCACAGGCCTGGTCGAGGTACTCGACGCGGATGTCGTAGTCGACCAGGACGTACGCCCGGGCGACCATCACACTGTGCAGGCGCCGCAGGAAGGTCTCCACCGCCGGCACCTCGGGCGCTCCGATGCGACGGATGACGAGAGCCTCGGACACCAGGATCGGCTCGCCCACGAGCTCGAGTCCGGCCTTGCGCAAGGTCGTCCCCGTCGCGACGACATCGGCCACCGCATCGGCGACGCCGAGCGCGACGGCGTTCTCCACGGCACCGTCCAGCTTCACCACGCGCGCATCGATGCCCTCGCGCGACAGGTAGTCCTCGAGCACCCCGGCGTAGGACGTGGCGATCGTCGTCCCGGCGAGATCCTTCGGCTCTCGGGCGCGGCCCGCAGGAGCGGCCAGTCGGAAGGTCGACGGCGCGAACCCCAGAGGCAGGATCTCGTCGGCCTTCGCCCGGGAGTCCTGCAGCATGTCGCGGCCGGTGATACCGACATCGAGCGTGCCCTCGCCCACGTAGATCGCGATGTCGCGGGGCCGCAGGAAGAAGAACTCGACGTCATTGTCGGGATCCTGGACGACGAGGTCGCGGGTCGTAGCGCTCCTCAGGTAGCCGGCCTCCATGAGCATGCCTCGGGCGGGCTCGGCCAACTGGCCCTTGTTCGGTACGGCGACGCGCAGCATGTCAGAGCCTTCGGTAGACGTCGTCAAGACTGATCTTGCAGGCCAGCATCAGGCACTGCAGGTGGTAGAGCAGCTGCGAGATCTCCTCGGCGGTCCGCTCCTTGCTCTCGTACTCCGCGGCCATCCAGACCTCGGCGGCCTCCTCGACGATCTTCTTGCCGATCGCGTGGACCCCGGCATCGACCAGACGGGTCGTGCCGGACTCCTCCTCGCGGTAGGTGATCTTGTCGTTCAGCTCCGCGTACAGCTCGTCGAAGGTCTTCACGGCCACAGCCTATTGACGGACATGGCCGTCAGCCACGACCCCTGCTGGTCGCCAGCAGCCGGGCGGTGGCGATCGCGGCGGCAGCCGCCTCCGCACCCTTGTCCTCAACGGATCCCTCGAGCCCGGCCCGGTCCAGGGCCTGCTGCTCGTTGTCGGTGGTGAGGATGCCGAATCCCACCGGGGTCCGCGTGTCGAGGGCAACCCTGGTCAGGCCGTCGGTCGTGGCGCTGGCGACGAACTCGAAGTGGGGAGTCCCACCCCTGATGATGACGCCCAGACACACCACCGCGTCCACCGCCGGGTCGTCCGCGAACTCCTGTGCGGCGACCGGGAGCTCGAAGCTGCCGGGTACACGCACCAGCCGATGCGCGGCACCCAGCCGATCGCACTCGCGCCGCGCTCCGGCGATGAGGCCATCCATCACGACCGTGTGCCAGGACGCCGCGAGGATGACCACTGAGAGGCCGGTGCCGTCGACGGTGACCTCGGGGCTTCCGGCGCCGCTCATGCGGTGACCTCCGAGGCATCGCCCAGGTCGTGCCCCATGCGCAAGGCCTTCGCGCTGAGGTACGCCGCGTTGTGCGGGTTCGCCTCGATCGTCAGCGGCACTCGCTCCACGATCGTGAGGCCGTATCCCTCCAGGCCAGCCCGCTTGGCCGGGTTGTTCGTGAGCAGGCGCATGCTGCGCACCCCCAGGTCGGCCAGGATCGACGCGCCGGTGCCGTAGTCGCGGGCGTCGGCAGGAAGGCCGAGATCGAGGTTCGCGTCAACGGTGTCGCGACCGGACTCCTGCAGGGTGTAGGCCTGCAGCTTGTGGAGCAGACCGATGCCACGACCCTCGTGCCCCTTGATGTAGAGCACGACACCTCGGCCCTCCTGCGACACAGCGCGCATCGCGGCCTGCAGCTGCGGACCGCAGTCGCAGCGCAGTGAGCCGAGCGCGTCGCCGGTCAGGCACTCCGAGTGCACGCGGACGAGAACGTTCTCACCGTCGCCGAGGTCGCCCACCACGAGCGCGATGTGCTCCGACCCGTCGATTTCGCTGCGGTAGCCGTGGGCGACGAAGTCACCGAACTCGGTCGGCAGCATGGCCACGGCGGCCTTGGTGACCAGCGACTCGTGAGCCCGACGGAAGCGGATGAGGTCGGCGATCGAGATCATCCGAAGACCATGCGCGTCAGCGAATTCACGGCACTCGGGGGCGCGCATCATCGTGCCGTCGTCGTTCACGAGCTCGCACAGCGCGCCCGAGGGCGTGAGCCCGGCCAGTCGGGCGAGATCGACGGCGGCCTCGGTGTGTCCCGCACGACGCAGCACGCCACCGGGCACGGCGCGCAGCGGCATCACGTGGCCGGGGCGGGTGAGGTCGAACGGCTCGGTGGCGGTGTCGGACAGCACGCGGATGGTGTGTGCGCGATCCTCGGCCGAGATCCCCGTGCTCACGACCGTGCGGGCGTCGACGCTCACCGAGTAGGCCGTGCCCTTGCGGTCCTCGTTCACTGCCGTCATCGGCGGCAGGTTGAGTCGGTCGAGTGCCTCGCCCTCCATGCCGATGCAGATGTACCCGGACGTGTAGCGGATCATGAAGGCCGTCAGCTCCGGCGTGGCCCGGGATCCGGCGAAGATGAGATCGCCCTCGTTCTCGCGATCCTCATCGTCGACGACGACGACCGCCTCACCACGGGCCATCGCCGCGATGGCGTCTTCGACAGAGTCCAGGTGCAGCGCTCCTGAATCAGGTGACGGCACCCGCGCCGCTCTCGCGACGGACTCCTGCTCACGCGGCTTCTCGGCCGCGTCCGCGAAGAGCTCATCGGCCGGGATCATGGGTTCCTCCAGGAGATGAGGCGCTCGACGTACTTCGCCATCGCATCGACCTCGATGTTCACCAGGTCCCCCACTCTACGAGTACCGAGGATGGTCTCGGCGAGCGTGGTCGGGATCAAGGACACCCGGAACGACGCGTCATCCACATCGACGACGGTGAGGGACACGCCGTCGACGGCGATGGATCCCTTCTCGACGACATAGCGGGCCAGCCCGTCGGGAAGGTCGATCCGCATGGTCGTCCAGTGGGCGGAGGGCTCGATGGCAGAGATGGCTCCCACTCCGTCGACGTGCCCTTGAACGAGGTGACCGCCAATCCGGGAGTCCATGCGCGCTGCGCGCTCGAGGTTGACCTCCGCACCGGGGATCGCTGCCGCGAGGGATGTACGCCGCAGGGTCTCGGCCATGACATCGGCGGTGAAGCCTTCGGGCAGCAGATCGACGACGGTGAGGCACACGCCGTTCACCGAGATGGAGTCGCCGGGAGCCGTCCCCTCGAGGACACGCGCTCCGTGGATGGTCAGCCGGGCTGCGTCCGTCAGCGGCTCCACGGCCTGGACACTGCCCCGCTCCTCAACGATCCCGGTGAACATCGATCACTCCCTCCACGACGACATCCTCCCCCACGACGCGGACGCTTCGGACGCGCACGTCGAAGGCCTCCGTGAGGCGGGGCAGGGCGACCGGCCCGTCGCCCAGGATGACGGGCGCGACGAACCACAGCACCTCGTCGGCCAGCCCTGCCTCGAGGAAGGCGGCCTCGATCGTCGGGCCTCCCTCGACCAGCACATGCCGGACGTCCCGCGCCCAGAGCACGTCGAGGAGTTCGTGAAGATCCTGGCGGGGATGGACGAGGGTCGGCGCAGCCGAATCCTGCACGCGAGCATCGGTCGGTATCGGCGTCCGGCCGACCACGACCCGCAGCGGCTGGCGATCGTGCAGAGCGCCGTCGGGCCGACGTGCGGTGAGCGCGGGGTCATCCGCGAGGACCGTCCCGGTGCCGACGACGATCGCATCCACCTGCGACCGCCATTCATGGGCGACGGCACGGGCGGCAGAGCCGGTGATGGCGGTGGGGCCCAGGCTCCCATCGGCAACGCGACCGTCCAGGCTGATCGCAGACTTCAGTGTGACGAGGGGTCGGCCGTGCTCCCGCGCATGGAACCACGCACGGGCCACGTGACGGGCCTCATCCCGCTCGACACCCG
>DMPC01000131.1:7167-8396 GCA_003456155.1 Actinomycetota bacterium | reverse complement strand
CCCGCCTCTGCGAGGGCAACGACCTCTGCGTGCGGTGTCCCTGATCCTCGATGGTGGCCGCGCCCGACCACGGCTCCTGAACCGTCGACGATGACGCACCCGACGCGCGGATTGCTGCTCGCCGGGACGTCAGAGGAGCCCGCGAGAGTGACGGCCTGCCTCATGAGGCTCGACCACGGCTCATCCGCCGACGAGGGATCGGTCACGGTCGCGCGGCGTTCTCTGCCTCGGCGCGCAGCTGCTCGACCATCAGGGCCGGGTCAGCAGCACGGAAGACGGCCGAGCCTGCGACGAAGACGTCGGCCCCCGCAGCCGCGGCCTGCTCGATGGTTCCCGGGCCGATGCCACCGTCGACCTGCACCCAGATGTCGGCATCAGAGGCGTCGGCGATCCGTCGGGCCTGGCGGACCTTGGGGAGCATGGTCTCCATGAAGGACTGACCTCCGAAGCCCGGCTCGACCGTCATCACCAGGATCATGTCGACGTGGCGGACCACATCGGAGATCGCATCGATGGGGGTGCCCGGCTTCATGGCGATGCCGACTCGTGCGCCCGCAGCGCGGATGTCCTTGGCCACCTGCACCGGGGATCGAGCCGCCTCGACGTGGAAGGTCACGCTGCCCGCACCGGCTTCGGCGTAGCCCGGCGCCCAGCGGCCCGGATCGTCGATCATGAGGTGGCAGTCCGCCGGAGTGTCGACATGACGCAGCAGGCTCTCCACGACCGGCAGTCCGAAGGTCAGATTGGGCACGAAGTGGTTGTCCATGACGTCCAGGTGCACCCAGTCCGCGACGGCCGCGATCCGCTCGACCTCATCGGCCAGGCGGGACAGGTCGACGTTGAGGATGCTTGGCGAGATCTGCATGCCCATGGTGGGCAGGCTAGCCCGTCGATCGGGCACCTGCGATGGGGCGATGCGCCCTGGGTGTGCGACGCTGGCCGATGGGTCCGGTGAAGCGGACCGGGGGCGGACGTCGTTCGTGCACTCTCGGAAGGGGATCGGTCATGGGACCGGAGGATCGGCAGGCCCGTTACGACGCCGCCATCGCCGTCGCCCGGGAGGCGGGAGCCGTCGCCCTGCGGCACTTCCGCCATCGCGGGGATCTGACCATCGAGAGCAAGGGCCAGCAGGATCTGGTGAGCGAGGCGGACCGGGAGACCGAGGCCGTGATCAAGGACCGGCTCTCCGCGCTCTTCCCTGACGACGGCTTCGTGGGCGAGGAGAGCGG
>DMPC01000131.1:5398-6900 GCA_003456155.1 Actinomycetota bacterium | reverse complement strand
TGGTGCGTCTCGATCGCCCATGTCCGAGACGGCGACATCACGGTGGGCGTCATCTACAACCCGGTGACGGATGACCTGTACGCAGCCCAGCGCGGATGCGGTGCGACCTGGAACGGCGCACCCCTGCGCATCAGCGGAGCCCAGCGCCTCGACGAGGGGCTCACCGGCCTGGGGTGCTCAGCGCGCACCACGCCTGAGGATCTCGGCCTCATCGCCGAGCGCCTCCGTGCCGCTGGCGGCCTGTTCCATCGATGCGGCTCCGGTGCGCTCACCCTGGCCTATGTCGCGACAGGGCAGTTGATCGGCTACGTGGAGATGCACATCAACGCGTGGGACTGCCTGGCGGCGATCCTCCTGGTCGAGGAGGCCGGAGGCGTGTCGAATCCCTTCCTCGCCGAGCACGGCGTGACCGGTGGGGGACGGATCGTCGCCGGTGCCCCGGCGGTCTACGACCAGCTGGTCGACCTGCTGCCCTGAGGTGATCAGCCGACGTGGGCCATCGGAGCGTCATTCGCGGCCATGTCCTTCTTGGACATGGTGACCAGGACGATCCACAGAATCCCCGCGACGGCCAGGATCACCGCGCCCCAGAGGAAGCCGCGATGGAAGCCCGCGACCAGCGCATCCGGGGTCGGACCGGCAAGCTGATTGCTCACGATGTAGGCCGCGGTCGCCGACGCGGCGATCGTGTTCAGGAACGCGACGCCGATCGCGCCACCGATCTGCTGACTGGTGTTGAGGACGGCTGACGCAACGCCGGCATCATGGTTTCCGACGGCGAACAGCGAGACGGCCGAGAGTGGGACGAACACCAGTCCCATGCCCAGGCTGATGATGATGAGCGACGGCAGGATGTCGCTCAGGTAGGCGCTCGTCGGGTTCATGCGCAGCAGCAGGAGCATGCCGATCACGGTCATGATGAACCCTGCGCCGGTGACCCACCGGGGGCCGAAACGGGGCAGGAGCTGGCTGGCCACGCCCGCGCTGATGATCACGCCCGCGGAGAAGGGCAGGAACAGCAGACCGGACGTCAGGGGGCTGTAGCCAAGGACTCCCTGGAAGAAGTAGGTGAGGAAGAGGAACATCGCGAACAGGCCGATGCCGACGAAGAAGGAGGCGAGGTACGCGCCAGCCCGATTGCGGTTGCGGAGGATCTTCATCGGGAGCAGCGGGTGTGAGGTGCGCGTCTCGATGAGGAGGAACACGGCCAGCAGGATCAGCCCGGCCGTGATGAAGGCGATGGTCTGCGTGCCGTTCCAGCCCTCGGACTCCGCCTTGGTGATGCCATACACCAAGGAGACCAGGCCGAGCGTCGCGGTGATCGCACCGGGGATGTCGTACTTGGTGTCGCCGGTGGCGCGGGACTCCCGGACGAACGGGATGGCCAGGAGGATCGCGACGACGGCGATCGGCACGTTGACCAGGAGGGTCCAGTGCCAGCTGGCGTACTCGGTCAGGATGCCCCCGAGGACCAGGCCGATGGCCGCGCCGCCACCGGACAG